>DATMIH010000161.1:0-39000 GCA_035554595.1 Solirubrobacterales bacterium
GGGCCGGTGCTTGGGGCAGCGCTTCTCGAAGAAGGCGGCGTCGGTGTCATCGACCCCTTCCGGGAAGCGGCGCAAGGTCACCGCCCGCCCGCTCAAGTGGGGAACCATCGCCGGCGCCACCTTGGCGTAGTAGTCGACGACCTCGCCCTTGCTGAAGCCGGCCTTGGGATAGAGCACCTTGTCGAGGTTGGTGAGCTTCAGCTCACGCCCATCGACCTCGACCTGCTGGCTCGTGGCCACTGGCTACTTGGAGGACTTGGCCTTGGCGCGCGAGTTGGTTCTTTTTTTCGCGCCGGTCTTGGAGCCGGTCTTCGTCGCCGGTTTTTTCGCTTTTGCTTTTGCCGCGCTGCGTTTTTTTGTCGCCTTGGCCGCCGCCGGTTTCTTCGCCGGCTTGCTCTTGTCCTCGCGCTTGCTGCGCACGTCAGCAATGCTCTGCTCCAGTGCCGCCATCAGGTCGGGCGCCTTGGTCGGCTCGCGCTCCTCCTGCGGCGCCGCGCCCACGTCCTCGCCGGCCGCCTTACGTTCGATCATCGCCAGCAGCTCCTCGCGGTACTCGTCGCGGTAGAGCGTGGGGTCGAAGTCGCGGGTCAGCGAGTCGATCAGCTGCTCGGCCATCTCGACCTCGCGTTTGCCGATTTTCGGCTTCTCGGTCGGCAGCACATCGTCCAGCTCCTCCGGCGGCACGACCTCGTCGGCGAAGCGCATCGTGGTCAGCGTCAGCACGCCGTCGCCGGGGCGGATCGCCGCCAGGTGCTCCTTGTTGCGGAAGACGAAGCGGGCGATCGCCACCTTGCCCGAGCGCTCCAGCGCCTGGGCCAGCAGCGAGTAGGCCTTCTCGGCGCCGTCGGCGGGGCCGAGGTAATAGGGGCTGTCGAAGTAGATCGGGTCGATCTCGGCGATCTCGACGAAGTCCTGGACCTCGATCGCGCGCGTCTTCTTCGGGTCGAGCGAGGCGAGCTCGTCTTTATTCAGCGGCACGTAGCGGTCTTTGGTGATCTCGTAAGCCTTGATGATCTTGTCGTATGGGACCTCTTCGTCGGTCCCCTCGGCGACGCGGCGATGTTTGATCCGGGCGCTGTCGGACTCGCGGATCTCACGCAGCGCAATGCCGCGGCGGGCCACCGCGCTGTACAGCTTCACGGGCACGTTGAGAAGCCCGAAGCTGATCGAGCCGCTCCAGATCGCTCTAGCCATCGGCATTCACCTACCCGATTGTTCCAGTCGCTCACGGGCCCGGCGGGGCGGCGGCCGAAAGCGAGAGGCTTCTTGCGCTGGGGGTGTCTGACTTTGTCCACCCGCATGGGGGGTCAAAGTCAGACACGCCTCAATCGGTCACGATGCGGCTGTGCTGTTCGAGCTCAGCGAGGTCAGCCTGATCCGCGGCGATCGCCGTGTCCTCGACTCGGTCAGCGCCGCGATCCCGGCCGGAGCGACCGCGATCGTCGGTCCCTCGGGGGCGGGCAAGTCGACGCTGCTGCGTTTGCTCAACCGGCTCGCGGATCCCGACGCGGGGACGATTACCTATCGGGGAAGGCCGCTGGCGGAGTACGAACCGCTGGCCCTGCGCCGCGAGGTCTCACTAGTGCCGCAGCTCCCGGCGCTGCTGGAGGGCACCGTCGAGTCGAACCTGGCCTATGCAGCGGGTCTCGCGGGCAAAGAGCTGGCTGCCGAGGGCTGCCTGCGCCTCGCCGGACTCGACCCGGACTTCGCCCTGCGCGACGTCGCCAAGCTTTCGGTCGGCGAGCAGCAGCGCGCCATGCTGGCGCGCGCCCTCGCCCAGGAGCCCGTTGTCCTGCTGCTCGACGAGCCGACCTCCGCCCTCGACCACAGCGCCCGCGACGCGATCGAGGCCACCCTCGCCGAGCTGCGCCGCGAGCTCGAGATCTCGATCGTCCTGGTCAGCCACGACCCCGAGCAGGCACGCCGCCTCGGCGACTGGGTTGTGCGGCTCGAGCAGGGCCGCGCGATCGAGGCCGGCCCGATCGAGGAGATGATGGCCTGAGCACCTCGATCCACCTCAGTCCCGGCCAGGTCGCGGCCTCGCTCGCACTCGTTGTGCTTGCCGCCGCGATCTCCTACTGGCAAAAGGCCGACCTCGAGCGCGACATCGGCATCGCCACCGTGCGCTCATTCGTCCAGCTGACCGCGGTCGGCTACGCGATCAAGCTGATCTTCGAGGCCGACACGCTCTGGCTCGTCTTCGCCCTGCTGGCGGTGATGGTCGTCTTCGGCGCGCTCACCGCCCGCAGCCGGGCAAAGAAGGTCCCGGGTGCATTCTGGCCGCTGCTGATCGCTTTGGCCCTCGCCGGCGCCACCACCCTTGGCCTCGTCGTCGCCCTCGGTGTCTTCGAACCGACCGCCCGTTACCTCGTCCCGGTCGGCGGCATGGTGATCGGCAACGCAATGACCGCCTCGGCCGTGGCGCTCAACCGGCTCGGCGATGAGATGGCCGACTCGCGAGCCAAGATCGAGGCGACCCTGGCGCTCGGCGCCACCGCCCAGCAGGCCGCCGCCCCGTTCGTCCGCCGCGCCCTGCGCTCGGGGATGATCACCCTGGTCGACTCGACCAAGACCACCGGCCTGATCTTCTTCCCCGGCACGATGGTCGGCATGCTGCTCGCCGGCGCCAGCCCGACCGACGCGGTCCGCCTGCAGCTGGTCCTGCTCTACGCCCTGCTGGGCAGCGTCGCGATCGCCGGTCTCGTCGCCACTGCCCTGGCCTACCGGAACTTCTTTACTTCAGCTCAGCAGTTGCGCGAGCTTGAGTCCGGCTGATCAGCCACTGCCGCTCGGAGCCGGTGGGCAGCACCAGCCCTCGATCTGGGGGAGCTGTGCCGCTCCGGCGTGACCTGGTGAGAAGACGGAGGCGATGTTGCCGATTGCCCGCAGGTGATCCTCTTGTCTGACCGGAAGGAAGAGCCACTGGTCTGCCGCCGGCCAAGCGAGCAGGAGGCGACTGCCGTCGGGTGACCAGGCGAGCTGACTGAGGCGTCCCGAGACGGCAAAGAGCCGACGCGGTGGGCCGCCGCCGGCGTCGATCAAGAGGGCTTCGCTGTGTGGCGCGCCCGCGCCGCCGCGCCGTTCGAGCAGCACCGCGATCGTGTGGCGACGCGGCGCGAAGGCCGCCGCGCGCACGACGCCCGCGGGCAGTGGAACGCGCCGAGCCGCGCCGAGCCGTATCCGGTCGGCGAGCTTGTCGAGACGCAGCCGGCGCAGCCAGAGTCCGTGGGGTGTGAGTTCGAGCAGGAAACGACCGTCCGCGCTCCAGCCGAGGGTCGTGACGCCCGCTGTGGCAGCGGTCGATGCCAGCGTCCGCGACGTGTCGGTTTCGGCGATGCGCAGCTGCCTCGCCCTATCCACGTAGGCGAGCAGGTGCGTGCCCAGCTGGAACCACGCCGGTGCGATCGGCGCTGCTTGCCCGAGAAGGTGGTCTCCTGTGCCGTCAGCCTTGATCGCGTGCAGCGAGTGCCCCGCTCGGTAGGCGATGCGGAACCCGGAAGGAGACCAGCGCGGATCGCTCACGGGTCCCGCCGCCGAGATCGACCAGTGGGGTGTGCCCCCGGGCTCGATCGCGCTCAGCGTGCGCCCGGAGGCGGCGGCGAGGAAGAGGCCGTGCGGGGACCAGCTCGCTTCCTCATAGCGGCCGAGCAGGCGTCGCGAGCCATCGGGCTGGACGACCCAGGGACCGCGCGAGGACTGCACCAGCAGGCGGCCACCGCCGGGCACCTCGGTGAGCGCCGGCCGCGCGTTGCGGACTCCGGCGGTGAAGACATCGCCAATCCAGCTGCGCACCGCGGCCCCGGCGGGCGAGAGCAGCAGCGCCGCGAGCAGGGCCGCAGCGGCGAGCGCGACAGCGAGCCGGGGCAGGACCGGGCGATTGGCGGAACGCCGTTCCGCGTAGGCCCGTTCGACCAGGGCGAGTCCGCGGCGCTTGGCCTCTGCCGCGCCGGGAAGCGGCTCCTTGCGCAGCAGCGCGCGCAGGCGGTCCTCGCTCATCCCTCCACCTCGATCAGGTCGCGCAGGCGGTCCAGTCCGCGGCGCAGGCGCGAGTTGACCGTGCCCCGCGGCAGTTCGAGCATGCGCCCGATCTCGCCGGGCGTGTACTCGAGCAGGTACCGCAGCACGACCACGGCGCGTTGCTCGGGTGGCAGCTGCGCAAGCGCCGGCATCAGCTCGCCCGCCGCCTCGTCGGCGTGGCTCGGAGCGGCGCGTTCCTCCGGCTCGCCGCCGCCGGCGCGCAACGCCTCGCGGCGCCCCCAGTCGATCGCGCGGTTGACCACGATCCGGTGCAGCCAGGGCGCGAACGGCCGCCGCCGGTCGAAGCGATCGAGGCCGTCAACCGCGGCGAGGAACGCCTCCTGGGCGATGTCCTCAGCCGCCGCGGCATCGTGGACCACGAGGTAGGCAGCACGCTGGGCACGTGGCCAGTGCATGGCGTAAAGCGCGGCGAGCGCCTCCCCCGAGCCTCGCTGGGCCTCCCGAATGAGCTTTCGCTCGCTGACCTCAGCGCCCAAGCGTCACCTCTCCGGCGCAGCATCTCAATCTTCGCCCACCTGCGCCTCCCAGCGCCCGACCCGATCGAGGGTGTTGTTGAGTCGGTCGGCAAGCCCCGACGCGAGCGCTCCGTGCGGTAGCTCGACCACGTAGGACGCGCTGTCGGGAAAGCGGTGGTTCTGCCAGTTCGGCCCAGTGCCGGCGGGCCAACGCATCAAGCGGAAAGGCATCCCGGCGAGGTGGGCGAAGAGGCGGGCTGCCGGTGCGCTCGGCCCCCAGGCGCGGACAAAGGCACTACCACGGCGGATCTGGTGGAACCAGATCGTCACCTGCGGGTGCAGCCTGCGAACGAGGTGCGCGGCGAGGCGAGTTTCTGGCTCGGAGAAAGGCCGCGGCCCGGAATATTCGGGCGTTCCGGGCTGTCCGCGAGGCCGCCACTGGGAAGGGAAGTTGCGGTTCAGGTCGACCCCGCGACTGTTCAGCCTGCTCGCCGCGGCGCTGCCGTCCGGGTTGAGGCTCGAGACGACAAAGACGTTTGCGTTGGGCTCTGGGCAGCCGCCACGCAAAGGCGCGACGCTCCTCCCCGCACACTCGTCGCCGTGGATGCAGGCGAAGACGAGCACGCGGCCGCGGAAGCGCGGGTCGCCGTACTGGCGCAGTTGGATTGGGCGCCCTTTCAGCGACTGGCCGATTACCCCGCTTCGCTCGACCAGGTTGCCGGGGAGGCGCGGCGTCGTGGTGAAGGCGAGGAAGTCCGACGCCGTCGCGGTCGCCGGTTTGTGCCAGCGCATCAGCCTGCCGACGTCCACCGACAGCAGCGGCTCTGTTCGTGGGGCGACGTGGCCCGATTCCGAGGAGCGGGGATAGACGGCGAGGTGGCGACCCGCCGAGTCAAGGCGCAGCTTCAGCATGTAGGGGTTGCGCAGCTGCTCCAGTCCCGGCAGGTCCACTCGGAGGACGCGTCCCGTGACGGTGTCGAGCGCGAGCAGGAAGGGAAGATGCATGTCACCGTCGTAGAGGGCGTAGGCCCAGCGCCCGTCCGGGCTCGCCGCGCCGCTGATCGGCAGCCCGGCAAGCTGGCGACCACTGTTGCTCACGTTCAGTGGTCGCGGTGCGAGCCCCCCGTTGCCGGTGTCGAGGACCCACAGGTCGAAGTCATCCGAGCGGCGGTCATGCGCCGAGCCGCGATCGCGCGTCCGGTAGTGCCGCAGGTAGAGCTTCGAGGCGTTCGGCGAGATCGCCTGGAAGGCGAATTGGCCTCGCAGGTTCAAGTAGCGGATCGCGTGTTGCGGCCGGTGCTGCCCCGGCCGGCGCGGGTGGCGGAGGTAGACCTCGGTGTCGAGGATCGCGACCCTCGTCGGCGGTGGCGGGTAGGTGCGGGTGAAGGTCACCAGCGCCAGCATCTTGCCGTCGGCGGAGAGCCCGCCGGCGCTGCCGTCATAGGCGACCGCGGGGATGATGTAGTTGCCCCGCAGGTACCACCAGCGATCGATCGCGCCGTCGCTCATGTCGATGCGCTCGACGATCGTCAGCGCTGGCTTGGTTTGGGGATTGACGGTCACGTAGCGGTAGGAGGCGCCGGCCCGCTCGGTGACGATCCCCTGCGCGGCCCCGACCGCGCCGATCTCCTTGGCGGCTGAGGTCGCAGCTGCGGCGAGGCCCGCCACCAGGGTGAGGAGGAGGAAGCAGACGAGTCGGCGCGCTGCCTTTTTTTGTCGTCTCACATGAGGGATACGCGCGAAGGTGACCCAGAGGTCCCGCCCAGAATTCGCCTGCCCCCCATTCACTCCCTCTGAGGTAGTCAATGGAGGGCGCGTCTTACACTCGACGGGTGTCCCGCGCCCAGCGCCTGACCCTGGTTGCGACGATCCTCGGCTCGACGGTCGTCTTCCTCGACTCGACCGTGGTCAACGTCGCCCTGCCGGCGATCGCCGACGGGCTCGACGCCGGGCTGGCGGGGCAGCAGTGGGTGGTCGAGGCCTACATGCTCACCCTCGTCTCGCTGCTGCTGGTCGGAGGCTCGCTCGGCGATCAGTTCGGCCGGCGGCGGATGTTCGTCATGGGCCTGATCGCCTTCGGCGCCACCTCGGCGCTCTGCGCGATCGCCCCGACGGTCGAGTTCCTGATCGCCGCCCGCGCCCTGCAGGGGATCGCCGGGGCGCTGCTGGTGCCGGGCTCGCTGGCGATCGTCGCCGCCACCTTCGAGGGCGCCGAGCGCGGCAAGGCGGTGGGGACCTGGACCGCCTGGACCGGGATCGCGACGGTGATCGGACCGGCCGGGGGAGGGGCGCTGATCGGGCTCACCTCCTGGCGGGCGATCTTCTGGGTCAACCTGCCGCTGATCGCAGGGACCGTGGCGCTGACCCTGCACTCGGTCGAGGAGAGCCGCGATCCCGACGCCTTCCGCGGCATCGACTGGACCGGGATCGGGCTCTCGGCCGCCGGCCTCGGCGGCCCGGTCTTCGCCCTGATCGAGCAGCCGACCCGCGGCTGGGGCGACCCGATGGTCTGGATCCCCTTCATCGGCGGGATCGCCTGCTTCGTCCTCTTCGTCCTGCACGAGATGAGCGCTCGCCACCCGATGCTCGACCTCGGCCTGTTCAGGATCCGCAACTTCGCCGTCGCCAACCTGACCACGCTCTCGACTTACGCCGGCTTGATCGGCGGCCTCTTCTTCGTCGGCCTCTTCCTCCAGCAGGTGGCCGGCTACTCGCCGCTGGAGGCCGGTCTGGCGACGACCCCGATCTCGCTGATCCTCTTCTTCCTCTCGCCGCGCTGGGGCAAAATGGCCTCCGGCACCGGCCCGCGGCTGCCGATGACGATCGGCCCGGTCGTCGGTGGTCTCGGCCTGCTGTTGATGCTGCGGATCGGCTCCAACGCCGACTACGTCACCGATGTGCTGCCGGCGATCCTCATCTTCGGCCTCGGCCTCTCTGCCACCGTCGCGCCGCTGACGGCGACCGTGCTCGACTCGGTCGAGGAACGCCACGTCGGCATCGCCTCCGGCGTCAACAACGGCGTCTCCCGCGTCGCCGGCCTGCTGGCGATCGCGGTGCTCGGCGCGGTGATCTCGGCCTACTTCGGCTCGACCCTCGACAGCAACCTCGGCGACCGCCCCCTCGGCCCCCGCGCCGAGCGCACCATCTCCGACGCCAAGGCCCAGCCGCTGGCGGTGCCCAAAACCAACAAGCTCCCCCCGGCCCAAGCGGCCCGCGTAAGCACCGCCTCCGCCGACGCCTCAACCTCCGCCTTCCACCTCGGAATCGGCATAGCCGGAGTCCTGATGATCATCGGCGGCGCAGTCTCCGGCGTCGGCATCGAGAACCCCCGCCGCCAAGTAGAAGCAATCGCCAGCCGTGGCTCCGCCCAAGCCGGCGAGTGTGGCCACGGCGCCGACGCGGACTGCGCCGAGGCGCCAGAGCCGGCGGCTGACCCCGCCTAGCTCCCGTCCAGGTGCAACGTTTTGCGTCGCCCACCGGGCCACAACGCGTTACGGCGGTGAGGGCCATTTCAGGTGCAACGCTTTGCGGTCTCGGGAGAGCCGTAAAACGTTGCACCACTTGGATGGGCGGCTGGTCTAGGCTGCCCGCTCGATGGCAAAACCGATTGTCTTCTCAGGGATCCAGCCCACCGGCCGCAAGCATCTCGGCAACTACATCGGCGCGATTCGCCAGTACGTCGAGGGCCAGGATCGCGGCGATCCGGCGATCTTCTGCGTCGTCGACCTGCACGCGATCTCGGTCGCCTATGACCCGGTCGAGCTGCGCGAGCGCCGCTACGACACGGCCGCGATCCTGCTCGCCGCCGGTCTCGACCCCGAGCGCTGCATCTTCTTCTGTCAGTCCGACGTGCCCGAGCACAGCGAGCTGACCTGGCTGCTCTCCGCCGTCACCTCGCACGGGGACCTCAACCGCATGCACCAGTTCAAGGAAAAGGTCGGCAAGCAGCGCGAGCTCGCCTCGGCGGCGCTCTTCTTCTACCCGGTGCTGATGGCCGCCGACGTGCTCGCTTACCGGGCAACCGAGGTGCCTGTCGGTGACGACCAGCGCCAGCACGTCGAGCTGATGCGCGAGATCGCCCGCCGCTTCAACGAGCGCTTCGGCGAGACCCTGGTCGTGCCGGAGCTGCTCGTGCCCGAGGTCGGGGCGCGGATCATGGACCTGCAGGAGCCGGAGCGGAAGATGTCGACCACCGGCGGCACCGAGAACGGCACCGTGCTCGTGCTCGAAGAGCCGGGCGCGATCCGCAAGAAGTTCGGCAGCGCCGTCACCGACTCCGGCCGTGAGGTCCGCCGCGCGCCCGACAAGCCCGGGATCACCAACCTGATCGACATCTACGCGGTCGCTCGCGGGGTTGAGCCGGCCACGGTCGAGGCCGAGTTCGAGGGCGCCGGCTACGGCGACTTCAAGAAGGCCGTGGCGGAGGCCGTGGTGGAGTACCTGGCCCCGGTCCGCGAGCGCTACGCCGAGCTGCGCCCGGACGAGGCGGCGCTGGATGCGACCCTCGCCGCCGGCGCCGAGAAGGCCCGCGCAATCGCCGCGCCAGTCGTCGCCGAGGTCCGCCAGCGCATGGGCTTCGGTTGACATAAATTCCGCCCACCTCCTCTGCTTTCGCTCCCTCACGAAGAATCAGATAT
This sequence comes from Solirubrobacterales bacterium, assembly GCA_035554595.1. Lineage (GTDB taxonomy): Bacteria > Actinomycetota > Thermoleophilia > Solirubrobacterales > 70-9 > VRUE01. The sequence goes on from DATMIH010000161.1 coordinate 9,131, forward strand.
GCACGTTCGGTTGCTTCCGCATCCGGGGGTGGGCGGGTGGGTGTCGTTTAGGGGCGTTACGGTGCCGGGGTGACCGTCGCCGAGCTGGATCTCGACCTCGACGTCTTCGCCGGTCCGTTCGACCTGCTGATGGCGGTCGTCCTGCGCGAGGAGGTCAGCCTGCTCGAGGTCGAGCTGGCCGAGGTCGTCGTCGCCTACGTCGAGCACCTCGAGCGCACCGAGGAGCTGGAGCTCGACGTCGCCACCGAGTTTCTCGTCCTGATCGCCTCGCTGCTGGAGCTGAAGTCGCGGCTGCTGCTGCCGGGCGAAGAGGAGGAGCTGGAGGACCGCACTCCCGAGGAGGCGGTCGAGGAGCTGGTCGCGCGCCTGCTCGAGTATCGCCGCTACCGTGACGCCGCCGCCGTCCTGGAGCAGCGCTTCGAGGCGGCCCGCGGCTACCTCTACCGCTCGGCGCCGCTGCCGCCCGAGCTGCGCAAGGTCGCGCTCGACGCGGCCACCGCCGTGTACGACCCGGAACGGCTCGGCGCCGCCCTCGGCGACCTGCTGACGATCCCGCCGGAACTGAACCTCGATCACATCCGCCCGACCGTCTCGCTGGAAAAACGGCTGCGCGCCCTGCGCGAGGCGCTGCGCGGCCACAGCAGCATCGACTTCGACGAGCAGTTCGGCGAAGAGGACCGCCTCACCCAGGCCGTCACCCTCTTCGCCCTGCTCGAGATGTACCGCAAAGGGGAGGCGACCTGGGAGCAGTCCAAGCCCTTCGGGCCGATCCAGATCACAAAGAAGGAGGCCGCGCCAAGTGAGTGACCTGACCCGGACGATCGAGGCGCTGCTCTTCCTCTCGCCGCAGCCGGTCAACGCGCGCGACCTGGCCGAGGCCACCGAGGCCACCGAGGGCCAGGTCGAGGAGGCGATCGCGCTGCTGCGCGAGGACCTCGCCGAGGGCAAGCGCGGCGTCGTCCTGCGCGAGGTCGCCGGCGGCTTCGCCCTGGCCAGCGATCCAGCCAGCGAGGCCGCCGCACGTCGTCTGCTGGCCAAGCCGCGCACGCCACCGCTGACCCAGGCCCAGGCCGAGACGCTGGCGATCGTCGCCTACCTGCAGCCGGTCACCCGGCCCGAGGTGGCGCGGATCCGCGGCGTCACCTCCGAGTCAGCGGTGCAGACGCTGGCCGAGCGGGGGCTGATCGAGGAGTCGGGGCGGTCCCAGTTCGGCGCGGCGATCTTCAAGACGACGGAACTCTTCGAGCGGCTCTTCGGGCTCGCCGGGTTGGATCAACTACCTGACCCATCGAAGTTTGACCCCACACCTGAGGACGAGCGCGAGTTGCGGGAGAGGCTGCTCAAGGCTGGGGAGCAACGATCCGAGCCATGAGGGTGGGCGGGACCGGGGAAGGTCCCGCCGGAACAACAGCGGGGAGGTTCCGTCGGGACCTTCCCCGGTCCCGCGAACGCCCATGAGGCTCGCGAAGTTTCTCGCTCACGGAGGGGTAGCCTCCCGGCGCAAAGCTGAGCTGATCATCGGCAAGGGGCGGGTCAGGGTGAACGGCGCGGTGGTCACGGACCCGGCGCGGGACGTCACTGATGCCGACGAGGTCCGGGTGGATGGGAGCTTGGTTGGGACTGAGGCGCGCGAGGTTTGGGCGGTGAACAAGCCCGCTGGAGTCGTCTCGACGGCTCGGGAACCTGGGGGGCGACCCGCGGTGGTGGAACTGGTCGACACGACGGCTCGGCTGTATCCGGTGGGCCGGCTCGATGCCGAGTCGACCGGGCTGTTGTTGCTGACGAACGATGGGGAGCTGGCCAATCGGTTGACGCATCCGCGATACGGGGTGAGCAAGGCCTACCGGGTGGAGCTGCGGCGGCCGCCGTCGGACGCTGACCTGGGCCGGCTCCAGCGGGGGGTGGAGCTCGAGGACGGGATGACGGCGCCGGCGGAGATTCAGCGCATCGGCGAGCGGGAGATCGAGATCGTCCTGCGCGAGGGGCGCAACCGCCAGGTACGTCGGATGGCGGAGGCGATCGGCAACCGGGTGGTCAAGCTGCGGCGGGTGCGCTTCGGGCCGATCGAGCTCGGGCGGCTGAGCGCGGGACAGGCGCGGCGGCTCGGGGAGAAGGACATCGCCCGGCTCTGGGAAGATGCAAAACGATGAGTGAGGAGCGACTGTTCGCGGTCCGCGGGGCCGTGCAGGCCAGCGCCAACGAAGCCGACGCGATCGTCAGCGCGACCGAGGACCTGATGCGCGAGCTGCTCGAGCGCAACGCGCTCGGCGCCGAGGCGATGGTCAGCTGCCTCTTCACCACGACGGAGGACCTCGACGCTGAGTTCCCGGCCGTCGCCGCCCGCCGGCTTGGCCTCGACACGGTGCCGCTGATCTGCGCCCGCGAGATCGACGTGCCGGGGGCGATGCCGAGGGTAATCAGGACCATGGTCCACTACTACGCCCCGGTCGGCCACAAGCCTGAGCACGTGTATTTAGGAGCGACCCAGGAGCTCCGGGCAGATCTCCACGCGGCCCAGTAGCGCTGCTCCCGGCACAATGAGCGTATGAGCGTCACCTTTGCCGAGAAGCTTGCCCGCATGCCGGGCTACCAGGCCGGCGTGCCGACCGGACAGGCGCCCGAGGCGATCGCGGCGGGCGGCATCGCCCAGCTCGCCTCCAACGAGTCGCCCTCGCCGCCGCACCCGCAGGTGATCGAGGCGATCGCCGCTGCGGCCGGGGCGATGAACCGCTACCCGGACCCCGACGCGACGCTGTTGCGCCGCCGCATCGCCGAGCGCTACGACACCGACCCCGCCCGGGTCGCGGTCGGCAACGGCTCCTGTGAGATTCTGCTCGCCGCCGCCGAGGCCCTTTGCGAGCCCGGCGCCGAGATCCTCTACGCCTGGCCCGCCTTCTCGATGTACCCGTACCTGCCGGCGCTGACCGGCGCCCGCGAGATCCGCGTGCCGCTCGGCGAGGGTGACATCCACGACCTCAAGGCGATGGCGACCGAGGTGACGGCGGCAACCCAGCTCGTCCTCGTCTGCAACCCGAACAACCCGACCGGCACCCACGTCCCCGCCGCCGAGGTGGCCGAGTTCTGCGCCGGCCTGCCATCCCACGTCACCGTGATCCTCGACGAGGCCTACGTCGAGTTCCAGACCCACGACGACGTCGACGCCAGCGTCGACCTGCTGGCAGATTTGCCCAACCTGGTCGTCCTGCGCACCTTCAGCAAGTGCTACGGCCTCGCCGGCCTGCGGGTCGGTTACGCCCTCGGCTCGCCCAAGTTCCGCGCCGCGATCGACGCCGTGCGCCAACCGTTCAGCGTCAACGCCCTGGCCCAAGCCGCCGGCGCCGAGGCGATCCTGCACCAGGACGACGTCAGCAAGCGGGTCGAGAGCACGATTGCCGAGCGCCTCCGGGTCGGGGAGGGCCTGCGCGAGCTCGGCCTCACCACCGCCGAGACCCACGCCAACTTCTCCTGGATCGACCTCGGCGATGCCGCGGAGGCGGAGATCGTCGCCGGCCTCGCCGAACGCCAGATCGCCGTCCGTCCCGGAACCCCCCTGGGCGACCCCGGCCACATCCGCGTCTCCTACGGCACCGCCGCGGAGAACGGACGCTTCCTCGCCGCTCTTGGCGAAATCCTCGGCTGAGACGCGGCGGGTCGGACAAATTAGCGAGCTCTCGTTCTTCGAAGGCCCGGGAAGGAATGTGAGCACCGAGGTGCTCACCACTTCACCCGTTGCTACTAGTCAAATTTCACCCTTGTAACCCTTGTATCTCGACTTGGCCTGGACGAGGGTGGTCCGATGAGCAACCCGGAAAGGCGGGGCCGACTCGGTTGGGTGCAGCTCGCGGGCCTGATCGTGCTGCTCGTCGGTGCGCTTGTCTTTGCTCCTGCATCCTCCGCCGCCGGGCCGAAGTCGGCACTGGGTCAGGCGAGGGAAATTCCACCTGCCCCCTGTCGCGGCGGCAATGCGCTGCTTGCCTTGGGTCGAGTGAAAGCAGCGGAAGCCGCCTTCGAAGAGGCGCTGAGCACGGGCGCAACCGTGCGCTGCGGACGGGAAGGCCTGGCAAAGATTGGCCGCGAACATTCGTGTGCGATTGCCAAAGCTCTCCTGCAGAGTGGGGAAAAGGCGGAAGCCAACAAGGCATACCTGGAATCGCTCGCGGCCAAGCCAGCGGGGAGATGCGCTGCGACCGGCGTCGAAGAAAGCTCGGACCCGAGCTTCTTAGAACGGATCAAAAGCTTCGGCGAAGACGTCCTCGCCGTGTTTGGCGCCATCTTTCTCGGACTCGCAGTCCTTGCCGTGACGTGCCTCATTCTGATCAGGATCCAGTCACTGCTCCCTTGGTTCAAAGACCGTTGGCCTGCGGGCAGGATCCGCGAAGCGACGGTGACGATCGCAAACCTCGACGACTCGGCCTTCGACCCGAAATTGGGTGCCGGCACGGCGGCGCTGATGAGAAGGTGGATCGAAGCCGACTCCCGGCACCGCTATCTGAAGCTCGTCTCCGGCGCGAGCGCGACCGAGGAAACTTGGCTCTCGAAGGTGGCGGAGGCGGGTGAACAGGGGAAGTTCGCTGCCGCTTTGATCGGCATTTTCCTGGCATTGCTTCCCAGGCGCCACGTTAAGGTGACCGGTGAGCTGCAACCTGCCACGTTGGTAAGCGGCCCGGGCATCAGCGTCGAGCTGCACCGAAAACTTGCCTCGAGGGGCACCGGCGCGCTCTGGTCGGATCAGTTCTTGCTTCCAGCTGACCCAAAGGTCGCGGCAGACACTGTGCGCAGGCTCGTCGTTCCGACCTCGGCCTGGGTCAGTCACTGCGTAACGAGCGAGACCGGGGGGAAGGCGCTGGCCGCGAAGGACCCGATGAGCTGGGCCCTGTTCAAGGCGGGAGTCGAGTGGCAGCGCGGTATCGAGGTGGAGAAGGCAGCGGAGCTCTACAGCGCGGCGCTGAACATGGACAAGGCGAATTACGGGGCGAGGGCAAACCTGGCGCTGCTTTACGCGCGGAAAGGCAAGTACAAGCGCGCGATCGATCTGCTCACTGAGGCGCGTCGGATCCTGGAAGGGAAACGGATGGGTGATCACCTGGCCAATCCGGACTGGTACCGAGTGAATTACAGCCTTGTTGCTGAGCGCACGAATTGGGCGCTCGACGGTAAGAAGAAGTTCGAGCGGGAGCGACTTGAGGCGGCGGCCGTGAGCGCTGAGTGGCTGCAAATAACTGTTGCGCAGACCCTTGCTCGGAGGATGTGGGGCCTTAAGGCGATGCGCAAGGAGCGCAAGGATCTCCTCGCTTTTCTCCGCGATCAGCTCAAGCCGAGCCTGGAGGTCCTGGCCGCGGGCATACAGCTCTCCAAGTGGGCATTGGGGTCCCCGGCGGCGGAAGCGGGTCATGCCTTGGTCGCGGCCTTTGTCGCCGACAAGCAATACGTGGCGGACGTGGAGTACAACCTTGCTTGCTTGTACGCGCAGACGAAAAGGGTCGCGGACTCCACGCTTCATCTCGAGAAAGCTTTCGCAAGGACAGATCGGTCCGAGCAGCTCCTCTTGGTCTGGCGGGTCAGTCACGATTCCACGCTTAAGACAGTGTGCAAAGGCTTCCTGAAGAGCCATCCGAGCGAGGCGGAGGCGCTCCGGCTCGCCGAGGCGGGCGTGCCGCGTCAGCGCCCCTGGGCCTAGTAGGGATTGGCGAAACCCCCGCGCACGTCTGGCGGCGGCGGACGCGGCGCGGTACGGCGTCCTCGGTCGGCCAAATAGCGCTGCTATTTGGCCTCCCTGCGTCCTTGTACCGCTTGGTCCGGCGCTCGCCAGCCGCACACGCGGGTTTCGCCAATCCCTACTAGTCCTTCGCTCGACTGACACCGTCTCACCTGCTACAAAGTCAGGGAAGGTGAAGCAATCAGCCGACACGACGAGCCTCAGCAGCGCCCCCGGCGCCGCGCTCGCCCACGCGCGCTTCTCCTATTTCTGGCGATTTAGCTAGGCGTCCGGCCTCGCGGCTCTGCCGCACCACAAGCAGCAACGGGCCCGGGCGCCATTAGAACTCGTCTCGCCGCACGCGTGCGGCGGGGAAACCGGAAGTAGGCTTGTGAACGTGGAGGACGGTGAAGGCAAGATGATGATCGGGATGAAGGGAGAGACTCGAGACCGGGTCCGCGACCAGCGGATCGAGCGGATCGAGGAGCTGGTTTCGCCCGATGCGCTGCTCACGGAGCTGCCATTGGGGGACGATCGCGAAAGCGCCGTAGTGCGCGGTCGCGGCGAAGTCGGCAACGTGCTCGATGGCAGCGATGACCGGGTGCTGGTGGTAGTCGGGCCCTGCAGCGTGCACGACCCGGCGGCGGCGCTGGATTACGCCGGCCGCCTCGCCGAGCAGGCGCGCAAGCTGAGCAGCGACCTGCTGATCGCGATGCGGGTCTACTTCGAGAAGCCGCGGACGACGACCGGCTGGAAGGGACTGATCAACGATCCCCATCTCGACGGCTCGCTCTACGTCAACTCCGGACTGCACGTGGCCCGCCGGCTGCTGCTTGAGGTGCTCGACCACGGCCTCCCGGTCGGCACCGAGTTCCTTGACCCGATCACGCCGCAGTACATCGCCGATGCGGTCTCCTGGGGAGCGATCGGTGCTCGTACGACCGAGAGCCAGACTCACCGCCAGCTTGCTTCCGGCCTCTCGATGCCGGTCGGCTTCAAGAACCGCACCGACGGCAACGTCCAGGTTGCGGTTGACGCCGTGCGCGCGGCCGCGGCGCCTCACGCCTTCGCCGGCATCGACGACGCCGGCGCGCCGGCGATCCTCTACACCGGCGGCAACCCCGATGGCCATGTGATCCTGCGCGGCGGCCGCGGTGCTCCCAACCACCGGGCCGAGGGTGTCACCGAGGCGCTCGAGCTGCTGCGCGCCGCCGGCCTGACTGAGCGCCTGGTGATCGACGCCTCACACGACAACAGCGGCAAGGACCCCGCCCGGCAGCTGATCGCCGCCGGCGAGATCGCCGACCAGATCGCCGACGGCAACGCCGCGATCGCCGGCGTCATGCTCGAGTCCTTCCTGGTCGAGGGCCGCCAGGACCTCGGTGACGGCGAGCTCGTCTACGGCCAGTCGATCACCGATCCCTGCCTCGACTGGGAGGCGACCGTCTCCATCCTCGACCAGCTCGCATCGGCAGCAAGGGCGCGGCGCGGCGGATGAGGATCGCCATCCTCGGCGTCGGCCTGATCGGCGGTTCGATCGGGTTGGCCACTCGGCAGCGGCTCGAGGCCGAGGTGGTGGGGTTCGATCCCGATCCGGCGACGCTGGAGCGGGCGCGCGAGGCCGGCGTGATCGACCGCGGCGTGGCCGTGGTGGCCGAAGCCTGTGAGGACGCCGAGGTCGTCTTCTGCGCCGCCCCGGTGGCGGGCCTGACCGAGCTGGCCCAGGCCGCGCTCGCGGCCTGCGGCCCGGAGACGGTCGTCACCGACGTTGGCTCGACCAAGCGCGACATCGTCGCCGCGCTCGGCGGCGACGAGCGCTTCATCGGCGGCCACCCGCTCGCCGGCGCCGAGACTTCCGGCGTAGAGAATGCCCGCGTCGACCTCTTCGAGGGTGCCCGCTGGTACCTGACGCCGAAATCGGCCCGCTCCAGCGGCCTGCTCTACGACCGCCTGCAGCGCACCGTCGCCGGTCTCGGCGCCCGCGTGCAGGCGATCGACGCCGAGGCCCACGATCGCCTGATGGCGACGATCAGCCACCTGCCGCACGTCGTCGCCAACGTCCTCGTCGGCCAGGCGGTCGAGGAGCTGACCCGGGACTCCGAGCGAATGCCCGAGGTGGGGCCGAGCTTTCGCGACACGACGCGGGTGGCCGGCGCCAACCCGGCGATTTGGGGTGACATCTTCGCCAGCAACCGCGAGGCGGTTGCCGAGGCGGTGGACGGTGTTGCCGCGCGCTTGCGCGAGGCCGCGGCGCTGATCCGCGAGGGCGAGCGCGACGCCGTCACCGCCTGGCACGCCGAGGCCGGCAGCGACCGCCGCCGCCTGCTCGAGACTGAACTCGCCGGCGGGCCGCTGCGTGAGCTGCGCGTCGTCGTCACCAACCGGCCGGGCACGATCGCCGAGCTGGCGCTGGCGCTCGGCGAGGCCGGGGTCAACATCGAGGACATGGCGCTCTACCCGGCGCCCGACATGACCTCGGGCGCGGTCTCGCTCTGGGTCTCGGGCGACGAGCAGGCCGAGCGCGCCGCGACCCTGGTCCGCGAGCTCGGCCACAGCGTCAGCGCCGTCGGCAACGGCGTCTAGCTCAGATGGCGACGCGCTTTGACCCGAGTGGGCCGCTGAGCGGTAGCTTGCGCCCGCCGTCCGACAAGTCGATCTCCCATCGCACCGCCCTGATCGCGGCGATGGGCGAAGGGGAGACCGAAATCGAGGACTACCTCGACTCCGCCGACACCCGCTCGACGCTGACCGCGGTGCAGGCGCTCGGCGCCGAAATCGAGGGCGTCACGCCCAACGCAATCGCGCCCGTGATCCGCATTCAGGGCGTCGGCCTGCGCAGCGCCCGCAGTACCTCAATCGACGTCGGCAACGCCGGCACCCTGCTGCGCCTGCTGCCGGGCTGGGTCGCCGGGCAGCCGGGGGGCAGGTGGACCCTTGACGGTGACGACTCGATCCGGCGCCGCCCGGTCGATCGCATCGCCGTGCCGCTGCGCCAGATGGGCGCCCGGCTGAGCTGCCGCGAGGATCGGCTGCCGCCGCTCGAGATCGAGGCGGCGCCGCTGCAGGCGATCTCCTACGAGCTGCCGATCGCCAGCGCCCAGGTCAAGTCGTGCCTGCTCTTCGCCGCCCTGTTGGCCGACGGGGAAACCTGGCTGCGCGAGCCCTCCCGCAGCCGCGACCACACCGAGCGCATGCTCGCCGCCGCCGGCGCCGACGTCGCCTGGCTGCGCGGCGGCCTTGCCGTGCGCCCGGCCAAACGGCTCGAGCCGAGCGAGCTGGCGGTTCCGGCCGACTTCTCCTCGGCTGCCTTCTTCCTCGTCGCCGCCCTGCTCGTGCCCGGCAGCGAGGTGACGCTGGAGGGGGTCGGCACCAACCCGACCCGGACTGGGTTGATGGCGATCCTCGAGCGGATGGGGGCCGAGATCGAGCTCGAGCCGGTGGGCGAGCGTGGCGGCGAGCCGATCGGCACCTACCGCGTCCGCGCCTCGGCGCTGCAGGGCACCGAGGTCGGTGGCGACGAGATCCCGCTGGCGATCGACGAGCTGCCCCTGCTCGCTCTCGCGGCCTGCTTCGCAGAGGGGACGACGACGATCCGCGACGCGGCCGAGCTGCGCCGCAAGGAGTCCGACCGGGTGGCGACCACCTGCGCGGCGCTGGAGGCGCTCGGCGCGACGATCGAGGCGCGCGAGGACGGCATGCGGATCGAGGGGGGCGGGGGCTTGCATGGCGGCACGATCTCCTCTCATGGCGACCACCGGATCGCGATGCTCGGCGCCGTCGCCGGCCTCGCCTCGCGCGCGGGCGTCGCGGTCGAGGGGATGGACGCCGCCGCGGTCAGCTACCCCGGCTTCGAGGCGGATCTGGCCTCGCTGGCGCGGCAAAGCGCCTGAGCGCGCAACGCCGCGAGCGCCCGCCGTCTCTACGCTGCGTGAGCGCGGAACGACCAAGCATCCATCTCTGACTCCTTGCGCAGGGAGAGAAGCGCGAAACTGCATATCTATGGTCATCGCCATCGACGGACCCGCGGGGGCCGGCAAGTCCACTGTGGCCCGCGCTCTCGCCGCCAAGCTCGACTTCACCTACCTCGACTCCGGGGCGATGTACCGCTGCGTGGCGCTGGCGGCGCTGCGGCGCGGCGTCGACGCCGACGATGGGGGTGCGATGACTGCTCTTGCCGGCTCGATCTTGATCTCGCTCGAGGGCGGGCGGGTCGAGCTCGACGGCGAGGACGTCAGCGCGGCGATCCGTGAGCCCGAGGTGAGCGAGGCCTCCTCGCGCGTTTCCGTCCACCCGGGCGTGCGCGAGGCGATGGTGGCGCGCCAGCGCGAGCTGATCGCCGCCGGCCGCTACGTCGCCGAGGGCCGTGACATCGGCACCGTGGTCAGCCCTGAGGCGCCGCTGAAGGTCTTCCTCACCGCCTCGGCCGAGGAGCGCGCCCGCCGCCGCGCCGCGCAGCTCGGCGAGGATCCCGAGACGGTCCTGGCCGCCCAGCGCGAGCGCGACCGTCGTGACGAGACCCGCGAGCACAGCGCTCTACGCGCCGCCGTCGACGCGCTCGAGATCGACACCACGGGCTTCTCCCAGGACGAGGTCGTCGGGCGAATTGCGTCGCTCGCCCGCGAGCGGGGTCTCGTCCAATGAGGTGCAACGTTTTGCGGTCCTCAGGGAGCCGAAAAACGTTGCACCTGTCGGAGGGTTGGGCATGAGCCTGCCAACCGTCGCCATCGTCGGCTTTCCCAATGTCGGCAAGAGCACTCTGGTCAACCGGTTGGCCGGTGGCCGCGAGGCGGTCACCCACTCCGAGTCGGGGGTGACCCGCGACCGCAAGCGGGTCCGATGCGACTGGAACGGGCTCGCCTTCGAGCTGCTCGACACCGGCGGCATCGACCTCGAGGACGAGTCCGAGCTGGCCCGCGACATCCAGCGCCAGGCGCGGCTCGGGATCGCCGAGGCCGACGTGGTGATGATGGTCGTCGACGCCCGCGCCGGCGTCCGCGTCGGTGACGTTGAGTTGGCCAGGACCCTGCGGGGGGCCGAGGTGCCGGTGATCGTCGTCGCCAACAAGGTCGACCGGACCGAGGACGAGCACCTGACCGCCGAGCTCAACCAGCTCGGCCTCGGCGAGCCGCTGGCGGTCTCGGCCAGCCACGGCCTCGGCACCGGCGACCTGCTCGATCGCGCGGTCGAGCTGCTCGGCGAGCACGCCCAGTCGGACGAGGACACCGACGCCGTGCGGGTGGCGGTGATCGGCCGCCCCAACGCGGGCAAGTCTTCGCTGGTCAACGCCTTCCTCGGCTCCGAGCGGGTGATCGTCTCCGATCGCGCCGGCACCACCCGCGACTCGATCGACACCGAGGTCGAGGTCGACGGCCGCCGCGTGATCCTGGTCGACACCGCCGGCCTGCGCCGCCGCTCCAAGGTCGCCGGCACGGTCGACTACTACGCCCAGCTGCGCTCCGAACACGCGGTCGAGCGCGCCGATGTCGCCCTCGTCGTCTGCGATGCCGGCGACGGGATTACCGCCGAGGACCTGCGCGTCGCCGAGATGGCGATGAAGGCCGGCTGCGCGACCCTGCTGGCGCTCAACAAGTGGGACGAAACCCGCACCGACGTCGACGACGCCCGGGCCCGCGTCACCCAGAAGCTGCGCCTGCGCCCGGCCGTGATCACCTGCTCGGCGACCCGCGGTCGCAACGTCGCCAACCTGCTGCCAAAGGCGCTGGCGCTGGCCGACCGCGCCGCCGAGCGGATTCCCACCCCCGAGCTCAACCGCTTCATCACCGATGTTGCCGCCAAGACGCCGCCGCCCTCGCGCCGCGGTCGTCGCCTGCGCATGTATTACGCCGCCCAGGTCGGTGAGCGCCCGCCGCGGATCGCGATCCAGGTCAATGACCGCAAGCTGATCAACCGCGATTGGGCCTACCACTTGGAGAACCGCCTGCGCGAGACCTACGCGCTCGAGGGCGTGCCGCTGGTGATTGACTTCGTGCCCCATTCGGGAACCCGCCGGGGGCGCGCCTGACGCGGCGCATGGCGGCGTCTTCGGTCGCTCGCGTGCAGAGCACGCCACGCTCCCTCCGTCCTTGCCCTGCTTGGTCACGCACGCCCCGCTAGGCTTCGCCGATGAGCGATATCCAGCCACTCGCCGAGGGCGAGTACCTCTTCACGTCCGAGTCCGTCACTGAGGGACACCCCGACAAGGTCGCCGACGCGATCTCTGACGCCGTTCTCGACGCCGTGATGGCGGGGGATCCGGAGGGCCGCGTGGCCTGCGAGACCCTGGTCAACACCGGCATGGCGGTGGTCTCGGGCGAGATCTCGACCAGCGTCCACCTCGACGTGCCCGAGCTGGTCCGCGAGACGATTCGCGGGATCGGTTACGACCACGGCGACTACGGCTACCACTGCGACCACATCTCCGTCCTGGTCTCGCTCGACAAGCAGTCGCCCGACATCGCTCAGGGGGTCGACGAGGCCTACGAGACGCGGACCGAATCGGCTGAAGACAAGCTGCTGGTCGCCGGTGCAGGCGACCAGGGAATGATGTTCGGCTACGCCACCGATGAGACCGAGGCGCTGATGCCGATGCCGATCCACCTCGCGCACCGGCTCGCCGAACGGCTCGCTGCGGTGCGCAAGGACCGCACGCTCGAGTACCTCGGTCCCGACGGCAAGACCCAGGTCACCGTGCGCTACGCCGACGGTCGCCCGGTCAAGGTCGAGAAGCTCTTGATCTCCACCCAGCACGCCGAGGGCGTCGAGTCGGAGTCGAAGATCAAGCCCGACCTCTGGGAGCACGTGGTGCTGCCGGTGCTGAACGCCGAGGCGCCCGGACTCTTCAACGAGGCCGAGCTGCGCCAGCACTTCCTCGTCAATCCGACCGGCAAGTTCGTGATCGGCGGCCCGGTCGGCGACGCCGGCCTCACCGGTCGCAAGATCATCGTCGACACCTACGGCGGCATGGCTCGCCACGGCGGCGGCGCCTTCTCCGGCAAGGACCCGTCCAAGGTCGATCGCTCGGCCGCCTACGCCTCGCGCCACGTCGCCAAGAACGTCGTCGCCGCCGGGCTCGCCCAGCGCTGCGAGGTCCAGGTCGCCTACGCGATCGGCGTTGCCCGCCCGATCTCGCTGATGGTCGAGACCTTCGGCACCGGCACCCTCCCCGACTCGCAGATCTCGCGCCTGGTCGAAGACGAGTTCGACCTCCGCCCAGGCGCCTTCCGCGGCTACCTCGACCTGCACCGCCCGGTCTTCAGTCAGACGGCCGCCTACGGGCACTTCGGCCGCGAAGGGGATGCCTTCACCTGGGAGCGCACGGATCGGGCTGAGGCGCTTAAGAGCGCTGCCGGCAGCGCCCAGGCAGCTCCTGCCTGAGCCCTAGTACGGGGCGCGGAGGCCCTCGAACATCGGGAAGTGCTTGAGGTTGCGGGTCGCGAGTTCGGAGTCGATCTCTTCCGCGGTGGCGGCGATCGCGAGATCGGCCACGCCTATGCCCGGGTGACTGCTCCGCCAGCGGCGGCCGAGCTCTCCGGCGCGGCGCGCGACCGCTTCATTCACGGGCACCCACGCAATCAGAGCGAAAAGCTTGTCGGCCGCCCGCCGCTCGGGAGAGCGAAGGGCCTGGACCACCTCGATTCGGCTGATCTCCGAGCAGGACGGACGGTCGTCCAGGCTCGCGAGGTATTTCGCCGCTGGAGTCGAGGCGCGAAGGTGATCGATCAGGATGCTGGTGTCGAGGACGACCGTCAACGCTCGAAACGCGAGAGACGCTCGGCGTCATCGCGGCGGAGATCGTCGACGTACTCGGCCCCCTCCGCGAGGTAGGGCGCGATGCCCGAGGTTCCCTCGATGGCCTTCTGCCACTGCGCTTGCCATGCAGCGGCGCCCTCGTCTCCGCGGGAGAGGTAGTCGTCCACCGCACGGCGGATCACCATCGAGCGGGAGGTTCCCTCGGCGGCAGCACGCCGATCCAGACGCGTTGTCTGGTCGTCGTCAAGATAGATCTGGGTCCGATTCACGATGTATAAGCATACATCGTTGTGTGGGTCCGAACCGCTAGCTGGGCGGCCGGGCTTCGCCCAGACCGTGTGACCCGGCTGCGCCAGTGCCCGTAGCCTGGTCGACGCTGTGCACGACCTGCTGGGGATCGGCCACCCCGTAGAAGACGAAGTTGTAGTCATCACCCGCTGCCGTGTCGAAATCGACGTCGCCGATCTGCATCGCACGCTGGTAGACCGACTGCTTGTAGTTGACGTTCTGGACCCGCTCCAGGCGGGTCTCCTGGACCTCGCGGGAGACGATGCCGCGTTTGATGTTGAGGCGGCGGTCAGTGATCGTGTAGGTAGTGGCTACGCGCTTGATGAAGCCGATCACGACGGTCGCGGCGACGATCACGAGGACGACGAGAAAGACGGTTCCGTTGCCGGCCTTGAAGAGCGTGAAGAGGACGCCGACGATCGCGGCGACGAGGATTCCCTTCAGGTAGAAGCCGAGGATCGCGCGCCAGGATGGGTGGCCCTGGAAGATCACCTGCTCGCCGGGGCTGAGGTTGAGCGCCATCGCCGCGCAGCATACCCGCGCCGTCCGCGTCCCTCCATACCGTGAGCAGGTGTCGATAGCGAAGGTCGAGCCGCTCACCACCGCCCGCGCACTGCGCGGGCCCTTCGACTACCGCCTGCCCGAGGCGATGGCCGATCTCGCGGTCGGCAGCGTGGTCAAGGTGCCCTTCGGCCGGCGCCGCATCCTCGGCGTCGTCGTCGGCCTCGCCGACGCCTCGTCGCTGCCCGCTGAGCGACTCGCGGAGCCGATCGAAGCGCTCGAGGCCGGCACGCCGCCGGAGCTGGTTCGGCTCGGCCTCTGGATCGCCGAGGAGTACTGCTCGACCCCCTCGCGCGGCTTGCAGTTGGTGCTGCCGCCGGGCACCGGCGCCGCCGGCCAGCGGGTGCGCTCGCGCCAGGAGCTGCGGGCCGAGATAACCGTGGCGGGGGAGGAGGCGCTGAGCGGCGAGGGGAGGCTCGGCGTCAAGCAGCGGGCCGTGCTCGAGGCGTTGCGAGGAGGCGAGATGTCGGCGCCGGAGCTGAGCGAGGCAGTCGGTTCTGATCGCAGCGTGCTGCGGCGACTGGAGCAGCGCGGCCTGATCGCGACCCGCAGCTCGCTGGTGCGGCGCCACTCGGCTCAGCCGCTGGTCGGCGCCCCCGGCGGCCGTCCCGAGCTGCTGCCCGAGCAGCGGGCCGCAGTCGAGGCGATCGTCGCCGCCCTCGACGGCGAAGCCGGAGCGCCGCGCGAGCAGCTGCTGCACGGCGTCACCGGCTCGGGCAAGACCGAGGTCTACCTCGCCGCGGTCGAGGCTGCCCTGGCCCGGGGCAAGGGGGCGATCGTGCTGGTCCCCGAGATCGGCCTGGCGCCGCAGGCGGTGGCCCGCTTTCGCGCCCGGCTCGGCGACCGCTTCGCGGTCCTGCACTCGGCCCTCTCCGACGGCGAGCGCTATGACGAGTGGCAGCGGCTGCGCAGCGGCGAGGCGAGCGTCTGCGTCGGCCCGCGCTCGGCAGTCTTCGCGCCCCTGCAGGACCTCGGCCTGATCGTGATCGACGAGGAGCACGACGCCTCCTACAAGCAGGAGGGCGACCCCTGTTACGACGCCCGCGCCGTCGCTCGCCGCCGCGCCGCCGAGAACGGCGCCGTGCTCGTCGCCGGCACGGCGACGCCGCGACCCGAGTCCTGGCTGGAGCTGCCGCGGCTGGAGCTGCCGCGCCGGGTCGACGGCCAGGCGATGCCCCCGGTGCGGGTGCTCGACATGCGCGAGGCCGACCCTCGCTCCGGCGCCCTGCACGCGGAGACCTGGGCTGCCCTGGAGGGCGTTCGGGCCGCCGGCACCAAGGCGATCGTGATGGTCAACCGGCGCGGCTTCGCGCCCTGGCTCACCTGTCGCTCCTGCGGCCAGCACTGGAACTGCCCCAACTGCGACGTCTCGCTGATCGTCCACCGCCACACGGGGCGCCTCGTCTGCCACCATTGCGCCCACCGCGAACCGCTGCCGAGTGCCTGCGGCGTCTGTGACTCGACCACGCTCTCGCGCGCCGGTGTTGGCACCGAGCAGGTCGAGGCGCTGCTGGCCGAGCGGCTGGCGCCAATGCCGGTCTTCCGGCTCGACGCCGACACCGCCGCCGGACGGGGGGCCCACGCCCGCATCCTCGCCGCCTTCGGCGAGGCCGAGAGCGCCGTCCTCGTCGGTACCCAGATGGTCGCCAAGGGCCACGACTTCCCCGAGGTGACGCTGAGCACGATCCTCGACGCCGATGCCACCCTGCGCTTCCCCGACTTCCGCGCCGGTGAGCGCACCTTCGCGATGGTCGCCCAGCTCGCCGGGCGCAGCGGCCGCGGCCCGGCCGGCGGCGAGGTGATCGTGCAAACCTTGGCCCCCACGGCTCCCAGCATCGCCCACGCGGCCGAGCACGACGCGACCTCGTTCCTCGCCGAGGAGGTCGAGCGCCGGCGGATTCTGCGCTACCCGCCCTTCTCCCACCTGACCCGGATCATGCTCAAGGCCGAGTCCGAGCGCCACCTCGATCGCGCCGCTGCCCTGCTCGCCGAGGGGCTCGTGGCAGTGCTACCGGAGGACACCGACCTGCTCGGCCCGGCGCCGATGTTCCGCGTCCGCAACCGCCACCGCCGTCGCCTGCTGTTGAAGGCGAGCGATCGCGAGGCCACCGTCGCCGCGGTCCGCGCCACGGTCGAGCGCCTCGCCGCCGATCGCGCCCTGAAGGACGTGGCGATCTCGGTCGACGTCGATCCGCAGTGAGTGCCCAATCGACGGTGACCGCCGGTGTTTCGAATCCGTGGCGATTGGGTGCGAACGTGGTGCACTGGCGCCCGCTCGATCCTTAGACTCAGAATTCGATGAGCGAACCTGCCGAGACGGAGACCGGCGAGCCGGCCGAGAGCAAGCTCGAGGCCGAGCTGCTGGAGCGACGTGACGCGGCGCTGGCGCACGTGGTCAAGTTCGGCGATCCGGTGCTAAAGAGCAAGGCCTCGCCGGTGCGGGACTTTGGCCCTGACTTGCGCTCCGAGGTCGAGCGGATGGTCTCGATCATGCGCGACGGCATGGGCGTCGGCCTCGCCGCCACTCAGCTCGGGATCCTGCGCCGCCTGCTCGTCTTCCAGGCCGGCCCCGACAGCGAGCCGACCGCGCTGGTTAACCCCGAGATCGAGTGGCTCTCCAGTGAGGTCGTCGTCGCCGAGGAGGGCTGCCTCAGCCTGCCGCGCGTCTCGATGGATGTCGAGCGTCCCCTGCACGTCCGCCTCAGCGGCCTCGACGTCGACGGTGAGCCGATCCGGCTCGAGGCATCTGGTCTCGAGGCGCGGGTGCTCCAACACGAGCTCGACCATCTCGACGGCATCCTGATCCTCGACCGGGCGCCGCGCGCGCAGCGCAAGGGCGCCCTGCGCGCCCTGCGCGAGGGCGGCAGCTACAGCCCGCCGCTGGCCGAGCAGGATGAGGCCGACGAGGGCGAGCATCGCGAGCCGAAGAGCACGCCGTGAGCACGTCGCGTTCACGGTCCCAGCCTTGAGAACTGTCTACCTCGGCACATCGGAGTTCGCCGGCGAGGTGTTGCGCAAGCTGTCTGGCTCTGCCCACCGGCCGCTGCTGGTCGTTACCCCGCCGGACCGGCCCAAGGGCCGCGGTCGCCGTATGCAGTCGCCGCCGACTGCCGAGGTCGCGACTGAGCTCGGCATCGAGCTGCTGCAGACGGCTTCCGTCAACGACGAGGAGTCGCTGGCGCGGATCCGGGCCGCGCGCCCCGAGGCGGTCGTCGTCTGCGCCTTCGGCCAGCTGATCCACGAGCCGCTGCTCTCCGAGTGGCCGCTGCTCAATATCCATCCCTCGCTCTTGCCCCACTGGCGCGGCGCGGCACCAATCGAGCGGGCGATCATGGCCGGCGAGCAGCGCACCGGCGTCTGCGTGATGCGGTTGACCGAGGGTCTCGACGCCGGGCCGGTCGCCCTGCGCGAGGAGGTGGCGATCTGCTCCGAGGATGATTTCGGAACGCTCTCGGCAAAGCTGGCGAGTCTGGGCGGGGACCTCCTGGTGCAGGCCCTGGACCTCCTCGCGGAGTCCCGGCTCGAGTTTGTCGAGCAGGACGAGGAGGCGGCGACCTACGCCGAGAAGATCGCCGCCGAGGAGCGGCGCCTCGACCCGGCGCGGCCAGCGACCGAACTCGCCCGTACGGTGCGCGCCCTGACCCCGCACGTCGGGGCCTACCTGGAGATGGCCGACGGCGAGCGCCTCGGCGTGAGGCGCGCCCGGGCCGTTGACGTCAGCGTCAAAACCGGCGCGGTAAAGGCGGAGTGGGGCGCGCTGCTGCTCGGCTGCGGCCGCGGCGCGCTGCGGCTTGAGCTGGTCCAACCTCCGGGCGGCAAGCCGATGGCCGCCGACGCCTACCTGCGCGGCCACTCGCTGCCTAGATTGTGATCGCCCCCGCCCGCCAGCTCGCCTTCGAGACGATCCGCGCCACCTTCGAGCGCGAAGCGCACACCGAGCTGGCCTTCCGCCAGGCGGCGGACACCGCCGGCCTCGAGGGCCGTGAGCGGGCCCAGGCGCAGCGACTCAGCTACGGCGCCGTGCAGCGCCGCGGCACGATTGACGCGGCGCTTGACCGGCTCGTCGATCGGCCGTTGCGCGAGATCGACCCGCCGGTACTGGCGGGTCTGCGCCTAGGGGTCTACGAGCTCCTCTTCGCCGACGGCACGCCCGATCATGCCGCGGTCGACCAGGCGGTCGAGCTGGTCAAGCGAGCCGGGGCGCCGCACGCCTCGGGCTTCGTCAACGCTGTGCTGCGCCGAGTCGGCCGCGAGCGCCAGGCGCTGGTTGAGGCGCTACTGGGCGACGACTCGACCCCGGAGGCGGCCGCGGTCAAGCACTCAGCGCCGCTCTGGCTGGCCCAGATGTGGTGGCGCGAGCTCGGCCCCGATGGCGCCCGCTCCCTGCTCGCCGCCTGCAACGAGCCCCAGGAGGCCGCCTTCCGCGTCAACACCCTGCGCACCGACGTCGAGTCCGTAATCGAGCGCCTGCGCGACGCCGGCGTAACCGCCCACCCAGTCCGTTCCGGTGCGCCTTATGTGGCTGTGGACCACATAAAGCGCACCGCAAGCGAGTGGCCGCTGGTCGCCGCCGAGATGATCGTGGTCGAGGGGCAGACCGGGGGGCTGGTGCCGGAGTTGATCGCGGCGGGGGAGTTGACGCCACAGAGTCGCGGCTCGGCTGCGGTTGTCGAGGTGCTCGACCCCCAGCCTGGCGAGCACGTCCTCGACCTCTGCGCCGGCCCCGGGATCAAGACCGGCCAGATCGCCGCCCGGATGGGCGACCGGGGCGAGGTGATCTCGGTCGAGAGCGACGCCGAGCGGGCGGCCGAGGTTGCGGCCCAGGCGACGCGCCTGGGCCTGCGTAGCGTCACCGTAATCGAGGCCGACGCCACCGAGGCCGGTATGGCGCCGGGCTTCGACCGCGTCCTGCTCGACGCCCCCTGCTCGGACCTCGGTGCCCTCGCCTCCCGTCCCGACGCGCGCTGGCGCAAGTCGCCGGCGACGATCGGGCGCTTGGTCGAGGTGCAAGCCGAGCTGCTGCGCAGGGGCATGGAGGCGCTGCGACCGGGCGGCACGCTGGTCTACTCGACCTGCACGATTTCCAAGCGCGAGAACGAAGAGGCGATCGACGCCGAGTACAGCGTTCAGCTGCGTCCTGATCGCGATCACACCACCGGTTTCTTCATCGGCCGCACGAAGCGCGATGATGGTGGCGATGACTGAGCCCGCCAAAGGGGAGAGCATCATGCGTCGCGCCGCCTGCCCAGGTTGCGGCGAGCCCTGGCTGCGCCCGACGCAGCTCCCGGGCCGCTTCCGCTGCGTGTACTGTCTGCGCCGCTTCGAGCTCGTTTCCCAGTGCCCCAACTGCGGTGAACACCAGACGATTGCCCGTATGAGCACGACCGAGGACATGACCTGCCAGACCTGTGGCGACTCGATGATGAGGCCCGTGTGAGGACGCTGCAAACCGGCGCATATCGGCGTCCTCAGTCGCTCGCGTGCGGAGCACGCCACGCTCCCTGCGTCCTTGATCTGCTTGGTTTGCGCGTCCTCACAGGACAGACATGAGCGAGCGGATGAAGGAGATCATTGCGTCGCCGCGGGTGGCCCCGTCGATCCTTTCGGCGGACTTCTCACGACTCGGCTCCCAGGTGGACGAGGTACTGCGGGCCGGCGCGCGGGTGATCCACGTCGACGTCATGGACGGGCAGTTCGTGCCGCCGATCACGATTGGGCCGCTGGTTGCCGGCGCGATTGCCGACCAGGTTCACGCTGCCGGGGGTGCGATCGACGTCCACCTGATGATCGAGCAGCCCGAGCGCCAGGTCGAGGCCTTCGCCGCGGCCGGCGCCGACTCGATCACCTTCCACGCCGAGGCCACCGCACACGCCAACCGCACCCTCGCCGCGATCCGCGAGCTCGGCTGCCTTGCCGGCGTCGCGATCAATCCCGGCACCCCGGCGGCGGCGCTCACCGAGCTGCGCGACCTCGCCGACATCGTCCTCTGCATGACCGTCAACCCGGGCTGGGGCGGACAGGCCTTCATCCCCGGCTCCCCTGACAAGGTCTCGCGCCTGGTGCCGCTGGTCGGCAAAGCCAAGATCGAGGTCGACGGCGGCATCGACCTCGCGACGGTTGGCTCGGTGGCAAACGCCGGCGCATCACTGTTCGTGGCTGGCTCAGCGGTTTTTGGATCGAGCGATCCAGCCGCTGCCTATTCAGAAATTGCTGAAGTAAGCACGAGGGGCTGAGCCAAGGAGACAGGGAGCGTGGCGTGCTCCTGCACGCGAGCGACTGAGGACGCGAGTATGCGCCGGTCTCAGCCCCTCGCGATCAAGGCACCAATTGTCTCCTGCCACCAGGCTTGCTCGGCCGGTTCATCGGGCCCCACGCGCTGGGCGCGGCGCTCGCACCAGTTGGCCAGGGCGCGGCGATCGCCGACCGCTACCGCGGCTTCGGTGACGAGCCCGTAGCGACCGTCGGCAAGCGCGACGAGGGAGCTGTCGTGGTCGCGGCGGCTGCGCAGCACCGAGACCACGGCAATGCCGTTGACCTCGGTCGGCGCCGAGGGATCCTCGATCTCGCCACCCGGCCCGACCGAGAAGATCTGTGGGGCGCCACGGGGGGGCAGGCGGGGAGGGGTGGGCGCCCCCACCGGTCCGTCCTGCCAGCGTTTGGTCAGCTCCTCGACCTCCTCGCGCAGCTCGCCGCGGACGAGGATGTGGATCTCATCCCCCTCGCGCACCTCGGTCGAGCCGCGCGGGGGGATCGCGTGGCCGTCGCGGACGATCACGTTGACCAGCGCCTCGCGCGGTAGGCCAAGTTCGCGCACCAGGTGACTGGCCGCGGCGGCGCCGGGTCGCAACCGGTAGGAGATGACGTCGCCGCCGAGGCGGCGAATCCGGCCCGACTCGAGCAGCCGCCGCGGCAGCGCCGGCTCGTTGGTAGTCAGCCCGAGCCGGCTCGCCAGTGGCTCGAAGCTCGCCCCCTGGACCAGGGTCGAGCTGACAACGACGAAGAAGACGATCGCGAAGAGCTGCTGGCCGTCGCCGACCCCGGCGACAACCGGGAAGGTGGCGAGCCAGATCGGCGTCGCGCCGCGTAGCCCGGCCCAGCCGAGCATCGTGCGCTCGCGCAGGTCGAGCGGCGAGAAGGCGGTGGCGACAAAGGCAGCGAAGGGGCGGGCGACGAAGATCAATATCGCCGAGAGGGCGAGGCTCTCCCAGGCGACATCGCCGAGCGAGCTGGGGAAGACGAGCAGGCCGAGCAGGATGAAGAGGCCGATCTGGGCGACCCAGCCGACCCCCTCATGGAAGGCGACGATCGTACGCCGGGCCGGGATGCGAGCAGAGCCGAGGGCGAGCGCGGCGAGGTAGACGGCAAGGAAACCGGAGCCGTGGGCGATCTCGGCCACGCCGAAAGCGAGCGCGGCGATCGCGATCGTTGCCACCGGGTAGATCCCGTCGGTCGGCAACCGCGCTCGGTCGAGCGCGATCGTCGCCAGCCGGCCCAGGGCGAGGCCGATCACGATGCCGATCGCCAGTTTGAGCGCCAGCAGGCCGACCATGTCGGCGAGCCCGAAGCCGGGCTGCTGGATCCATTCAATGAAGCCAATCACCAGCAGCAGGGCGACCGGGTCGTTCATCCCCGACTCGCCCTCGAGCGCGCGCGCCAGGCGCTTTTTCAAGGTCGAGCGGCGCAGCACGGCGAAGATCGCCGCCGAGTCGGTGGCGGCGATTGCGGCGCCGACGATCATCCCTTCCAACACGCTGATGCCAAAGATCCAGTGGGCGGCGAGACCCGCCGCGCAGGCGGTGATCGCGGTCCCGACCGTCGCCATCGAGGCGGCGGTGCCGAGCACCGGCCGTATCTCCCCCCAGCCGGCGGTCAGGCCGCCCTCGAAGAGGATCAGGACGAGCGCGATCGTGCCGAGGGTGCGGGCTAGCTCGACGTTGTCGAACTCGATCCCGCCGACTCCCTCCGAGCCGGCCAGCATGCCGAGGCCGAGGAAGAGCAGCAGGCCCGGGATGCGGATCCGATCCGCGAGCAGGGCGCCGAGGATGCCGGCGGCGAGCAGGGCGCCGGCAACGAGAATCAGCTCGGCGTCGTGGCCACCCATCGACGGACCCTAATGAACTGCCCTAGACGTTCTCGTCGATCATCGCCAGCTCCGCCTCCAGCTCCTCCGGCGAGCCCGGCATCGGCACGTCCTCGGCCCGTTCGTGCGGGCGGCGGTAGACGTAGTAGAGGAGCGAGAAGAGGACTCCGGCGGCGAGCAGGAAGCCGAGCTCGACCCGGCGGTACTCGTTGCTGACGAGCGGCACGAAGTTCCAGCCGATGAAGAGGGCCGCGCAGCTGATCCAGCGGGCGGCGGCGCGGCGCACCTGGCCCTGGGCGATGCAGGCTTGGTTGACCGTGACCGAGCCGAGGTAGAGCCCCATGCCGAGCGTGACCAGCAGCAGGCCCTCACGGTCGTAGGTGAACTTGTTGCTGAAGGCGATCTGCATCGCCTTCGGCCCGACCGCGGCCATGAAGAGGAGGGCGAGGGCGGTGAAGGCGACCAGCCCGAGCAGCACCATCCGCACCGAGCGGTGGAACTCGTCCTCACTGCCGGGCTCCTTGCTGGTGTGGAGGCTGGTCAGGTGGGGGAGGATGCTGGTCGAGACCGCCTGGAAGAGCTGCAGCGGCGCCCGCGCGATCATCAGCACGTTGAAGATGAAGCCAGCGGCGGCGGCGCCCTCCAGGCCGCGAATCACCAGCGGCCCGGCGTTGAGGAAGGCCTGTTCGCTGAACATGATCACCAGCACGGCCGCGGCGAAGCCACCGCCCTTGGCCATCGAGACCGAAGTTTCGCCACCGCGCCCCTCGTCCGACTCCGACATGCCCGGACGCGAAGCGGAGGAGGACATGTCGGGACTTTGGGCATGTCGTCGCGCCCTACGCTGAAATGCGAAGGGTACGACGATGAGGCTGAGTGCCGGCGCGGCGACGATCCCGATCGCGACCGCCGACTGGCCGCTGAGGATGCTGACCGCGACCAGCACCGCGAAGATCGTGCGGAAGCAAGATTCGGAGAGGATCAGGGCGACGAAGAGGCCGAAGCGCTTGCTGCCGGCGAGGAAACCGCGGGCGAAGTAGCTGGCGGCGTAGAAGAGGACCGCCGAGAAGAAGACCCAGTAGAGCGTTTCGTTGCCCTCCAGCACGCCGTTCTGGATCGGTCCCCGCAGCGCTAGGGCAACGACGGCAAAGGTCAGCGAGAGGCCGAGCTGGATCGTCGAGGCGACCCGCATCGTGCCGCTGATCGGCTCGCCCTTGACTGTGTGCTGGGCGATGTTGCGCGAGAGCAGCTGTTCGATCGGCCGGTAGAGGGTCGAGATCGTGATGAAGACGGCCGACCAGAGCACCGTGATCTGCCCGTAGTCGGGCTTGGAGAGCACGTGCGAGGCGATGAAGAAGTAGACGTAAGTGATCACCCCGGTCAAGCCGACGCCGATCGCGAGGAAACTCGCGGTCTTGCCGTAGTCGGCGGTGCTCTCGGTCCCTCGTCCCGCGCTTGACGGGTTGCCGTTTGGCGACGCGGCGCTCACCGCAGAACCTCGCGTTCGGGTCCCGATCGCCACGGATTCGAATAACCGGCGATCACCGTGTCAATCGGGCCGCTCACTGGCCGGGCTCGTAGTGCGAAGGCGGCACCTCGAGTGCCAGCTCGACCCTGCGCACGCGCTCATACACGCGCTGGGTCATCACCCGCTGGCCAGCCAACAGGTCGCCGATTACGCCGAGCGCGAGCAACTGGATCGCGGCAATGAAGAGAACGGCGCCGAGGATCAGCGACTGGATGTGGCCGGTGCTGTCGCCGTTGAGGATCCAGTCGAGCAGGAAGGGAAGCCAGGCGGCGAGCGCCAGGATCGCCACCACCAGCCCGGCGCTGGCGAAGACCCGCAGCGGCTCGTAACGGGCGTAGATGCGCAGGATCGAGAGCGTGTTGCGGCGCACGTAGCCGCCGGTCGAGTCGAAGAGCCGCGACTCGCGCGTCTGCGGGTTGGTGGCGACCTCGACCTGGTCGACCGCGACCAGCATCTTGCCGGCCTGGATCAGGCTCTCCAGGGTGTAGGTGAAGTTGTCGACGACGAGCAGCCCGAGCGCCGCCTCGCGGTTGTAGGCGCGAAAGCCCGAGGTCGTGTCGGCGATCTCGGTGCCGGCGAGGCGGCTGACCACCCAGCTGCCGAGTCGCTGCAGCCCCTTCTTCGAGCCCGAGAAGTGCTCGATCTGGGAAACCTGGCGATCGCCGACGACCATGTCGGCCTTTCCGGCGAGGATCGGCGCCAGCAGCTTGGGGATGTCGGCGCCGCTGTACTGGTTGTCGGCGTCGGTGTTGACGATTACGTCGGCGCCGAGCTTGAGGCAGGCGTCGAGCCCGGCCTGGAAGCCGGCGGCGAGGCCCTTGTTGTTGGTCAGCCGCACGACGTGCTCGACCCCGTGCTCGCGGGCGACCTCGACCGTGCGATCGGTCGAGCCGTCGTCGATGACTAGGAGCTCGACCGAGTCGACCCCGTCGATCTGGCGCGGGATGTCGGCGATCGTTGCCGGCAGGGTCTGCTCCTCATTGAGGCAGGGGATCTGGATGATCAGCTTCATCGGCGAGCGGTCAGGGTATCCGTGCGCCCGGAGCGAGGAAGCTCACAGACAGCCCAACCTTGCCCGCTAAGCTTGGTTGATTGACCAGTCAATCGGTCCGATGAATACGCAGCTCACAGGCACGGACAAGGCCCACCTGCGGCGGGCATTGGAGCTTGCGGAGCGCGGACGGGGGCGAGTTAGTCCAAACCCTCTCGTCGGAGCCGTTCTTGTGCTCGACGGCAATGTGATTGGTGAGGGGTGGCACGCGGAACTGGGCGATCTGCATGCGGAGCGGGCGGCGTTGGCCGACTGTGCGGCGCGCGGAAACGACCCCACCGGGGCGACGATGTACGTAACGCTGGAGCCCTGTGCGCATCAGGGCAGGCAGCCGCCTTGTGTTGAAGCGATTCTCGAGGCGGGGGTTTCAAGGGTCGTGGTCGCCTCCGACGATCCCAGCGAGAAGGCCGCGGGCCGCGGGCCCGGGATCCTGCGTGACGGCGGCGTCGAGGTTGAGTTTGCCGCCGGTGAGGAGGCGAGCGCAGCGCGGATGCTCAACCAGCCCTTCCGCAAGCACTCCCGCACCGGCCTGCCACTGGTGACGCTGAAGCTGGCGATGTCGCTCGATGGCCAGACCGCGACGCCACCGGGCACCTCACTCTGGATCTCCAGCGAGCAGAGCCGCGAGCTGGTCCACCGCTGGCGCGCCGAATCCGACGCGATCGCGGTGGGCATCGGCACCGTCCTGACCGACGACCCCCTCCTAACGGCCCGCCCAGACCCTTCCGGTGCGCCTTTTGCGGCCCATGACCACACAAAGCGCACCGGAACGGATTCACGGCAGCCGCTCCGCGTCGTCTTCGACCGCCAAGCACGCCTTCCGCTCGATTCGCAGTTGCTCCAGACCCTCGACTTGGCGCCGGTGCTCGTGGTCGTCGCTCCGGAAGTCGACACGTCGCCTCTGCGTGCGGTGGGCGCGGAAGTGCTCACCGCGGACGGCATCGAGGTGGCGCTCGCCGAGCTCGGCCGGCGCGGCATCACCAGTCTCTTCCTCGAGGGCGGTAAGACCCTCGCCGCGGCCTTCGCCGACGCCGGGCAGATCGACGAGGCGCGAGTATTCGTTGCGCCGGTGCTGCTCGCAGCGGACAGGCGCACCGAGGCAGTCGACCCCGGTGCGAGCGACACGTTGATCGAGACCCGATTCAAGGAGTGGTGATGTTCACCGGACTGATCGAGGACATCGGCAGGATCGAGTCGCTGGAGACGGGCGACGACGGCGCTCACGTGCGAATCGCGACCGGCCTTGCCGCAGAGATCGCCGACGGCGACTCGGTATCGGTCAATGGCGTCTGCCTGACCGCGACGGCGGTCGACGCCGACGGCTTCGAGACCGAGGCGATGAACCAGACCCTGACCGTGACCGCGCTCGGCGGCCTGTCCAGCGGCGACAAGGTCAACCTAGAGCTGGCGATGAAGGCCTCCGATCGGCTCGGCGGCCACATCGTCCAGGGCCACGCCGACGGGGTCGGCACGGTCGCCTCGATCGAGGAGGACGGCTTCGCCCGCCGCCTCCAGGTCGGCCTCGGCCCGGAGCTGATCCGCTACGTGGTCGAGAAGGGCTCGATCACGCTCGACGGCGTCAGCCTTACCGTCGCGGATTTGGGCGACTCTTGGGCTGTTGTTTCCCTCATACCCGAGACCCTGGAGCGGACGACCCTGGGTGAGGCCAGGGTCGGAGACAAGCTGAACGTCGAGTGCGATGTGGTGGCGAAGTATGTTGAGCGATTGGCGGCGCCATTCGCCGGAAAGGAGCGCACGTGAGTCGGATGACCGAGACGCAGAAGACAGACGGGGCGGTTGGCGAGGCGGGGGAGAGCCCGTTCTCGACGATCGAGGAAGGGATCGAGGAGATCCGCGAGGGACGCATGGTCGTCGTCTGCGACGGCGAGGACCGCGAGAACGAGGGCGACCTGGTGATGGCGGCGCAGTTCGCTACGCCGGAGGCGGTCAACTTCATGGCCAAGGAGGCCCGTGGCCTGATCTGCCTGGCGCTGACCGCGGAGCGCTGCGAGAAACTCGGCTTGAAGCTGATGGCGGCGAAGAATGAGGCGCCGCTGCAGACCGCCTTCACGGTCACGATCGAGGCCGCCGGCGGGGTCAGCACCGGCATCTCCGCCCACGATCGCGCCCACACGATCCAGGTCGCGATCGACCCCAACTCCGGCCCCGGCGAGATCGTCGTCCCCGGCCACATGTTCCCGCTGCGCGCCAAGGAGGGGGGAGTGCTCGAGCGCACCGGCCACACCGAGGCCAGCGTCGACCTCGCCCGCCTCGCTGGCCTCACGCCAGCAGGCGTCATCTGCGAGGTAATGAACGACGACGGCACGATGGCGCGCGTTCCCGACCTGATTCCCTACTGCGAGCGCCACGGCCTGAAGATGATCACCGTCGCCGACCTGATCGCCTACCGGCGCCGCACCGAGGAGAAGCTGGTTGAGCGCGTCGTCTCGACCGCCCTGCCGACCGAGTTCGGCGACTTCACTGCGGTCGGCTACCGCTCTCTGGTCGACGACAAGCACCACGTGGCGATGGTTAAGGGCGAGGTCGACGGGGTCGAGGACGTGCTCGTCCGCGTCCACAGCGAGTGCCTCACCGGCGACGTCTTCCACAGCATGCGCTGCGACTGCGGCGAGCAGCTGGTCGCGGCGCTGACCCAGATCGAGCAGGAGGGCCGCGGTGTGCTGCTCTACCTCTCGCAGGAGGGGCGCGGGATCGGCTTGCTCAACAAGCTCAGGGCCTACAAGCTGCAGGAGGAGGGTGCCGACACGGTCGAGGCCAACCTCAAGCTCGGCCTGCCCGCCGACCTGCGCGATTACGGGATCGGCGCCCAGATCCTCGGCGACCTCGGCTTGACCAGCATCCGCATCCTCACCAACAACCCGAAGAAGATCGTCGGCCTCGAGGGCTACGGCCTCTCGGTCTCTGAGCAGGTGCCGATCGAGTCCTCGCCCAACGTCCACAACGAGGCCTACCTGCGCGCCAAGCGCGACAAGATGGGTCACTCGCTGCACCACCAGGGCCTCGCCTTCGACGAGGAGATGATCCGCGACGAGGATGAGCGCGACGCTGAGAACGAGGCCGCGGGTGGCTGAGTCCGGGGTCTTCCTCGAGACCTTCGGCGAGGCCGAGCGGGAGCAGCTCTCCGGCCGCGAGTTCGCCGTCTGCGTCGGCCGCTTCTACGAGGACCTGGCCGAACGGCTGCTGAGCGGGGCCCGCGAAGGCTTCGAGCTGGCCGGTGTGCCGGCCGGCTCGATCAGCGAGGTCTCCGTGCCCGGCGCCTACGAGCTGCCCTTCGCCGCCAAGCTGCACGCCACCACGGGCCGCTTCTCCGGCGTCGCTTGCCTCGGCGTCGTCATCCGCGGCGAGACCGACCACTACGACTTCGTCTGTGCCGAGGCCGCCCGCGGGATCCAGGACGTGCAGCTGGAGACCGGCGTCCCCTGCGCCTTCGGCGTGATCACCTGCGACACGATGGAGCAGGCTCTCGCCCGAGCCGGCGGTGGCAAGCGCGACCAGGGCCGCAACGCCGCCCTGACCGTCGCCCGCATGGCCCTGGCTAAACAGGCGATCAACCCCTACAACTGGGCGGTCCGCGCCGGGTAGCGCCGATTAGGAGGCCTTGGCGAAACTCGCCAGCCCGCTCCTAGGGCGGAATCGCGGAGGTAGCTGCATTTCCGATACCCCGATTTCGCTCAGGAGCTACCCCGGGGTCGCTGCTGCCTTATGCTGAAACTGGCTGCGAGCCGTCAAGGTAGCTGCCGCAGGTGCCGAGGATAGAGACGATGCCCAAAGCTCCGGAACAGATCGAGCTGGATCAGGCGTGGATCGGCGCCGAGGAACTGCCCGTGCATTTTGCCAATGCATTTACGGGAACGCCAGGGCCAAACGCGATCTTCCTCAACATTGGCTCGCAGGTGCCACCGGAAATCACCAGCCAAGACGACTTGGAGCGCCTGCGGGAAAAGGGCTATATCCCAGTGAAGCCCATTGTCCGTATTGCGCTGTCGCCTGGCGGCCTTGACGAATTGATTGAGGCACTTAAAACTGTTCGAAGCAACCATCGGAAGCTTGTCAAAGAGCTGGAGGGACCGCAATCGTGAGTTCGTTCGCCGTCGAAACCAGAGAACCGATCTTCCGCACCCGATCATCGCGTGTTGCCTCGCTCCAGGCATCGCGGGTTGCAACCAACGCCAAGAGCGGTCGAAAGAGGCGGGTGCCAATGTTCATCCCCGCCGATCAGGCCTTCTACTGGTCGAGCAAGTGGCAGCGTGATGAGGCGAAGTCGTTGGCTGACCTCAAGGCGGGACGGTCTCGTCGATTCGCGGATGCCCAGGGCGCAATTCGTCATCTTCTGAGCGACGACTAAATGCCCGAAGTAGATGTGCCCGCTTCCTTCAAGGAGCGGTTCCAAGCGAAGGAGACACGCTTCCAGACCTCGATTCTGGAGACGATCCAGCGCCTTGGAGAAAACCCACGCCACCCATCGCTTCGAACGAAACCGGTTCGAGGCAAGAAGAACCCCAGGGTCTTCGAGGCTTCCATAGACATGAAAAACCGGATGACGTGGCACTGGGATGACGGGGTGATCGTGCTCCGCAATCACTGCAATCACGACATTCTTAAACGCAACCCGTAGACGGTTTTCCGCTCTCTAGAGCGGTTTTCCGTCCGATCCTACCGGTAGATTCGGTCGGGCAATGACCTAGAAAAAGGCCCTCGCGACGTTGGTGCGTCCGAGGGCCAGTCCAAACGAGAGGTACCTCGCTTGGCATCACCCAAAGTAGCAGGGGGAGCGGCTTCCGCCGCCCTGAAAACTGTCCTCGATTCGCCCGAGATTGGGCAGTTGATCGAGGAACTTCAGGCTACGCGCTGGACGGGTCGGCCGGGGTATCCGATCCGCGCGATGATCGGGCTTGCA
>DATMIH010000162.1:0-2258 GCA_035554595.1 Solirubrobacterales bacterium
CAACGGCGGCGCGATCGCCCTTGGCCACCCCCTCGGCTGCACCGGCGCCCGCCTCGCCGGCACCCTCGTCCGCGAGCTGCGCCGCCGCAAGGCCAAATACGGCATCGCCACCATGTGCGTCGGCGTCGGCCAGGGCCTGGCAACGGTCTTCGAAGCGGTCTAGTGCTTCCGGTGCGCCTTATGTGGCTCATGGCCACATAAGGCGCACCGGAACGGGTGGCTTAGTAGCCTCGCCAGCCGATGGCGACTGTGCTGCGAGAGCTCGCAAGCGTGGATGGGCGGATCACCGCAACCGCGGAGGCGGTCGTGCCGCTGAAGGACGACGGGCTCTATCGAGGCGACGGCGCATTTGAGGTGATCCGGCTCTATGACGGGAAGCCGTTCGCGCTGGTCGACCACCTCGACCGCCTCAGGCGCTCGGCGGCGGCGATCGAGCTCGAGTTCGACCGCGCCGCGCTGGAGGGCGAGATCGAGGCGCTGCTGGCTGAGCTCGGGGACGCCGACGGGCAGCTGCGGCTGATCGTCACCCGCGGCGGTCGACGCTTGGCGATGTCCGAGCCGATCCCGGCCCACGCTGAGACGGTCAGCGTTGCCACCGTCACCTACTCGCCGACCGTGATCCTCAACGGGGTCAAGTCACTCTCCTACGCCGCCAACATGCAGGCGACGCGGTTGGCAAAGGCGCAGGGAGCTGACGAGGCGGTGCTGGTCCAGCCAGACGGCATCGTGCTCGAGCCGCCGACCTCGGCGATCTTCTGGGTCTCGCCGCAGGGCGGCCTGCGCACACCAGCGCTCGACAACGGGGTGCTCGAGTCGATCACCCGCGACCGCCTGGTCAAGGCGCTCGAGGTCGAGGAGGGCGCCTGGCCGGCGGCCGACCTGCGCGCCGCCAAAGAGGCCTTCCTAGCCTCAACCACGCGCGAGATTCAGGCGGTGTCGGCCGTAGACGGCAGCGAGCTGGCCGAAACACCAGGCCCCCGTACCAAAGAGGCCCAGGAAGCGTTCAAGGCAACTCTGGGCCGAGAACTTCCATGAACAAAAAGGCGAACTGCATCAAATTCTCTACCTGCTGGAACGAGAATTTGATGCAGTTCCGGAGAGACCGAGAAAGCAAGGGGTGAGATGGACTTCCAGTTGACCGACGAGCAGCGCTTGATCTCCGAAACCGCGCGTGAATTCGCCGATAAGGAGATCACGCCGCGGGTCAAAGAGAACGACCGCGCGGCGCGCTTCGACCGCGAGCTGGCGAGCAAGCTGGGCGAGGTCGGCTATCTCGGCGCCCCCGTGTCCGAGCAATACGGCGGACGCGGCCTCGACTACCTTGGCTACGGGCTGATCGTCGAGCAGGTCGGCCGCGCCGACTCCTCCGCCCGCACCGTCGTCTCCGTGCAGACCTCGCTGGTCGCCGGCTCGATCGAGAAGTGGGGCACGGAGGAGCAGAAGCAGAAGTGGCTGCCCCGGCTCTGCTCGGGTGAGGCGCTCGGCTGTTTCGGCCTGACCGAGCCCGACACCGGCTCCGACGCCGCCAACCTGCGCACCCGCGCGACCAAGACCGACAGCGGCTGGTCGATCAGCGGCCAGAAGATGTGGATCTCGCTCGCCAACTTCTCCGAGGTGGCGCTGATCTTCGCCCAGACCGACCCCGAGAAGAAGCACAAGGGCCTCGCCTGCTTCCTCGTCCCCTGCGACAGCGAGGGCTTCACCACGCAGGAGATCCACGGCAAGCTCGGCCTGCGCTCCTCCGACACCGGCGAGATCTCGCTCGACTCGGTCGAGGTCGGCGAGGACGCGATGCTGGGGGAGATCGGTGACGGCTTCAAGGTCGCGATGAGCGCTCTCGACAACGGCCGCTACAGCGTCGCCGCCGGCTGCGTCGGTATCTGCGAAGGCTGCGTCGAAGCCTCAGTCGCCTACGCCAAGGAGCGCAAACAGTTCGGCGTCCCCCTCGCCCGCTTCCAGCTGGTCCAGGAGATGATCGCCGACATGATTCTCAAGCGCGACGCCAGCCGCATGCTGGTCTACCGCGCCGGCGTGCTCAAGGACGAAGGCAGGCCGAACACCACCGAGACCTCAGTGGCGAAGCTGTATGCGACCGAGTCTGCGGTCGAGTGCGCCAACTTGGCGATCCAGGTCCACGGTGGCGCCGGCTACGTCGACGACTACCCGGTCGAGCGCTACCTGCGCGACGCCCGGGTGACGACTCTCTACGAGGGGACGTCCCAGATCCAGAAGCTGATCATCGGCCGCGAGGCGACCGG
>DATMIH010000163.1:0-3596 GCA_035554595.1 Solirubrobacterales bacterium
TCCTCGAGCAGGCGAGTGCGATCGTAGGCGTCGATCTGCAGCTCGACCCGGTAGGAGGACTCGTTCTCGCCGTCCCAGCTGACCTCGACGAACCTTTCCGGCGCCCGCTTCAGCGCCTTCATGTTCTTGCAGTCGGTGCGGTGAATGGTGATGCCGCGGCCGAGGGATACATAACCCGCTATATCGTCGCCCGGGACGGGCCGGCAGCACTTGGCCAGGCGCACGGCGATGTTCTCGGCGCCCTTGACGCTGATGCCGTAGTTGGAGGCGTCCTTGGTCCGCCGCGCCTTGTCCTCGCGGTGACCGCCGGCGAGGCCGAGCGGGTCGGTGTCCTCGACCGCCTCCCCCGCCTTCAGCCGCTGCATCAGCTTGTTGGCGACGGCCTTGGTCGAGACTTTGCCCTGACCGAGGGCGATGTAGAACTCGGTCGCCTTGCGGAAACCCATCTCGCGGATCACGTCGACCAGCAGCGGCGAGGCGGCGACTTTCTGCATCGGCAGGCCGCGCGTGCGCAGCGCTTCCTCAAGACCTTCGCGGCCCTTTTTCTCGGCGTCCTCGCGGCTCTCCTCCTTGAAGAAGGCGCGGATCTTGTTGCGGGCGCGGCTGGTCCGCACCAGCTTCAGCCAGTCACGCGAGGGACCGCGCTTCTGCTTCGCGGTCAGCACCTCGACGATGTCGCCGGAGCGCAGCTGGTAGTGCAGCGGCACGATCGAGCCATTGACCTTGGCGCCGACGCAGGCGTGGCCGACGTCGGTGTGGACGGCGTAGGCGAAGTCGAGCGGGGTCGAGCCGGCCGAGAGGTTCTTCACTTCGCCCTTTGGAGTGAAGACGAAGACTTCGTCCTCGAAGAGGTCGACCTTGAGTGACTCGAGGAACTCGGCCGGGTCCTGCTCGCCCTCGGCCTCGACCAGCTGGCGCAGCCAGGTCATCTTCTCCTTGCGCGGATCGGCGGCGGCGCCCTCCTTGTAGGCGACGTGGGCGGCGATCCCGTACTCGGCGAGGCTGTGCATCTCCTCGGTGCGGATCTGGATCTCCAGCGGCTTGCCTTCCGGCCCGATCACGGTCGTGTGCAGCGCCTGGTACATGTTGGCCTTCGGCATCGCGACGAAGTCCTTGAAGCGTCCCGGCAGCGGCTTCCAGAGCGAGTGGATGACGCCGATCGCGCCGTAGCAGTCCTTGACCGAGCCGACAATCACCCGCATCGCGGTCAGATCGAAGATCTCGTTGAACTCGCGGCCCTTCTTGGTCATCTTCGTGTAGATCGAGTAGAAGTGCTTGGCGCGGCCGGAGATGTCGGCCTCGATGCCGACGTCGAGCAGCTCGCCGGAGAGGAACTTGCCGGCCTCCTCGACGTAGACCTCGCGCTCGTTGCGCTGCTGGGAGACGAGCTGCTTGATCTCGGCGTACTTGCGCGGGTGCAGGGTGGCGAAGGCGAGGTCCTCCAGCTCCCACTTGATCGCGTGGATACCCAGCCGATGGGCCAGCGGCGCGTAGATTTCCAGCGTCTCGCGTGACTTCGACATCTGCTTTTGCTTGGGCAGCGCACCCAGCGTGCGCATGTTGTGCAGACGATCGGCCAGCTTGATCAGGATCACCCTGACGTCAGTGGCCATCGCCACCATCATCTTGCGGTAGTTCTCGGCCTGGCGCTCGTCGCGGCTCTCGAAGGCGATCCCGGTCAGCTTGGTGACGCCATCCACGAGCTGGGCGATCTCCTCGCCGAACTCGTCCCGGATCTCCTCCAGGCTGGCGCTGGTGTCCTCGACCGTGTCGTGCAGCAGGGCGGCGCAGAGCGTCTCGGTGTCGAGCCGCATCCCGGCACAGATTTGAGCGACCCCCACGGGGTGGGTGATGAACTCATCGCCGGAGTGGCGCAGCTGGTCGGCGTGGCGATCGCAGGCGAAGTCGAAGGCGTGCTTGATCGCGATGCGGTCGATCGAGGCAACCGAGACCGCAACCCCACCGTCGCCGTTGGCGGCAGCGTCAGTGCCGCCCGAGGAGTCGAACTCCTCGACGACGGCATAGAGATCAGCCAGGAGCTCCTGGCTGGCTACGGTTGTCGGTGTGCTTCGAGGTATTGGCGGGCCTCCTCGTGGCGGGCACTGTAGGCGCGGTATGACGCCGAGCGCTCCAAATCTGTCCCTTCTGAGGATACGACCCCCACCACCCCGCCGCCAGCGGCGGGCTCTCCCTGCACCAAGCCAAGCTCAGCGAGAATGCGGAAGCACCGGGCAGCGGTCTCTGGACCGCGTCCCGCCGGCGGACTGCCGACCAGGGCCTCGCGCAGTTCCTCGCCGCTCACCTCGCCCGCTTCGCGCAGATCGCGGAAGAGCGCGATCAGGGTCGGCCGCTGGGCCAGTTGCGCCGCCGCGGCGCTGAGCGCGAAGCGCCACTCGGCCTCACCCCAGACGCGGTGCAGGTAGCCGCCCTCGACCGGGCTCCGCGAGGCAAGCGCCAAGAGCTCGGGGCTCGGTGGTGGATCGACGAGGACCACGTGGTCGAAGTCGGCAACCAATTCAGGGTCGCGTTCCAGCTCCGCATAGTCGGCCACGCGCGCGCCCTCGCAGGCCATGCCTGCGCGAAGCCCCGCGTCAGCAGCAAGTGCGAGCACCTCGCCCCCACAGGAGGCGAGCTCGCTGATCACCGCCGCGGGTGCGTTGGCGCTGACGCAGACCTGACGCTGAAAATCGCCACCGAGCGCCGGATCGAGCGTTGCCGGCGCCGCCGGATCCCGCGCCAGCTCGGCGTCGAAGCGCTGCCACCACCGAGCGGCCTCGACCACCTTCTCCTCAGCCGCCCGCGGGTAGACCTCGCCCAACACCACCTGCGGCTCAACCGCCCCGTTCCAGTGGTTGACTTCCAGCCGCACCGCCACGTCAACCGGATCGTCCTCCCCAACCCCCAGCGACGGTCGACCGAAAGCAACCCCAAGCGCCTTATGCGACCCGCTGTGCAGGCTAAATCGCGCGTGCTTCCCCTCCCCCATAGTCCGCACGTCCCGCACCCGCGCCGAGGGCACCAGCAACCGCACCCCGGGATTCCCCATCCCAAACGGCGCCAGCTGCTTCAGCTCCTCAGCCAAATCCAACCCCAACGAAGCCCCGCCCACAATCGCGTCAATCCGCTCCGTCCGCTTCAGGTCCTCAGGCCCGAGCACGCTGTTCGCGTGAGCCGCAAAAGCCTCCCGAAAAGCGGTCAGCTGCCCGGCCTTCAACTCAAGCCCCGCAGCGGCCTTGTGCCCACCAAAGCTGCCGAGAAAGTCCGAACAAGCCTCCAAGCCCGCGAGCAGGTCAAACCCAGGAATGCTCCGCCCCGACCCGCGCCCTGACCCGTCCGCCTCGAGCGAGATAACCACAACGGGTCGGTGGTGACGCTCCACGAGCCGCGAAGCAACGATCCCAATCACCCCGGGGTGCCACCCCTCCCCCGCGACCACCAGCCCCGACGCCTCCTGCAGCTCATCCGGCAGATCCCGCAGAGCCGCCTCAGCCTCATTAGCCACCTCCCGCTCTGTAGCCCGCCGCTCCCCATTGGCCCGGCTCAGCTCATTGGCGATCTCCGCAGCCCTCGCCTCGTCCTCTGTGAGGAAAAGCTCC
>DATMIH010000164.1:0-7267 GCA_035554595.1 Solirubrobacterales bacterium
GACGTAGACGAAGGTGATGCCGACCTCGCCCTGGATCGACTTCAGCTCGACCTGCATCTGCTCGCGCAGCTTCAGGTCGAGGGCGCCGAGCGGCTCGTCCAGCAGCAGCACCTTGGGCCGGTTGACGATCGCCCGCGCCAGGGCGACGCGCTGGCGCTGGCCGCCCGAGAGCTCGGCCGGTCGGCGCTCGCCGTAGCCGGGCAGGCGCACCATCTCCAACGCCTCGTCGCGACGCTTGGCCCGCTCGGCCTTGGCAACTCCGGCGATCCGCAGCCCGTAGGCGACGTTCTCGCCGACGGTCATGTGGGGAAAGAGCGCGTAGTCCTGGAAGACCGTGTTGACCGCCCGGTCGTAGGGCGGCACCCGGCTGACGTCCTCTCCCGCGAGCTCGATCGTGCCGGCGCTGGGGTCCTCAAAGCCGGCGATCATGCGCAGCGTCGTCGTCTTGCCCGAGCCCGACGGTCCGAGCATCGTGAAGAACTCTCCAGGCTGGACTTCGAGGTCAATTCCCGCAACCGCGACCACCTCTCCGTAGCGCTTGGAGAGACCGGCCAAGCGGATGTCAGGTGGAGTGGCTACACGGCAAAGTTATCCGAGCAGTTCAGGAAAGCAAGGACAAACTCGCCCCGGCCGGTTGGCCGGGGCGGAGTACACGCCGTGCCTGTCCGGCGGTTTCGACTTTCTTCCCGCGGTAGCGGGGTAAAAGTCGCACTCGGTCACGATCCAGGCGCTACCGGAGCGTGCGCGCGGTCTTTCGCAGGATCTTGCGCACGAAGGCGCCTTCATATTTGACCTGGTAGTGGGTGAAGCGGAGATGGGTCAGGCCCGCTGCCGTGTGGGTTTGGTCTCGGAGTCGGTCGCGTGCCTGCGCGGACGGAGTGCGGTGATAGCGCAAGCCGTCCGTCTCGACGACCAACCCGAGTTCCGGCCAGAAGAAGTCGACCTCGAACCCGTTGACGGTTGCTTTGGTCAGTGGCATCGGCAGGCCTGCGTCCGCTGCGAGGGGTCGGAAGAGAACCTCGAGGTCCGAATCGGAGAGCCGGAAAGTGTGTCGGTCAAACAGGCCTCGCAGCGCTCGCACGCCGGGCTCGCCAGTACGGGCACCGAGCGATGCCCGCAGCTCCTCGGGGTCGATCAGTCCATGCTTGTCCGCGTCGTTTACGGCACGCTCGAGCCGGAGCAGGGAAATCTCCGTCGCCAGGTCGAGCAGGGTCTGAGCTGGGGACGTGACTGGGATTCCGTTGCGGAAGACCACCTCGTCCGTTGGCAGCGAGGGACGACTCCTGGCTCGTATCCCAGGGCGGCGGTGTTCGCACCGACGCCGCACGCTGACGTCGACCTGGCCGGGGAGCTCCGTGCCGATTCCCCAAAACTCCGCCGCGCTGTGGTGGCTTAGCGCCGCTTCCGGAGCGCAGGCGAGCGTTGCTGCCACCCAGCGGCGCTCCCGGGTCATCCGCGGCCAGCCGACGGCGTAGACACCCCGAGTCACGGGATGCAATCGCCCCAGCTTGATGCGATGCTCGATCGCCTTGGGGCTGAAGCCGATCCCGAGCAGATCCTTCCGGCTCACGACCCCGTGCTGCCTCCCGGCCAGCTCCCAGGCCCGCTTACTCCGCTCGTCCTTGCGCGCATCCGACTTTGACCCCGCCATTGCGGGGAATAAGTCGGATGCGCTTGAGATCCTCCCCCTGGAGGGGGCGGGTTAGAAGCCGGCGGGGTGACGGGCGACGAAACCTTCGTTGGAGAGAAGGTCTTCGTGCCAGCGTGGGCCGGTGCCGCTCGAGTCGCCGGCGGTGTCCCAGCGGTAGCCGGCGATCACCGCGTAGGCATGGCCGGGGTTGGCGTAGACGCTGATCCAGCGGCCTTCGCCTTCCAGGCCCCAGCTCTCCATCGGACCGGAGGGAAGCGGGCTTTCGAGGAATTTGCCGCCGTGCAGCGCGTAGCTGACGGAGCCTGAGCAGTCATAGCCGGCGTCCCACCACTTGGCGTGGCCGCCGCCCCAGATGTAGGGCTTGAGGCGGATTTTGTTGGCCGAGGCAATCACTGCCTTGACCCGGGCCGGTGCTGAGGCCGGCGGGACAAGCATCCCGTTGGGAAGCAGCCGGGCTTTCGCTGTTGGAGTGCAGATATCTGTTTCGGCAGCCGAGAGGCCGCCTCCGCCGCAGTTGGCGGATGCTGCGCCAGGTGCCACGGCCAGTAGCGCCAATATTGCGGCTACGGCTATGCCTAGCTTGAGCTGCTTATGGGTATTGGTGCGCAAACCGATCTCCTTCGTCGGCCTACGGGGTTAGCTGTCGGGCTGGCGCGATAGGAGCCTGCGCCCCCGCCTGTACTAGGCGAGTTAGCCCCGAAAACGTGGTTCCCCCGCTCCCGTGACGCTTGTTGCACACGGGACTCGGCGTTTCGGTTGTTTGGAACGGCGGCAGTGTAGACGATCCACCGGGCGTCTGCTCATGAAACACAAACATTTTATGTTTCCTTGGCATTGGGCCTGGAATTTGCGGGTTTCTGTCGCCTGCGGCGGCAAACACGAGCACAACAGGTGATTCGACACGAAGGCTGGTAGCTTGCGCCGTGCGATGGAACTTGCGGGGAAGACGGCGCTGCTCACTGGCGCCACTGGCGGCCTCGGCCGGGCGATCGCCGTGGCACTTGCCTCGCGCGGGGTGAGCCTGGTGCTCAGCGGTCGTAAGCAGGAGGCACTCGACGAGCTCGCCAAGTCCTTGCCGGGTGAGGGCCACCGCACTGTCCCCTCCGATCTTTCGCAGCCTGGCGCGGCGGAGAAGCTCGCCGACGAGGCCGGCCCGGTCGACATCCTCGTCGCCAACGCCGGCCTGCCGGGAACAGGGCGTTTGCCCGACTACACCAGCGAGCGCCTGGAGGGCACGCTGCGCGTCAACCTCGAGGCGCCGATGCACCTCGCCCGCGCCCTCGAGTCCGCCATGCTGGAGAAGAAAGCGGGCCACATGGTCTTCATCTCTTCGCTCTCGGGCAAGTCCGCGACCCCGCTCTCCTCCGTCTACAACGCCACCAAGTTCGGCCTGCGCGGCTTCGCCCTCGGCCTCCGCACGGATCTGGAGCCACTCGGCATCGGCGTCTCGATCGTCTCCCCGGGCACGATCCGCGAAGCCGGTATGTACGCCGACTCAGGCGCCAAGCCCATCCCGGGCCTTGGCACCGGCTCCCCCAAGCAGGTCGCCGACGCCGTGGTCAAGGCAATCGAGCACAACAAGGTTGAGATAGCCGTCGCCCCCGTCCGCCAACGCGCGCTGGCCCACTTCGCGCTGGCAACCCCGGGTTTCTCAGTCAAGGTGGCGAGTGGCGACGCGGGCCAGAAAGCCGCCGCCAACGTCGCCAAAGGCCAGCTCGACAAGCACTAGCGCCGTCGCTCAAGCCTTCGCGCCGTCGGCGAAGAGCGGGCAGTCCTCCAGCGACTCGCAGCCGCATTCACTGGCAACCGCGAGCCAGTCGCGCATCGCACGGGAGCGCTCGATCAGCGCGTCCATCTCAGGCAGCTTGTGGGCAGCGAGCGCCTGCAGCTCCTCATGGGCCGGCGCTCCCCGGTCGATCGAGTCAAGCAGCACCCGCACCTCCTCGAGCGAGAAGCCGGCCTGCTTGGCGACGCCGATCACTCCGAGACGCCTCACCACATCGACCCCGAAGCGCCGCTTCCCGCCCACCCGCTCGGCCTCCGGCAGCAGCCCGTTGCGCTCATAGAACCGAATCGCCGAAACGCTGAGACCCGCCTCCCTCGCGACTTCGCCAATGCCGAGCGTTGCCTCCGTCACCCACTCCTCCTTGACCTAAACCCAGGTTCAGGTCCGACACTAGCGCGAGCCGTCAATCGACCCGAGGAGGCGCGCGTGACCGACCCCAAGCCAATCGTCTGCACTCTGAACGAGAACGACCTTCGCGGGCGACTCGAGCAAATCGCCGCCCTGGGCGCCGATGCGCTCATCGCCCATGAAGAGGCCAACGGAATCCACACGCTGAAATTCCGCCGCGACGACGAGACCCGCCGCCAGCTGGAGCAGATCGTCGACGCCGAGGCCAACTGCTGCTCGTTTCTCGATCTCGCCATAGCCGATCGCAACGATGAGCTGATCCTCACTCTCAGCGCGCCGGCCGAAGGCCGCCCGGTGGCCGGCGAGCTCGCCCGCGCCTTCTCGGCAACGCCCTGACGAGAGCCGTCCGCCGGCCGCCGCCAAGGCGCAACGCTTTGCGGCGCTGTCGGAGCCCCAACGCGTTACACCCGCCAACCGCGAATCGGGTGCAACGTGTTGCGGCGGCACCGGAGCCGTAAGGCGTTGCACCTCCCTAGGATGGAGTCGTGAGCTCTGCAGACTCCTTCGGCGCCCGTTCGACTCTCGAGGTCAGTGGCCGCTCCTACGAGGTCTTTCGCCTCGACGCGCTCCCCGATCACTTCGATGTTGCGCGCCTGCCCTACTCGATCAAGGTCCTGCTCGAGAACGTGCTGCGGCTCGAGGACGGCGTCTCGGTTACGGCCGCCGCGATCGAGGCGATCGCCGGCTGGGACGCTGAGGCTGAGCCGTCGATCGAGATCCCCTTCCAGCCCGCCCGCGTGCTGATGCAGGACTTCACCGGCGTTCCCGCCGTGGTCGACCTGGCGGCGATGCGCGACGCGATGGCCGAGATCGGCGGCGACCCCGAGGCGATCAACCCGTTGGTCGACGTCGACCTCGTGATCGACCACTCGGTCCAGGTCGACGCCTTCGGCAACGCCCGCGCCTTCGCCGTCAACGCCGAGCGCGAGTTCGAACGTAACCGCGAGCGCTACTCCTTCCTCAAGTGGGGCCGCGAGGCCTTTGACAACTTCAGCGTCGTGCCGCCGGCAACCGGCATCTGCCACCAGGTCAACCTCGAGCACATCGCCCAGGTCGTCTACAGCCGCGAGCGCGACGGCGTCCTGCAGGCCTATCCCGACACCCTGGTCGGCACCGACTCGCACACGACGATGGTCAACGGCCTCGGCGTGCTTGGCTGGGGCGTCGGCGGGATCGAGGCCGAGGCGGCGATGCTCGGCCAGCCGATCTCGATGCTGCTGCCGCAGGTGGTCGGCTTCAAGCTCAGCGGCGAACTGCCCGAGGGGGCCACCGCTACCGACCTGGTGCTGACCGTGACCGAGATGCTGCGCGAGCGCGGCGTCGTCTCCAAGTTCGTCGAGTTCTTCGGTCCGGGACTGCCGACACTTGGTCTCGCCGACCGGGCGACGCTCGGCAACATGTCGCCGGAGTTCGGCTCGACCTGCGCGATCTTCCCGGTCGACGCCGAGACCCTGCGCTACCTCGACCTCACCGGCCGCCCGACTGAGACGATCGAGCTGGTCGACGCCTACGCTCGTGAGCAGGGCATGTTCCACGAGGAGAGCACGCCCGACCCCGTCTTCTCCGATCTGCTCGAGCTTGACCTGGGCGACGTCGTGCCCAGCATCGCCGGTCCCAAGCGCCCACAGGACCGGGTGCCGCTGGCCGACGCCAAGGAGGCCTTCCTCGAGGCGATGCAGGAGTTCGATCCGGAGGCCGCCACCCAGATGGGCAATGGGCGCGACAACGCGATCGAGGAGTCCTTCCCCGCATCTGATTCGCCCGCCGAGGAGCATGACGACGAGCGCGGCAAGCCCCGGCCGGCGGTCAGTGGTGCCCCCGCGGCGACGATCACGCCATGCAGCGAGGACGCGATCGAGGTCACCCTCGAGGACGGTACGAGCTTCGAGCTCGACCACGGCCGCGTCGTCATCGCCGCGATCACCAGCTGCACCAACACCTCCAACCCCAGCGTGATGGTCGGCGCCGGACTGCTGGCCCGCAACGCGATCGAACGCGGCCTCACCCGCAAGCCCTGGGTCAAGACCTCGCTGGCGCCGGGCTCGACCGTGGTCACCGATTACCTCGACAAGGCCGACCTGACCAAATACCTCGACGAGCTGCAGTTCAACCTGGTCGGCTACGGCTGCACCACCTGCATCGGCAACTCGGGCCCGTTGCCGCCGGAGATCTCGGCCGCGGTCGAGGAGAAGGACCTCGCCGTCTGCGCCGTGCTCTCCGGCAATCGCAACTTCGAGGGCCGGATCAACCAGGACGTCAAGGCCAACTACCTGGCCAGTCCGCCACTGGTCGTCGCCTACGCCTTGGCCGGGCGCATGGACCTCGACCTGACCACGGAGCCCCTGGGGGAGGGGAGCGACGGCGAGCCGGTCTACCTGCGCGACATCTGGCCTGATTCGGCCGAGATCAAGGACTTGGTCGGCCGCTCGATCGCCTCGGAGATGTTCACCCGCAACTACGGCAAGGTGCTCGAGGGCGATGAGACCTGGCGCGCGGTCGAGGTGCCCGAGGGAGATCGCTACACCTGGCCCGAGTCCACCTACGTGCGCCGCCCCTCCTTCTTCGAACAGATGCCAGCGGAGGCGCCGGGGGTCGAGCCGATCGCCGGCGCGCGGGTGCTGGCCCTGCTCGGCGACTCGATCACCACCGACCACATCTCGCCGGCGGGCGCGATCAAGAAGTCAAGCCCGGCCGGGGAGTGGTTGATCGAGCAAGGGGTCGAGCCCGGCGACTTCAACTCCTACGGCTCACGCCGCGGCAACCATGAGGTGATGGTCCGCGGCACCTTCACCAACATCCGCTTGCGCAACCTGCTGGCCGAGCGCACCGGCGGCTTCACCCGCCACTTCCCCGACGGCGAGGAAACGTCGATCTACGGGGCCGCGATGACCTACGCCGAGGAGGGCGTGCCGCTGGTGGTGCTGGCGGGCAAGGAGTACGGCTCCGGCTCCTCGCGCGACTGGGCGGCCAAGGGGACCAAGCTGCTCGGCGTCCGCGCCGTGATCGCCGAGAGCTTCGAGCGCATCCACCGCTCCAACCTGATCGGCATGGGGGTGCTGCCGCTGCAGTTCCCCGACGGCGAGAGCATCGAGTCGCTCGGCCTCAGCGGCGAGGAGATCTTCGACATTGGCGATCTCGAGAACGGCGAGGCCAAGAGCGTCGGCGTCACCGCGCGCCGCGATGGAGGCGATCCGGCCGAGTTCGTGGCGACGGTCCGCCTCGACACGCCGAACGAGATCGGCTACTTCCAGAATGGCGGAATTCTCCAGACCGTTCTGCGGAATCTGCGGTAAAGACAGGCAGGCGGCGCAGGAGGGCCGCGGGAGGCAGGGGGGTCCGCGCGACCCTCACTGCACCTGCGCGTCGGTAGCCAGGGAGGGATGCCGACGCGGCCGTTCCCCTAAACGGGACTGCTCAGAGGA
>DATMIH010000165.1:0-30783 GCA_035554595.1 Solirubrobacterales bacterium
CTTGAAGAGCTCGTAGAAGGTGGCGCGGGAGACGCCGGCGCCCTCGCAGACGTCGGCGATCGTGGTCGCGCCGTAGCCTTTCTTGGCGCAGCTGCGGGCCATCGCGTTGAGCAGGCGTTCGCGCTGGGAGTGCTCGACGAGGGGCTCGGCAAGCTTCTCGATACCGGCCGGCAGGCGCTCCTGCTCGATCACGGCGCCAAGGTCGCCAGCCGGCGCTGGAGCTGGGTTTCCGGTGTTTGAGGAGGCGGGGGACACGTCGATCTCAGGTAGACAACCGTGTTTAAGTAAACGCGATTGTACACCCCGAAGGCGCTCTGTGGACGTTCCGGTACCGATTTAACAAAGCCGGAAACCGCTGGGAACGGGGGCGGAATCCGCGGCCGCCGACTGTACAAGCGGCGAGCGCGCCGGGGCGAACTTCAGACCCCTGTACAAGCGAGTTTCGGCCGCGCGGGAGGACCATTTAAGGCATGGAGACCGCTCCTCGTCAGATCGTCGCTTTCGGGGGTGGGGGGTTCTCGATGGAGTCGGGCAACCCTCTGCTCGACGAGTACGTGCTCGGTCTCTGCCGCAGCGAGCGACCCAAGGTCTGCTTCTTGCCCTCGGCCAGCGGTGACGCCGATCACTACGTCGTCCGCTTCTACCGCGCCTTCCCCGCCGAGCGCTGCGAGGCCAGCCACATCTCGCTCTTCCGCCGCGAGCAGGGGCCCGAGGACCTGCGCGCCCACCTGTTGTCTCAAGATCTGATCTATGTGGGGGGAGGCAGTGTGGTCAGCCTGCTCGGCGTCTGGCGCGCGCACGGCATCGACCAGATCCTGCGCGAAGCCTGGGAAGCCGGCGTCGTCCTCTGCGGCCTCTCGGCCGGTTCGCTCTGCTGGTTCGAGGAAGCTGTCACTGGCTTCCACGGCGCCCCCCAGCGGGTCGAGGGCTTGGGGTTGCTGCCCTTCAGCAACTGCGTCCACTACGAGCCGACTTCCGAACGGCGGCTCGCCTA
Organism: Solirubrobacterales bacterium; assembly: GCA_035554595.1. Taxonomy (GTDB): domain Bacteria; phylum Actinomycetota; class Thermoleophilia; order Solirubrobacterales; family 70-9; genus VRUE01. Next base: position 995 of record DATMIH010000165.1, read on the forward strand.
CCACGCGATGCTGCGCGAAGGGATGCGCCCGGGCTATGCCGCCGAGGACAGCGCCGGCCTGCACTTCATCGGCTGCGAGTTGAGCCGGGTGATCGCCTCGCGGCCCGCGGCCCGCGGCTACCGGCTCGATGCGGCCGGAGACCGGGTGGTCGAGATGCGGCTGGCTACCACCTACCTCGGTGACGCACCGCCGGTCACCCGGCTGCCTGGCGTGACCTCATCGACGCTTTCGGCCACCTCGGCGGCCTAGTCGTCGATGGTCTCCCGCATCCTCACCCTGGGCGGTCACGACTTCACCTCGCGCCCACCCGACCGAGCGGTCAGCGAGCTGATGCTGCGGCTGGCGACCGAGCGCGCCGGCAAGCGGCCGAAGATCTGCATCCTGCCGACCGCCAGTGGCGACACTTCTGAGCAGATCGGCCGCTTCTACGCCGCCTTCGGCGAGCGCCCCTGCGAGCCCTCCGATCTCTCGCTCTTCCGCCTCGGCCGCCGGCCAATGGCGCTGCGCGACCACCTGCTCTCCCAGGACCTGATCTACGTCGGTGGCGGCAGCATGGTCAACCTGCTGGCGGTCTGGGAGGCGCATGACCTCAGTGCCATCCTCAGCCTCGCCTGGCGCCAGGGAGTAGTCCTCGCCGGCCAGAGCGCCGGCGCGATGTGCTGGTTTGAGTCCGGCATCACCAAGTCCTCGGGCAAACCGGAGATCGAGGCCGGCCTCGGCCTGCTCCACGGCAGCCTCTGCGTCCACTACAACAACGAGCCCGAGCGCCGTGCCGCCTACCTCGAGGCGGTCAGCAACGGCATGCCCAGCGGCTACGGACTCGACGACTACGCTGGCCTGCTCTGGGAAGGAGAGGGCCCGCCGTCGGCGGTGACGGCCCGCCGCGGCGCTCGCGCCTACCGGGTCAGCAGCTCCGACACTGGCGTCGTCGAGTCACCCCTCCCCGCGCGTTTCTTGCCCGCTCCAGCTCCCGCAGCGCTGCGGGAGGACATAGCTGAGTTCAGACGGATCAAATCGATGCGCAAACGAGCCGGCTGGCTGGGCTAGGTAAAGAGGGGATGACCCTCGAACTGGCGGATACTCAAAGTCGTCGCGCTAATTAGCGCGACGACTTGTCAGGGCGAGGGTCATCCCCTCTTTACCCCGCTGATCCCCCGGCCATTGGCGGAGCGATTGGATCGCCGCTCTCTTCGCCCAGGCTCTCCCGCGCGATGTAGTCCTCGGCCAGCAGCAGGTTGTCCTTCGAGCGCTCGACCACGTTGAGCAGGTCGCCCATCAGCGCGACCTCCTCGACCTGCTCCTTTACGAACCACTGGAGGAACTGCTCGGCGCGGTAGTCCTTCAGCTCTCGCGCGAGCTCGAAGAGGGCGAAGATCTCGTCGCTGACCCGCTTCTCTTGCTCGAGCGCCATCCGCACCGGGGCGCTGCCGTCGGCGAAGCTCGTCTCCTGCGACTTGATGTCGGGGATGTGGATCTCCTCGCCGACGTCAAGCAGGTACTGGATCATCATCATTGCGTGCTCGCGCTCCTCCAGCGCTTGGCGGTAGAAGAAGGCGGCGAGGCGGGGCAGCGTTTCGGTGTCGTAATAGACGGCGGCCGCTACGTACTGTTGCGAGGCGGCGAACTCATTGGCGACCTGCGCGTTGAGCGCGTCGGCGAATCGTTTCTCGGCCATCTCTTCTCCTTGCTCGGCGGGGCGGGTTGCCGCAACGTAGCCGAAACGCGAGGTTTGGCTGGCCGAAGTGATGCTGAGGCCGCCCTAAGTCAGTTTTCCCAGCGGAAGCCCGTGGTCGAGAGGCGGGGGTCGAGCGGGCTGGTTGGTAGCCCCGGCGGCGGCTCGGCTTCGTTATAGGGTCGGGGCGCGGTGTCGTTGGGTGTGTTGGGATGGAATAGCGAGGCGAGGACCTGGATCTGGCCGCGGCCGACGCCGAGCTCCCACTGGCCGCCGCCGTAGGCGCCGATGTCGTGCGCGGCGCAGTAGTCGTAGGTCTCGCAGAGTGCTTGCAGGCCGCCGACGCGCGAGGGCTTGATGTTGACCATCTTTGGCGCCCAGGGCAGTGCCTCGATGTCGGCGATCGAGTGGATCGGCGCGTCCCAGGTGAGGCGGTCGTGGACCGGCTCGAGGATTGGCCGGGTCTCCTCGTTGACATCGGGATCCTCGATCCAGGCCTCGGGGAAGGCCTCGAAAAGCTTGGCGTAGAGCTCCGGGTCGGTTTCGACGTCGACCGGGGTGCCCTTGTAGAAGCCCTTGAGGTCGAGCGAGTCGACGGCGCCGGTCTCGACCAGCTCAGCAATCAGGTCGTCGGTCCAGTCGTTAGTCGGGTCCAGCTTGAAGCGCAGCGTGGGATACCGATCGAGCTTTGTCCGCAAGGTGTCGATCGTTGAGGGCTCGCCCTCACCTGGAGAGAGGCGCATCGAGGCGACGAAGTTGACCGGGCGCGGCTCGCGGTCGACGACCTCAGCCAGGCCCTTCCCTGCCTGGCGCAGAGCCAGGTCTAGCGCGGCCGACTCGAAGGCCCAGCGGCGGTAGAGGCGGGAGACGTCGCGCTGTGGCTCAGTCGGGAAGGTGTCTAGGTCGCCCATCAGCTCGCAGAACTCGCCGAGGGTGGCATAGCCGGTCAGGTCCAGCGTCGGGCCGGCGTCCTGCAGGGCGATGTGGTCGATCGGGTCGTAGGTGACGTCCTCGCCGAGGCCGTCCTCGCCGCCGCCCCAGAGGTGGATGACGGTGCTGAGGCGTTCGAAGCCGGGGATCTGGAACTCCAGGGGCTGGAGCTCGTAGCCGTCGATCTCCAGGGGCAGGGGTGCGAGGGCGTCGAAGGTGGACACGCGGCGGAGTGTACGAGGACGCAAGGGTGGGGTCCCCAAAACGCTCGGCAGGAGCCTCGCTTGAGCGTTTTGGGGACCCCACCCTTGCGTCCTGGCAGACTCGGACCCCGTGAAGCACGATGCGCACGGGTACTGGCTTGAGGAGGCTCCGGGGGTTGAGGTTGCCCCGGAGTTGGTGGGGGATCGAGATGCCGATGTCGTTGTGGTCGGCGGGGGATACACCGGGATGTGGGCGGCTTGGCATGTGAAGCAGCTGGAGCCCGAGGCGTCGGTGGTGCTGCTGGAGGCGGATCGGTGTGGGTACGGACCGAGCGGGCGAAACGGGGGGTTCTGCAACTTGATGTGGTTCTCGTTGCCGAACATGCGGGGGCGCTGGGGTGACTCCGCAGCGCTGAGGGTTGCGCGAGCTGCTGAAGAGGCGGCGGTTGGGATTGGGGAATTCTGCGAGAGGGAGGAGGTCGATGCCTGGTACCGGCACGGCGGGTACATGCAGGTCTCCACGGCAGAAGCGCATGACCATGTCTGGGCGGACGCGCTAGCGGCTTGTCGCGAGCTTGGTGTCGAGGACGCATTCGAAGCGCTGTCGCCGGACCAGGTGGGGGAGCGGTGTGCGTCGCCGGCGTTTCGGGGCGGGGTCTTCTATCCGCGTGCGGCGACTGTGCAGCCGGCGCGGCTGGCATTCGGTTTGCGGGAGCGGTTGCGGGGGCTCGGGGTTGAGATCTGCGAGCACTCGGCGGTGCGGCGGCTCGAGGGGTCTTGGACTGGTGTCGAGGCGAGTACCGCCGGTGGCGTGGTGCGGGCCCGGAGCGCCGTATTGGCGATGGGGTCGGCGGCCAAGGCGGCTGGTGGGCCCTTCCAGGGCCGCCTCTCGGTCGCCTCCTCGCACATCGTCCTCACCGAGCCGGTGCCGGAGTTGCTAGAGGAGGTCGGCTGGACCGGCGGCGAGTGCATCACCGACAGCCGCGCCCTGATCAATTACTTCCGCACCACCCCCGACGGCCGCATCGCCTTCGGCTGGGGTGGTGGCCACATCGCGATGGGGGCCCGCCTGCACGGCCGCTCCGAGCTCGACCCCGAGGTGATCGCCCGAACCGCGGCCCACCTCTGGGAGTACTTCCCGGGCCTTGAGGGCAAGGCGATCACCCACGCCTGGGGCGGCCCGATCGACGCCTCCCCGACCCACCTCCCCCTGGTCCTCCCCCTGCACGGCAACCACGCCTTCGCCGCCGCCGGCTACACCGGCAACGGCGTAGGCCCCTCCCACATGGTCGGCAGAACGCTGGCTTCCCTGGCACTCGATCGCCGCGACGACCACTCGCGTCTGGCCTTCGTCGACCCATCACCGCCCCGTGTCCCGCCGGAGCCTTTTCACTGGATCGGCGGCGAGGCCATCCGTGCCGGAATCTCTCGCAAGGAGTCCGCCGAGCTAAACGACCGCAGGCCCGACCCGATCTCGTCCCTGCTCGCGCGGATCCCCGAGCTGATCGGCTTCCACATCGGCAGGTAGGGCCGCCCCCTCAGGGTGCGAGTAGTCGAATGCCCGAGACTTGGTCGAAAGCGCTGTCGCCGCTCGCGATCACCGTGCATCCCGCGGCGAGCGCGTGCGCGGCGTGAAAGGCGTCCCGGGGGGGCAGGCCGGGGCGTGACATTAGGGACTTTGCCCTGGCAATCACGGAGTACTCGGTCGGCTGCAGCTCGAGCGAGAGGGAGTCCACCGCCCTCCACGTCGTTGCCAGCCGCCGCCGCATCGCGTGCATGACCGCGCGGGCGTCGGCGCGGTAAGTCGAGAGGGGATCGCTGTCCCCGTCGTCGCGCAGCCAGGCGAGGATCAAGCGGTAGGCGAGCTCGTCGATCACGAGGGCACTGATCACCCCATCACCCTCCATCTCACTCAGCACCCGTGTCCGCCAGGCCTCGACCGGACCCAGGGTTCCGCCCCGTTTGGAGCGCAGGTGGGCGTAGACGAAGTTCGTGTCCAGGTAGCAGCGACTCACGACGACCGCAGGGCCCGCTCCATGCCCGGATCGATCTGCTCCGGCCAGGCGCCGGCGAGAACGTCATCGAGCTCACCAGCCCTTGCCTCACCAGCTGCCCCCGCAGTCCTCTCCCAAGCGCCGGTGGAGTCTGGATCCATCTCCCACAGCGAACCCGGTCCGACGCCGAGAGCCCGCGACAGACGCGCGATCGTCTTTAGGTCAACCCGCGTCGCCCGTCCGGTGAAGATGTTGCGAACGGTCTTCTGGTCCAGCCCGGTCTCCTCGGCGAGCTGCCGCACGCCCCAGCCATGCTGAGCGGCCAGCTCTTCGACCCTCCATGCGATCTTGGACATGGGAATATCTTACTGAAAAAGGAAGATGCTCCTTTCATCCCCGAGCGCGCTAGCGCTTGGCGGGCACGACCAGCACCGGCCGCTCCGCGAGATGAAGCAACTTGTTTGGCGTCGACCCAAGGATCATCCCCTTGAGCGGCGGATCCCCATAGCTGCCCACAACGATCATCCGCGCATCCCGTTTCTCGGCCACGTCGACGAGCGCTTCCGAGCCCTTCTTGGCGACCAGCTCGATCTCGACCGTCGCACCGGCCGCCTCCGCCTGGTGCTTTGCCTCGCTCAAGACCTTTTCACCGCGTTCGGCGATCGCGTCCTCGTGTTCGGCGATCTCGCCGCCCCAGAGCCCGGGGGGCGAGTAGCCGAAGACGACCACGACCTCGTCGCCCAACGCCTTCGCCGTCCGCAGTCCCTCGTCGAGCGCCGCTCGGCTGCAATCCGAGCCGTCGTAGCCGACAACTATCTGACTCATCTCAGTCCCCCTTCCCGTCGCCGGCGGCAAGCGGCACCGGCTCCAGCTCAGCTTCGCCCTCGAGGAACCCGGCCGGGACCACTTCCGGCCTACGTTTGAAGAACTCCGGAACCTTGCGCCACTGCACGACCATCAAGAGCACTCCGAGGACGAGGAAGAAGGCCGCGATCAGCAGCGGCGGACCGACCCCGAACCAGGAGTTGCCCGATTCCGAGTTGGCCGGGTCGGCGAGTTCGATCCCGTTCTTGATCAGCAGGTAGAAGAGGATCACGCCGCCGAGAGCCGGCCCGACACCGATGAAGAAGAAGTTCTTGATGCTGCGGGTGAGCTCGTGGCGGTAGTAGATCGTGCAGGCGAAGCCGGTGAGGCCGATGTAGAAGGCGATCATCAGGCCCAGCGCCGCCAGCGAGTCGAAGAGGATGTCTTCGCTGACCAGGGTCAGGCCGACGTACCAGACGATCGAGGCGACGCCCATCCAGATCGTCGAGATGTGCGGCGTGAGGAAGCGCGGGTGGACCTTGCCGAGGCTCTTCGGCATCGCGTTGGCGCGCGCCATCGAGAGCGTCGTCCGCGCCGTCGGCAGGATCGTCGTCTGGGTCGATGCCGCCGCCGAGGAGAGCACGGCGATGATCAGGATCTTGTCCAGGGGCGAGCCGAAGACTTCTGTGCCGAGAGCGCTGAGCACGTCTTCCTGGTTGGCGACGAGCTGGTCGACCCCCGCGTATGCCTGGGCGGCGACGGCGACGACGATGTAGATGCCGAGCAGGATCAGGGTGCTGATCACGGTTGCCCGCCCCGGGGCCTCGCCCGGGTCTTCGGTCTCCTCATTCACCGTCGCGGTCGTATCCCAGCCCCAGTAGATGAAGACGGCGAGCAGCATCCCACCGGAGATCTCGCTGGGGCTGAGGCTGAAGGGGTTGATCCAGGAGAGGCTGGGATGGATCGCCGCCGGTCCGGCGCTGCCGGAGTAGACCTTGATCAGCGCGACCACGGCGAATGCCGCCAGGGTGATGATCTCGGCCGCCAGCAGGCCGACCTGGGTGCGGGCCGAGAGCTCGATCCCGATCAGCACGATCGCGGTCATGATCACGATCCAGATCACGCCGACGGCAGTCACGGCCGCGGTCGATTCGGCCGCGGCGGTCCAGCCGACGAGCTCGAAGGTGTAGAGGCCGGCGATCTGGGCCAGGTTCGCCATCACGATCACGTCGGCGACGACGATCGTCCAGCCGGCGATCCAGCCCAGCTGCGGGCCCATCGCCTTGGTCACCCAGGAGAAGCTGGTGCCGCAGTCCGGGTCGGCCTTGTTCATGTAGTAGTAGCCGGCGGCGACGAGGAACATCGGCACGAAGCTGATCAGCAGAACGGCCGGTGACTGCAGGGCCACGGCGGCGGCGATGAAGCCGAGCGTGGCGGCGAGGCTGTAGCCCGGCGCGGTCGAGGCGACCCCGATGACGACGCTGGAGACGAAGCCGATCGCGTTCTTCTTCAAACCCTTGTCGCCGCTGCTGGGGACCGGCGCGGTGCGCGCTTCGGACGAGGTGACCGCAGAGCTCTCCATCACTCCTCCTTCCGTCGATCCGCCGCTCACTGTGCGCGACGACCGCTCCAAGGTAGGACGGCCAGCCGATTTGCACAAGTTGCGAATGTCCCAAATGTCCGACAAGTACTTGTACGCTTTGTACAGGTCAATTGCGAGGACTCTCCCAAGCGAACATTGCAAGTGCGCTATACCAGTTCTAGCGTTGTCCATATCGTCGTAGCATGAGAGGAGACTGACATGGCCGTTGTGTCGCGACCGGACTCCGCGCCGGATTTGGCAGCGGACTCGGGCCTGCAGGAGATGGCACGCCGCCACCTCTGGATGCACTTCTCGCGGATGGGCTCCTACAGCGCCGATCACGAGATCCCGATCATCGAGCGCGCCGAGGGCTGTTACGTCTACGACGACCACGGCAAGCGCTACCTCGACGGCCTCTCCGGCCTCTTCTGCGTCAACGCCGGTCACGGCCGCACCGAGATCGGCGAAGCGGCGGCCCGCCAAGTCGAGGAGCTCGACTTCTACACGCTCTGGAGCTACGCCCACCCGCGCGCGATCGAACTCGCCACTCGCCTCGCCGGGCTCGCCCCTGGAGACCTCAACCGTGTCTTCTTCACCTCAGGCGGCTCGGAGTCGGTCGAGTCGGCGCTGAAGCTCTCGCGCAACTACCACCGGGCGCTCGGCAAGGGCCAGAAGCACAAGGTGATCGCTCGCGAGATCGCCTACCACGGCACCTCGCTCGGTGCCCTCTCGGCCACCGGCATCACCGAGCTGCGCTCGCAGTTCGAGCCGCTCACCCCCGGCGGCTGCCACGTGCCCAACACGAACCTCTACCGCTGGCCCGAGGACCGCCACCCGCTCTGGGCGGCGACCGCGATCGAGGAGCGGATCCAGTTCGAGGGGCCGGACACGGTTGCCGCCGTGATCCTCGAGCCGGTGCAGAACGCCGGCGGCTGCTTCGTCCCGCCCGAGGGCTACTTCGAGCGCGTGCGCGAGATCTGCGACCGCTACGACGTGCTGATGATCTCCGATGAGGTGATCTGCGCCTGGGGCCGGCTCGGCCACTACTTCGGCTGCGAACGCTTTGGCTACGTGCCCGACATCATCACCGTGGCGAAGGGGCTCACCTCCGCCTACGCTCCGATGGGGGCGCTGATCGCCTCCGACGCCGTTGCCGCGCCGTTCATGGAGGGCGACGCTTCCTTCTCACACGGCTTCACCTTTGCCGGCCACCCGCTCGCCTCCGCGATGGCGATGGCCAACCTCGACATCTTCGAGCGCGAGGACCTCTGCGGCCACGTGCTGGCCAAGGAGGGCGAGTTCCGCCAGATGCTGGAGTCGCTGCGCGAGCTGCCGATCGTCGGCGACGTGCGCGGCGCCGGCTACTTCCATGCAATCGAGCTGGTCAAGGACCGCGAGACGAAAGAGAGCTTCGACGACGAGGAGTCCGAGTACCTGCTGCGCGGCTTCCTCTCCGGCGAGCTTTACAAGCGCGGGCTGATCTGCCGCGCCGACGATCGCGGTGATCCGGTGATCCAGCTGGCGCCGCCGCTGATCGCCGACACCGAGCAGTTCGAAGAGATCCACGACGTCCTGCACGGGGTGCTGACCGAGGCCTGGGAGCGGGTCCAGAAATAGGCGGTCGCGTGCTCACTGTCCAAAGCCTGCTTGACGAACTCGACCTCGAGCTAGTGGCGGGCGCGCGCGCGGCCGAGGCGCCGGTGCGCTGGGTCCACATCTCCGAGCTCGAGGACCCGACCCCGTGGCTCTCCGGCGGAGAGCTGATGCTGACCACCGGGATCCCGCTGGGCAGCGCCGCCAAGCAGCGGGCCTTCGTCAAGTTGCTCGCCGACCATAACCTCGCCGGGCTCGGTTTCGGCACCGGCTTCACTCACGACTCGCTGCCGAAAGCGCTGGTTGAAGAGGCCAAGAAACGTGACTTCCCGCTTTTCGAGGTGCCCTACTCGACGCCGTTCATCGCGATTACCGAGAAGGCCTTCGCCCGCCTGGTCAACGAGCAGTACGAGGTGCTGCAGCGCGGCATCGCCGTGCAGCGGCGGCTCGAGCGTCTGGTCCTCGAAGAGCGCGGCCTGGAGGAGATCGTGGCGACGATCGCCTCGGCGGTCGGCGGCACGGTGGCGATCCTCGGTGGCCGCGGCGAGCGCCTGGCCGGGCGCGGCTTCCGGCGCGAGCTCTCCTCCGAGGCGGTCAACGCGATCCGCGAGGAAGCGCTGCGCCACACCGCCGATGGGCATCCCTTCGTGCCCTCGCATCCAGCTGTGGCGGGCCGGGCTCTAGCCCACCCGGTGATCTCACCGGGTGGGGGCCCGCCACAGGCCTGGGTCGTGATCGTGCGTGACTCCGGCGGCCTCGGTGATTTCGAGCGCTTGATCCTGCAGCAGGCGGTGGCCGTGGTGGCACTGGAGTTGATGCGGCGCCGCGTTGCCCGCGAGACCGAGCGCCGACTCGCCGGCGACGTCCTCGCCGGGGCGCTGGGCGGGCGGCTCGAGCCCTCCGAGCTGCGCCGCCGGCTCGAGCCATTCGGGATCGGCGACGAGGCGGCGGTCCTGGTCTTCGACCTCGACGACCCCGCCGCGGCCGAGGCTACCCTGGAGCGGGCGCTCGCCGCCGACGCTTGCCCGGCCGTCGTCGCGCCGCACGCGAGCGGCCGCCGCGAGCTGCTCTGCGCGGTCGTCGATGCCGCCGACCGCGACCCGGTTGACCTTGCTGCCGATGCCCGCAAGGCCCTGATCAAAGACCGCGGTGCGGTGCGCGCCGCGGCGAGCCGGCCGGCGCCGCCGGAGAACCTGCGCCACTCCTTCCACGAGGCCCGCTGTGCTCTGGAGGCAACAGCACTCAACAACGGCGGCGCACCGGAGGTGGCCTCATGGCGCGACCTCGGCGCCTTCACCCTGTTGCTCTCGATCCAGGACGACGAGGCGCTAAAGCTCTACTGCGACAGCGTGCTGGGGCCAATCGAGGGCGGTGACGAGGAGTACGGCGGTGAGCTGCTGCGCTCGCTGGAGGCCTTCATCGAGCAGAACGGCCAGTGGGAGAAAGCCGCGCGTCAGGTCTACTGCCACCGCCACACGCTGCGCTACCGGATGCGCAAAGTCGAAGAGCTGACCGGCCGCGACCTCTCGCGCGCCCATGACCGGATCGAGTTCTGGCTGGCGATCCGCGCCCGGGAGCTAGTCACGTGAAGATCGGCGTTCCGGCCGAGATTAAGCCCGACGAGTACCGCGTCGCGGTGACGCCGGCCGGGGTGCGTGAGCTGGTCGAACACGGCCACGAGGTGCTGATCGAGGCCGGGGCCGGCGAGGGCAGCGCGATCAGCGACGCCGACTTCGAGGCCCAAGGGGCCCGCACCGTCGCTGACGCGGCGGCGGTATTCGCCGAGGCAGAGATGGTGATCAAGGTCAAGGAGCCGCAGGCGGTCGAGGTCGAGATGCTGCGCCCGGGCCAGTTGCTCTTCACCTACCTGCATTTGGCGCCCGACCCCGAGTTGACCCGGGGCCTCTGCGCCTCGGGAGCCACCTGCGTCGCTTACGAGACGGTCGAGGACGCCCACGGGCACCTGCCGCTATTGGCGCCGATGAGCGAGATCGCCGGCAAGATCGCCACCCAAGCCGGCGCCTTCATGCTCGAGAAGCCGCTCGGCGGCCGCGGAATCTTGCTCGGTGGAGTGCCCGGCGTCGCCGCCGCCAACGTGATGGTGATTGGCGGCGGCGTCGTCGGCATGAACGCCGCCTTCGTCGCGATCGGGATGGGCGCCGACGTCTTCGTCTTCGACAAGTCGATCAATCGCCTGCGCGAGCTCGACACCGACTTCGCCGGCGCCTGTTCGACCGTCTACTCGACCACGCTGGCGGTGGAGGAGATGCTGCCGCGCGCCGACCTGGTGGTCGGCGCCGTCCTCGTCCACGGCGCCCGCGCACCCTACGTAGTGCGGCGTGAGCAGCTGGCGCTGATGAAGCCGGGCGCGGTGCTGGTCGACGTTGCGATCGACCAGGGCGGCTGCTTTGAGACCTCGCACCCCACCACTCATCGCGACCCCACCTTCGAGGTCGACGGGATCACCCATTACTGCGTCGCCAACATGCCGGGCGCGGTACCGATCACCTCGACTCACGCGCTCACCAACGCGACCCTGCCTTTCGCGATCGCGCTCGCCAACGACGGGGTCGCCGGGGCGATCCGCCGCGACCCGGGGTTGCGGCCCGGCGTCAACGTGGCCGGCGGCGTGGTCACACATCCGGCGGTTGCCGAGGGCGTCGGCGTCGATTGCGTGCCGGTCGAGCAGGCGCTCGAACTCGAACCTGAGACCACAAAGACCTGAGAAGGAGAGGAGTCGATGAGCACCTACGCGGTCATCAACCCCGCCACCGGCGAGAAGGTCAAGGAGTACGAGGAGATAAGCGACGCCGACCTGGACGCGGCGATCGCTAGGGCCGACGCCGCCTATAGGAGCTGGTCCTCCTCCACCACCGTCGCCGAGCGGGCGGGGCTGATCCGCCGGGTCGGCCAGCTGCACGGCGAGCGGCGCGAGCAGCTGGCCGAGATCATCGTCCGCGAGATCGGCAAGCCGGTCGAGCAGGCGCTCGGCGAGGTTGACTTCACGGCCGAGATCTATGCCTACTACGCCGACAACGCCGAGGAGCTGCTGGCAGACGAGCCAATCGCCCTGCTCGGCGGTGAGGGCACGGCGGTGGTCCGCCGCAGCGCCTTCGGCGTCCTGCTCGGAATCATGCCCTGGAACTTCCCCTACTACCAGGTGGCCCGCTTCGCCGCCCCGAACCTGGTGATCGGCAATCCGATCCTGCTCAAGCACGCTCCCCAGTGCCCGGAATCGGCCGAGGCGATGCAGCAGATCTTCGACGATGCCGGCTTCCCCGAGGGGACCTACGAGAACATCTACGCCAGCAACGAGCAGATCGAGGGGGTTATCGCCGATCCTCGCGTGCACGGCGTCTCGGTCACCGGCTCGGAGCGGGCCGGTGCGGCTGTCGCCGAGATCGCCGGCCGCAACCTGAAGCAGGTCGTGCTCGAGCTGGGCGGCTCGGACCCGTTCATCTTGCTTGGCTCCGATGACCTCGAGGCAGCGGCCTCTTCGGCGGCAGAAGCGCGGCTCGATAACGCCGGCCAGTCCTGCAACGCGGCCAAGCGGTTCATCGTCGTCGACGAGCTCTATGACGAGTTCCTGGAGAAGTTCAAGGCTGCCCTGACCGCCGCGACGCCGGGCGACCCGGCCTCTGAGGACACCGCGGTCGGCCCCCTCTCCTCCGAGACCGCCGCGGACCGGCTCGAGGACCAGGTCAGGCGCGCCGTCGACGCCGGTGCCGAGATCATCACCGGCGGCAAGCGCGAGGGCAACTTCTTCGAACCGACGATCCTCACCGGGATCGAGCCGGGGGCCGAGGCCTCTCAGGAAGAGTTCTTCGGCCCGGTCGCCCAGGTCTACCGAGTCGGCTCCGAGGATGAGGCGGTCGAGCTCGCCAACCAGACACCGTTCGGGCTCGGCTCCTACGTAATGACGACGGACTCGGAGCAGGGCGAGCGGGTCGCCGACAAAATCGAAGCGGGGATGGTCTACATCAACCTGGTCGGGGCCGACAGTCCGGAGCTGCCTTTCGGCGGCTTCAAGCGCTCGGGCTTCGGCCGCGAGCTGGGCCGCTACGGCGCCGATGAGTTCGTCAACAAGAAGCTGATCCGCAGCGCCTGAGCGAGTGGCCGAGGGCCCGATTAGGGTTCGGTCGCGATGAGGAAGCTCCTCCTAGCGCTGGTACTCGTCTTCCTGTTCGCGTCCTTCCTGGCCGCGGCCGTGCCCTCGGCCGAAGAAGAAGGCGAAGAAGCGCGCTGCCACGGGCGGCGGGCGACGATCGTCGGCACAGCCGGCGATGACGCGTTGCAGGGGACGCCGGAGCGCGACGTGATCTGGGGTGGCGAAGGCGACGACACGATCCTCGGCAGCCTCGGCAACGACCTGCTCTGTGGTGGGCCCGGGGCAGACCTGATCCACGGCGGCCGTGGCAACGACGTCCTCGACGGCGGCGCGGGGAACGACGATCAGGTCTACGGCGATCTCGGCGACGACAAGCTGACGGGCGGCCCCGGCACTGGCGACGAAGTGGCGGGCGGCCTTGGCATCGACACTCTCAACGGCGGCCCCGGCGACTTCGACTTCGTCCACGGCGATTACGGCTATGACCGCATGGACGGCGGGCCCGGCAAGGGCGACATCGCCTCCTTCGCCACCGACGTCGCGGCCGGCAAGAGCGGTGGGGTCAAGGTGAACCTGGCCATGCACAAAGCCAGGGGCGATGGCCACGACCGCCTCTTCCGCTTCGAGAGCCTCGAAGGCTCGGCCTTCGCCGACATCCTCATCGGCAACGGCCAAGGCAACGTGATCGACGGCGGCGCCGGCGACGACGTGCTGCGCGGCGGCGGCGGCCCTGACCACCTGGTCGGTGGCCAGGGTAACGACCGCTGCAACGGTGCCAAGGGCAAGACGGTCTCCTGCGGAAGGGAAGCGAAGCTAAAAGCCTCGGCCTACGCCGAAATCGATCCCGTCTCGGGTGGAGGAGGAGGGCTGGAGCTAGTCGGCGGCGGCGGCGGCGATCACTTTGTCGTCGCCTTCGACGAAGCAAGCTCGACCTTTGGCATCACCGCGAAGAAGGGCATCGCCGTTGGCGGCGGCTGCGCTCGGGTCAGCGCTGTGCAGATCATCTGTGCGACCGAAGGGCCGGCCCGCTGGGTGACGGCGGACCTGGGCCCCGGCAACGACAGCCTCGTGGTGGAAGGCTCGCTAGCTGGCGCCCAAAACGTGCGCCTGGCCGGCGGCCTCGGCAACGACACGATTCGCGGCGGCTCCGAGGACGACCTGATCGAGGCCGGCTTCGGTGCCGACAAGCTCTACGGCGGCGGCGGCGCGGATGGCCTGATCGGCAGCCGTCCTGGCCCGACCTACCTCTACGGTGGTCCCGACGGCGACTTGCTCGCGGCCGGCGGCGGCTGCGCCGGGGGCGCTTTGGTCGGCGGTCCCGGTCGCGACGACGCCTCCTTTGCCGAGACGCCCTCCCATCCCGGCATCCTGCACGTCTCCTTTCCCGCGCACGCAGCCTGGATCGATGCGATCCCCGGCTGCCACAAGGTTCACCTCTCGCCGACCGACGAGGACATGGAGGGCTCCTTCGACTGGGACGTCCTGGTCGGCGACGGCCGCGCCAATGCAATGCTCGGCCAGCCCGGCCGCGACAGCTTCTACGGCGGCGGGGGCGAAGACGTGATCGACGCCCGCGATGGCACCAGGGACTTCTCGATCCAGTGCGGCCGCGGCACCGTCGCCAGGCGAAGCGGCGTCGTCCACGGCACTCCGGCCGGCCGCGCTCTCACCGACTCCTTCGACCCGGCCCCGGTGCTCTGCGAAATCACCAAGCACGGCCACCCGGTCGACGGTCTTGGCGCCGCCGACGAACACGAGGTCGGCCGCTAGGACGGGTGGCGCCCGCGGCCGTCGCCGTTGGCGACCGTGCGGGCCTGCTCGGCGCCGATGAAGGGCGCCAGGGTGACGTAGGCGGCGAGCGGCGCGACCTCCTGCATGTTCTCGGCGCCGCCGCCTTTGATCTGGTCGTAGATCATCGAGTAGATCGCGCCGCCAATCGCCTCGGCGGCGATCGGGCTGACATCGGGTTTGATCTCAAAGCCCGGGATCAGCAGGCCCTCCATCGTCTTCATCACCTCGTCGCGCTGTTCCAGCGCGCGTCGCCCGGCGGCGTAGACGTCGACGGCGCCGAGGGTCGTGTACTCGGGCTCGGCGGCGCAGAAGGCAAACATCGCGCCCAAGGCGCCGCGGACCGCGTTGGGCCAGTCGGGGGCGCGGCGGAAGGCGGGAAGCGTCGTCGCCAGCATCTGCGAGGAGCCGCTGTCAACAGCGGCCAGCATCGCCTCCTCCTTGTCGGCAAAGTTGGCGTAGAAGGTCGAGAGCGAGATCGAGGCGCGGGCGGCGATGTCACCGATCGTCATCGCCGGGTAGCCCTTCTCGGCGACGACCGCGGCGAGCGCGCGGAGGATCCGTTCGGCGGGGTCGTAGCCGTTAGCGGGGCCACCATTCTGGGCCGCGCGGCCACGCGGCCGGCGCAACGGTTCGGGCGGTGGTTCGTAGGCCGCGAACCAGTCCCACATCTGCGGGATCAGCTCGAGCAGCTCCTCCTCCTCGTGGCGGTAGAGGCGGCTGTGGATCACCTTGCGCACGCCGCCGACCATCGCCCGCACGATCTCCGGCGGCATGTCCTGGCGGCCGGGGACCTGCTCGAGCGTGGCGGAGAGGAAGGCCTGGACGCCGTCGGTGGTGCGGTCGATCTCTTCGATCGCGCGGGGGCCGGCGGCGTAGATCTCAACCAGGCACATCCGTGCCGCCGCCGCCTGTTCGACGATCAGGTTGATGAAGGCGTCGAAGGCCTGGCGGGCGCGCACTTCGTCCGGCGGCGGGCCGCCGTCGGCAAAGATCGCGCCGACCGTCGGCCCGACGAAGGCGTGCAGGGCGGCGAGCAGGCACTCTTCCTTGTCCTTGAAGTGCGCGTAGAAGGCGCTGCGCGAGACCCCGGAGAGCTCAAGCAGATCCTCGACCCGGGTTGCCTCGTACCCCTTCTCGGCGACGACCGCCACAAGCGCGGCGAAGAGGCGCTCCTGCTGATTGCGAGCGACCTCCTCGGGCGGCAGCCGCCGCCCCGGCTGGAGCTTGCGATCACGCAGCGTGCCTGCGTCCCCCCACGGCGTCGTCACCATCGCGACCGGACCATAACTGGCCATCTAGCTGCCTCCGTGGATGCTCGAATCTCTCAGAGCGATTGATGGTACGCATGATTCTTTGTCATCGCAACCGTTTGAGCGGTCTTTCGGAGAAAAAACATCTTGGGACTTGATTTTTTTGTAGGGCTGTGTTTTTATGTGGATGGCCCAAAGATGCCGCAGCGGCACCAGCCGGATCCCTGCCGGCGACCCCCCTGCCGTCGGTCCCCTTCCGACGGCGACCAGCAAACATTGACCCGGGCTTGACGCCTCCCTCGTCAGCCCGGGTCGTTGTTTGACGACCGAGCCCTTGGTAAATCGCTTCGACTAGGGCCGCAGTTCGGTGAAGCCGGCGGCGGCGAAGTCTCCGTCGAAGGCGAGCGCCTCCGAGATTCCCTTGGCGCGCATGAAGGCAAAGCTGGTCGCGTCGACAAACGAGTACTCGCGCTCGTCGTGCTGACGGAGCCAGAGGAGTGCCTCAGCTTCCATCTGCTCGGACACTCCGCTGACGCCGACGTGACCACTGGGCTCGTCGAGGTTGTCAAGCATTTCGACTGCCTTGCCGTGCCAAGCCTTTCGCCTGATCCATGTCCACGCCTCTCCCCGCACGTGGTTGGTGGTGACCACGCGCCTTCCCGCTATCTGACGGGACAGTCGAATGGCCGCCTCGTGATGGTTGTCTCGTCTGATCAGGCCGGCGACGAGAAAGGAGGTATCGGCAAAAATCAAGGGTCCGGATTTGACGGGCCGTATACGACGTCGTCGACGGTCATGCTGCTGTCGGGATCGCCCTCGACGGTCCCGAACATCTTGAACAGCGGATCCTCCTCGATCGGTGGCAATGGCCGTATCTCCTCCCGCACGCAACGTCTGATCACCTCCGCCTTCGAGAGCCCCTCTTCTTCGGCGCGTCTCTCCACGGCCAAGTCCAGCTCGGGCTCAATCGATATCTGCAGTCGCTTCATGCGGGCCAAGTTACATCACCTCCATCGATGTAATGTAACGTAAGAGCGACGAAAGTGCACCAATTCACAGTCATCTAGGCTTGTGGCATGGCCCGAGCCCCGAGCGAGGACGAGGCCGTCGCAATCGCGGCGGCGATTGAGCGGTTTCGCGCGGAGACGGCGCCGGCGCCCGGCACGGAGGAGGACGCCATCGGCCCGTGGCAGCGGGCTGCGCTGCTCGAAGGAGTCAGCGCCAAGGGCACTGTCGAGAAGTCAGAAGGAGGAGAGAGATGGCTGTGGTGAAGATCATCGAGCTGGTCGGAAGCTCCAAAACCTCAACCGACGACGCTGCGCGCCAGGCGCTGAGCCAGGCGCAGGGCACCTTGCGCAACATCCGGGCGGTCGACATCGTCTCGACTGGGATCCGTGGCGAGAATCTCGATGAGTACCGCGCTCACGTGCGGGTTGCCTTCCTCATTGAGGGGACGGATATCGACTGACGAGTTTGGGAAGGGGTGAGGTGCCCCCTCCCAAAACGCGCGGCAGGAGCCGCGCTTGAGTGTTTTGGGAGGGGGCACCTCACCCCTCTCGAAGCGCGTTGGCTAGATTCCGTGTCATGAGCGATGAGACACGAGAAGTCACCCGGGATGAGGCCCAGAAGCTGGTTGAGGACGGGGCGCAGCTTGTTGACGTGCGCGCTGAGCATGAGTGGGAGGCGGGCCGCATCGAGGGGGCGACTCACTTGCCTCTGGCTGAGTTGGCGGAGCGGACGGGGGAGATCGACAAGGAGCGGGCGGTTGTTCTCTACTGCCGGGGTGGCAATCGGTCGACGATGGCGGCGGACGCGTTGGCCGATGCTGGCTATGACGCGGTGAAGTTGAGCGAGGGGATCGTTGGCTGGTCTGAGGCCGGGTTGCCGCTGGCTCCGGAGGGCGGAGTTGTGGCCGAGTCGGGGGAGGCCGCCTCGATCCTTCATGCGCGTAAGAAGCTGCCTCCAGAGCTGACCAAGCCTTAAATACCCTAATCCCTGTCGGGTTTTGCTATTTTCCTCAGGATGGAGGTAGCAGTCGACCAACAGAAGGAGCAACGGGGCAAGGGCCGCACCGGGTCTCTGGAGAACCCGGAGACCTACCGCAACGTCCCCGGGCACATCATCCCGATCATCGAGCGCGAGTTCGACGACTTCGAAAACGAAGCCGAGACCTTCCTCGCTGGCCAGATCCCCGAGGACGAGTTCATCGGCTTCCGCCTCAAGCAAGGCGTCTACGGCCAGCGCCAGCCCGACGTGCAGATGGTCCGGGTCAAGCTTCCCTTTGGCGGCGTCACCCCGCAGCAGATGGAGGCCTTCGCCAGCGTGGTCGAGCGCTACGCGCCGCTGAACAAGGGCCACATCACGACGCGGCAGAACATCCAGATCCACCACATCCCGCTGCGCGATATGGAGTCCCTGCTGCGCGAGATCGCCGAGGCCGACCTCTCCTCGCGCGAGGGTTGCGGCAACACGGTACGCAACGTCACCGGCGATCCCTGGGCCGGCGTCGCGCCCGATGAGATCTTCGACCCGACGCCGTACGCCGGCGCCTACGCCCGCTACTTCGTCCGCCACCCGACGACGCAGCTGATGCCGCGCAAGATCAAGACGGCCTTCAGCGGCTCCGACGAGGACCGCGCGATCACCGGCATCCACGACGTCGCCTTCCTCTCGCGTGAACGCGACGGGGTCAAGGGCTTCGAGATCCGGGTCGGCGGCGGCACCTCGATCATGGCCCGCGTCGCGCCGACGCTCTACGACTTCGTCGAGGCCGACAACGGCGACTACCTCAAGGTCTCCGAGGCCGTGCTGCGCATCTTCGACCGCCAGGAGTGGCTGCGAGCCAACCGCGCCCGCGCCCGGATCAAGGTCCTGATCGACAAGATCGGCATCGACGCCTTCCGCGAGCAGGTCGACGCCGAGCTCGAGGGTGACTGGGTCGACGAGCGCAATTTCGACGCCGAGTTGGTCGAGCGGCTGCGCTTCGAGGACGACGAGCAGGCCAACGCGCCGAAGGCGCCGCCGACGGTCGCCTCGCCCAACGGCGACCGCTCGCAGTTCGATCGCTTCGTCGAAGGCAACGTCCAGGCTCAGCGCCAGGAGGGCTTCTCCGCGGTCGAGGTGAAGATCGAGCGCGGCGACCTGACCCCGGAGCAGTTCCGCGGCCTGGCGGCGATCATGCGCGAGTTCACCGGCGGCTACGCGCGCAGCACCGTGCAGCAGAACTTGGTCCTGCGCTGGGTCCGCGACGAGGCGCTCTACGACCTCTGGCAGCGGCTCGGCGAGCTCGGCCTCGACGAGGCCGGTGCCGACGAGATCACCGACGTGGTCAGCTGCCCCGGCACCGATAGCTGCAAGATGGGCATCACCAGCTCGATGGGGCTCAACCGGGCGATCAAGGAGCGTCTCCAGGCGATGGAGATCACTGACGATCTGACCCGCAAGATCCACATCAAGATGAGCGGCTGCCCGAACGGCTGCAGCCAGCACCACATCGCCAACATCGGCTTCTACGGCGCCTCGCTGAAAGTCGGGGAGCGTCAGATCCCCGCCTACATTCCGCACATCGGCGGTCGCTACGAGGGCGGCGAGGTCATCTTCGGCACGCGGCTGAAGTCGCGCCTGCCCGCCAAGCGCGTGCCCGAGGCGGTCGAGCGCTGGGTCCGTATGTATGAGGCCGAGCGCTCCAGCGCCGGCGAGGAGTTCAACGACTTCGCCGAGCGGATCGGCGCCCAGCGCTTCGAAGCAGAGGTCAAGGAGCTGACGATGCCGGCCGAGTTCAGCCTCGAGACCATGCAGCAGTTCATCGACTGGAACCGCTCCAGCCCCTACAAGGTTGAGAGGGGCGAGGGCGAGTGCGCGATATGAACCCAGTCGCTGCCCCAGCCGCCATCTCCGACCCGGAGGCGATCGCCGCCGAGCTCGAGGACCGCTCTGCCGAGCAGACGATCGAGTGGATGTTCGAGACCTTTGGCGAGAGCCACTACATCGCCTGCTCGTTTCAGAAAACGAGCTCGGTGACCGCCCACTTGGCGACCAAGGTCAACCCCCAGGCCCGCTTTTTCTACCTCGACACCGACGTGCTCTTTCCGGAGACGTATGAGACGCGCGACCGCCTCGCCGAGTCGCTGGGGATCGAGTTCGATCGGTACCACAACCTGACGCTGGCCGAGCAAGCCGCCCAACATGGCGACGAGCTCTGGAATCGCGACCCCGACGCCTGCTGCGGATTGCGCAAGGTCGAGCCGATGCGCAGGGCGCTTTCTTCCGTAGACTGCTGGCTCGCCGGCGTCCGCCGTGAGGACTCAGCCAGCCGCGCCAGCACCCCGAAGTTCGGCTGGGACAAGCGCTTTGAGCTTTGGAAGCTCAACCCGCTCGCGGACTGGACCGAACGCGATGTCTGGAACTACATCCATGAGCACGACCTCCCGTACAACCCGCTCCACGATCAGGGCTACCCCTCGATCGGTTGCACGCACTGCACCAAGCCGGTCGGTGTCGGCGGCTCGTCCCGCGATGGCCGCTGGGCGGGTCTCGAAAAGACCGAGTGCGGGATCAACTAGCGGCGCCACGCGCCTGAAATAACCCCCTTTTTCGTATCCCTTTCCCCGACCGATTGGTGAGATTCAACGCATGAGCGAGACGATGACTGAGCTTTCCCTGACACTTGACGAGCGCCACACCGCCGACTTCGAGATGATCGGCAACGGTGGCTTTGCGCCGCTAACCGGCTTCCAGGGCTCCGCCGACTGGGAGCGCGTCTGTTCTGAGATGCGCACGACCGACGGCGACTACTGGCCGATCCCGATCACCCTGGCGAGCGAGCTCGAGTGCGAGGTCGGCGACACGATCGCTCTCGCAAGCGACGAAGGCAAGGCGCTGGGCAGGCTCAAGGTTGAGGAGATTTGGGAGCGCGACGTCAAGCGCGAGGCCGAGCAGGTCTATGGCACCACCGATGAGAACCACCCGGGGGTCGCCGCGATCTACGCCGAGGGCAACCGGATGCTGGCGGGTCCGGTCGAGGTCGACGCGCTGCCCGACCACGAGGAGGCCTTCATGCGCCGCTACAAGACAGCGGCAGAGCACAAGGCTGACTTCGAGGCGCGTGGCTGGAAGAAGATCGTCGCCTTCCAGACCCGCAACCCGATCCATCGCGCCCACGAGTACCTGACCAAGGCGGCGCTGGAGACCTGCGACGGCCTCTTCATCCACCCGCTGATCGGCAAGACCAAGGCCGGTGACATCCCCGCCGACGTGCGGATGCGCTGCTACGAGGTGCTGATGGAGAACTACTACCCCAATGACCGGGTGGTGCTGGGCGTGAAGCCGGCGAAGATGCATTACGCCGGCCCCCGCGAGGCGGTCCTGCACGCGATCGTCCGCCGCAACTACGGCGCCACGCACTTCATCGTCGGCCGCGATCACGCCGGTGCCGGCGACTACTACGGCACCTATGACGCGCAGAAGATCTTCGACACGATCGACATCGACGAGCTCGGCATCGAGCCGTTGATGTTCGAGCACACCTTCTGGTGCAACGAGTGCGAGGGGCTTGCCTCAAACAAGACCTGTCCGCATGACCAAGAGGCGCGCCTCTTCCTTTCCGGAACCAAGGTCCGCGAAATGCTCGGCAAGGGCGAACGCCCGCCGCACGAGTTCTCGCGTGACGAGGTCGCCGACATCCTGATCGACGCTTACAAGGAGGACTGAGAAAGCATGGCTGGCGAGAAGGGCTTCACCCTCTGGTTCACCGGACTCTCCGGTGCCGGCAAGACGACCATCTCCGGACTGCTGGAGACCCAACTGCGCGAGCGCGGCTCCAAGCTCGAGATCCTCGACGGCGACGTCGTGCGCGAAAACCTCTCCAAGGGGCTCGGCTTCTCCAAGGAGGACCGCGACATCAACATCCGCCGCATCGCCTTCGTCGCTGACCTGCTCAGCCGCAACGGCGTGCCGGTGATCACCGCGGCGATCTCCCCCTACGCCGAGATCCGCGACGAGGCGCACGAGCTGATGGGCGATCGCTTCATCGAGGTCTACGTCAAGGCGTCGGTCGACACCTGTGCCGAGCGTGACGTCAAGGGGCTCTACGCCAAGGCGTTCTCGGGCGAGATCAAGGAATTCACCGGCGTCTCCGATCCTTATGAGATCCCGGAGAACCCGGCTTGGGTCTGCGACACCGAGAACGAGACGCCTGAGGAGTCGGCGCAGAAGCTGCTTGAGTACCTCGAGTCGCGGGAGCTGATTCCGGCGGCTGCGGTTACCGCTTAGGGCTCTAAGCGGGGGGAGGGGCGATGACTCCTCCCCAAACGAGCGGCCGGAGGCCGCTCTTGAGTGTTTGTGGAGGGGTCATCGCCCCTCCACTCAGATCCCTACGCGGTACCCGAGCGCGAAGTAGGTCCCGCGACTCGAGGTACTCGTTGAGAGCTGCTCGTTCCGGTGCGCTTTATGTGGCTATGGACCGCAAAAGGCGCACCGGAAGGGGCTTGATGCGCTCGCTAGCGCTTGGGCGGGACTTGGGGCTCGGCTAGGTCGTAGGTGTTGTAGTCGCCGAACTTGGAGAAGGTCTTGTGGGTGGGGCCGTGGTAGTCGGAGGAGGCCGTTGGGATCAGGTCCAGCTCGTCGCAGAGGTGGAGGAGGTGTTCGGTCTGCTCTTGGGTGTGGGGCGGGTAGAAGGCCTCGACGCCGTCTGGTTTTAGGGAGCGGATCAGGTCCTCTACCTCGTCGGGGTCATCGATGTCCCAGTAGGGGTGGGCGATCACGGCGGTGCCGCCGGCCTCGTGGATCAGGGCGATCGCCTGCTCGGCGGTTGGCCAGCGGCGGGGGACGAAGGCCTTGGCGCCGGGGACTAGGTACTCCTTGAAGAAGGGGCCGAGGTCGCCGCTTGCGCCGGCGGCGCGGGCGATGTGCGGGCGGCCGATCGAGAGGGCGTCACCCGCCTCTTTAATCGCGTCCTCCAGCTTCACTTCAAAGCCCCAGTTGCGCAGCCGCTGGATGATCTCCTCGGCCCGATTGACTCGTTCCTTCTGCGCCCGTTCGCAAACCGGCTTGATCGTCGCCAGGTCGATCCAGTAGCCACAGATATGCAGGTCTTCGGCGTACTCGTGCACGCAGGACATCTCAATCGCGGGCACCAGCTCAATCCCAAACCCCTTGGCCGCCTCAGTAGCCTCCTCGACGCCGGCGACGGCGTCGTGGTCGGTTAGGGCCAGCGTCGTCACCCCGGCCTCCCAGGCCTGCGCCACCACTTCTCCTGGCGCCAGCTGGCCGTCGGACACCGTCGAATGTGACTGAAGCTCGATCAGCATTGGGCTGGAGAAGCTATTGCACTGGAGGGTGTGGCGGCGGCGCAGGCATTCGAACCTTGGCGGGGCGGTGGGGCCGTCCCCTCAGCTGACGCATACTTGTCAGAGGAGGGGACGGCCCCACCGCCCCGCCCCCGCGCTGATTAGACTGCGCCGCCGTGTTCCAGAAAGTCTTGATTGCCAACCGCGGCGAGATCGCCATCCGCGTGGCGCGGACCCTGAAGGAGATGGGCATCGGCTCGGTCGCCGTCTACTCGGAGATCGACCGCGACGCGCCGCACGTGCGCGCGGCCGACGAGGCATTCCTGATCGGCCCGGCGGTGCCGGCCGAGAGCTACCTCAACATCGCCAAGATCATCGAGACCGCCAAGGAAGCGGGCGCCGAAGGAATTCACCCCGGCTACGGCTTCCTCGCCGAGAACGCCGAGATGGCTCGCGCTTGCGATGAGGCCGGGATCACCTGGATCGGCCCGCCGCCGGAGGCGATCGAAGCGATGGGCTCGAAGACCAAGGCGCGCGAGATCATGGAGCAGGCCGGGGTGCCGATCGTCCCCGGCTCGACCGAGGTCGCGAAGGACATCGATGCTGCCCGCAAGCAGGCCGAGGAAGCCGGTTACCCGGTCGCCTGCAAGGCCGCCGGCGGCGGCGGCGGCAAGGGCTTCCGCGTGGCGATGACTCCGGACGATCTGCAGGAGGCTTTCGAGGGCTCTGCCCGCGAAGGCGAGAAGTTCTTTTCCGACGACCGCGTCTACATCGAGCGCTACCTCGAGGACCCGCGCCACGTCGAGGTCCAGGTGCTCGCCGACAGCCATGGCAACGTGATCCACCTCGGTGAGCGCGACTGCTCGATTCAGCGCCGCCACCAGAAGGTGATCGAGGAGGCCCCGGGGCCTCACGTCGACGAGGAGATGCGCGAGCGGATCGGCAAGATCGCCACCGACGCTGCCGCTGCGGTCGGCTACCGCGGCGCCGGCACGATCGAGGGCATGCAGGTCGGCGATGAGTACTTCTTCCTCGAGATGAATACCCGCGTGCAGGTTGAGCACTGCGTGACCGAGATGGTCACCGGCATCGACATCGTCCGCGAGCAGATCCTGGTCGCCGCCGGCGAGCCGCTCTCGATCGCCCAGCAGGACGTGAAACTCAACGGCTGGTCGATCGAGTGCCGGATCAACGCCGAGGCGGCGCACAAGAAGTTCGCCCCCGCTCCGGGCCCAATCGGCGACTCCTACCGCGAGCCCTCCGGCCCCGGCGTCCGCGTTGACTCCGGCGTCGAGGGCGGCTCCGAGGTGACGCCGATGTACGACCCGATGGTGGCCAAGCTGATCGTCTGGGACGTGGATCGCGAGAAGGCGACCCGGCGCATGCTGCGGGCGCTGAGCGAATACGACTCCGGCGGCCTGACCACGCTGATCCCCTTCCACGAAACGATCCTCGCCACCGAGCAATGGGCCAAGGGTGAGACCTGCCGTGACCTGATGGAGGACACCGACTGGCTCAAGTCGACCGCTCCGGCCGACGCGAAGCCACCGGAGTCCGCCGAGGACGGCGGCGAGATCGTCAGCCGCGATTACAAGGTCGAGGTCTCGGGCAAGCTCTTCGAGGTCAAGGTGATCGGCGAGGCCATAGCCGGCGCCGTTGCGGCTCCCGCGGCGGGCGGCAAGAAACCGCCAAAGCGCGAGCGCAAGGCCGGCGGAGGTGGTGGCGCCTCGAGCGAGTCGCTTGCCTCGCCGCTGCAGGGCACGGTCTTCAAAGTCGCGGTCGAGAAAGGCGCCGAGGTCGCCGAGGGTGACCTGATCTGCGTGATCGAGGCGATGAAGATGGAGAACGAGATCGTCGCCCACCGCGCCGGCAAGGTCGAGGAGCTCAAGATCGCCGAGGGAGACTCGGTCTCCAGCGGCGACGTCCTCGCCGTGATCAAGTAGCGCGCGCTGCTTCCGAGGAAGCTCAGCGTTTCTGCTGCTGTTTTTTCGCTGCCTGCTGTTCTTTTTTCTGCTTTTGTTTTTCGCGTCGTTCGGCCTTGATCTGGCGGATCACCTGCTGCCGTTCGCGGCGCGTCAGCGGGATTTCGGCGGCTTCTTCGCGACAGCCGCGGCCGCTGCAGTCCTCCAGCCGTTCGGTTAGTTCGCGGTGGAGGAAGTTGCGCACCGGGAAGTAGTTGGGGATGCGGACCAGGTTGTTGAGCTCGTAGGGGTCCGTTTCGAGGTCGTAGAGCTCCTTCTCGCCGTCCGGCCAGGCGATGTACTTGTAGGGCCCGAGGCGGATTCCCTCGTAATCCTTCGGCGGTGCGAGCAATGAGGCATTGGCTTCGCCGCCGGGGCGGGCTGCCGTTCCGCCCCGGCTGGCGAGGCTCTGCTGGCGCGAAGCGCGACTCTGATCACCCGGTTCGGCGATCGCGCCGGCTTCCAGGACATCGTCGGTTTCGACGAATGACTCGAAGAGGTAGGGCCGCAGGGTGCGCAGTTCGGGGTCTTTGAAGAAGGGGGTCATCGAGCGTCCATCGAGGCTCTTGTCGGGTGTGACCCCGGCCAGTTCGAGGATCGTCGGGGCGACGTCGATGTTGCCGACGATCTCACCCGATTCGGTACCGGCTTTGATGTGCGGACCGCGAATCAGAAAGGGCAGGTGGGTCGATGGCTCATAAGCGAGGAACTTGCCGCCGAGCAGGCGGTGCTCGCCGTAGAAGAAACCGTTGTCCGAGGTGAAGATGACGTAGGTGTTGCGCAGCCGGTGCAGCGAGCCCAGCGTGTCGATCAGCAGTTTCACCCCGTCGTCGATCGAGCGCAGCGACTCGAGCGCCTTGTCGTAGTAGACGCGGTAGGTGTGGATTTCGCTGAGGCCGAGGTAGGGCGCTTCGCGGATGAAGCTCGGCTTGTCGGTGACGTTGCCTTCGTCGAATCCCTGGCCGCGGTTGTGGGGTAGCGGCGCGCCCTTGAACCAGTCGTAGTGGCGCGGCGCCGGCTCCGGGCCTGCGGGCTTGCGAAAGTCGCCGTGGGGGGCGGTGTAGTCGAGCTGCAGATAGAAGGGCTGTTCAGGCGAGGTGGCGCGAAGTTCCTGCGTGGCCAAATTGGTCAGCATGTCGGTCTCGTAGAAGCAGGGCTGACCGTTGAGCGGCGCGAAGGGGCAGCCGATGTCGTCGCGGGTGACGTATTCCCGCGGTTCCCAGGTGCCGGAGTCGCCATAGGGGCCTTCGACCACGCCGTTGTTATTGAGCGAGTAGCCGTAGTAGTAGTGGTGGGTATCGGCGTTGAGCACCGTGTGCCAGGCGCTCCAGCCCGGCGGCACTTCGGTGCCGTTTGAATACGGTTCGTCGCCGTAGCCGTTGAGGAACTTGCCGACGTGGATCGTGCGGTAGCCGGCGCCCTGCAGCCAGGTGGCGAGGTTGTGGGTATAGGCGCCGCGGAAGGAGAAGCCGAAGTAGCCGCCGTTGGGCTGGATGTTGCCCTTGACCCCGTTGTTGTGGGCGTAGCGGCCGGTCAGCAGGCTGACCCGCGAGGGGCAGCAGAGCGGGTATGAGACGTAGTAGCGATTGAAGGTCTCGCCCCGCTTGGCGATCAGGTTGAGCGTGTTCGGCATCGCCTGCAGCTTTGGCTGACCGAAGGCGGCGTAGAGTTGGTCGAGCGTCTGGTCGTCGGTCTGGATGACGACGAAGCTGGGCTGTTCCGGTGTCGCGGCGGCGGCGCTGGAGCGGAACCCCGTGGTGGCGAGCAGGCAGAGCAGCGCCAGCATGCCCGCCGCGATCACGGCGAGCCGGACGCCCCGTCCTGCCCTGCTTTGTTCGGATCGATGCATGGAGATTGCGGCCGCGCAGGCGACCTACCCGGTCGAAACAACTACGCGCGCTGAAGTTGCGAAACGCTAGAGATCGCTCAGGACGCGCCGAGCTTTTTGGCTGCGTCGCGGAAGGTTTTCACGGTGGCGCTGGGCGCCTTGCGACCTTCGAGTTTCTCGCCGTGGCGGTTGACCCAGATAACCGGCACGTTCATTTTCAGCAGCGGCGCGACATCGTTGGTGTAGTTGCAGCCGATGTGCAGCCAGCCTTTCTTGCCGCCGATCCGCCGCGCCGCCTCTTTGAAGTGGACGGGGTCGGGCTTGTAGCTGCGGACCTGCTGCGCGGTGACCACGAGGTCGAGTTCAGTGCGCAGATGGCGGCGCGAGATGCCGAGCAGTTTGTCGTCGATGTTGGAGACGATGCCGATCTCATAGCGTTTGCCGAGCCGGTCCATCGCCGCGTTGGACTCGCGGAAGGGCAGCCAGTAGGCGACGCTGTCGGGCAGGAACTGCGCCCGTGAGGGCTCGATCTCCCAGCCCAGCTCGCCGGCGACTTTGACGATCGTGCGGCGCAGCACCTCGGCGTAGAGCTCGTAGGAGCCGGCCATGATTTCGGCCTGGACCTCCATGAAGCGGGCCAGGAAGGGCTCCTCTTCAAAGCTGAAGCCGTCTTTTTGCGCCTCTTTCTTGCAGGCGTCGATGATGCCTTTCTCCCAATCGATCAGGGTGCCGTAACAGTCGGTGGTGACCCATTTGACGGTTTTGAGACTGGGGAGGGGCATAAGTGGTTTCGCTTCGCGAGTCCCGCATGTCATCAGATAGCGAGCGGGACTCGCTTCTGGCTCACGCGGCGGCGCATTATGTCAGTAGCCCGCAAGGCAGGCGGCGCGCCACTTGAAGTCGGCCACCTCGAAGGTCGGATAGGCTGCCGCCCGCGCCGCAGGGGCGCACCTCCAACCCATGGACCTCCTCGAGTATCAGGGCAAGCAGCTTTTCGCCAAGCACGGCGTCGCCGTGCCGAGCGGTGAGGTCGCTGCCAACGTCGATGACGCTGTCACTGCGGCGGAGCGGATCGGCTACCCCTGCGCGATCAAGGCGCAGGTGCTGATCGGCGGTCGCGGCAAGGCCGGCGGGATCAAGATCGCCAAGGACGCCGGGGAGGCGCGCGATTACGCCGACGCGATTCTGGGCATGGACATCGTCGGCCCGCACGGCGAGGGCCCCTTCCGCGTCGATCAGGTCTGGGTCGAGGGGGGTTCCGACATCGCCTCCGAGTACTACGCCTCGGTGATCCTCGACCGCGGCGAGAAGAAGCTGCTGGCCATGGTTTCGAGGCAGGGCGGGATGGATATCGAGGCGGTTGCCGCCGAGGACCCCGACGCGCTGGTCAAGGTCCACATCGACCCGACCCGACCTTTCGACGCTGCCGCGGCGCGCGAGATCATCGACGCCGCCGACCTCGACGAGGACGTTCGCGACCAGGCCGCCGAGGTGCTGGTGAAGCTGGCCGAGGTGGCGAGCTCCGAGGACGCCAGCCTGATCGAGGTCAACCCGCTGATCGTCACCAACGACCGTGAGGTCGTCGCGCTCGACGCCAAGGTGACGATCGACGGCAACGCGCTCTTCCGCCACCAAGACCTGGCCGAGATCGCCGACACCGCCGATGACCCGCAGGAGGCGATGGCGAAGGAGAAGGGCCTCACCTACGTCAAGCTCGAGGGCAACGTCGGCATCCTCGCCAACGGCGCCGGCCTCTGCATGTCGACCCTGGACGTCGTCGCCCAGGCTGGCGGTGCGCCGGCCAACTTTCTCGACGCCGGCGGCGGCTCCAAGGCAGAGGCGATCGTCGACGCGCTGACCGTGATCACCTCCGATGAGAAGGTCACGGCGATCCTCTTCAACATCTTCGGCGGCATCACCCGCTGCGACGAGATCGCCAAGGGCATCGTCACCGCCTCGAAGCAGCTGGACCTGAAGCTGCCGCTGGTCGTGCGGCTCGACGGCACCAACTCCGAGGAGGGCCTGAAGATCCTCGCCGAGGCCAATCTGCCCAACCTGAACCAGGAGACGACGATGCTCGACGCCGCCCGCCGCGTGGTCGAGCTCGCGGGAGGCAACGGCTGATGTCGATCATCGTCGGCAAAGAGACGAAGTTGGTGGTCTCCGGCCTGACCGGCCGCGAGGGCTCCTTCCACGGCTTGCGCAATAAGGCCTACGGCACTGACCTCGTCGCTGGCGTCACGCCCGGCAAGGGTGGCCAGGACGTTGAGGGCGTGCCGGTCTTCGACTCGATCAAGGAGTCCGTCGAGCAGGCCGGCGCCAACACCTCGATGATCTTCGTGCCGGCCCGCTTCGCCGCACCGGCAATCGACGAGGCGATTGAGTCCGGCGTCGAGACGGTGATCGCGATCACCGAGGGGATCCCGGTGCTCGACATGCTCAACACCTACTGGAAGGCCAAGGAGGCCGGCGTGCGCTTGCTCGGCCCCAACTGCCCCGGCGCGCTCTCGCCCGGCAAGGCCAACGTCGGCATCATCCCGGCGCAGTTCTTCGACCCCGGCCCGATCGGCGTCGTCTCCAAGTCCGGCACGCTGACCTACCAGATCGGCAACGAGCTGAAGCAGGCCGGCACCGGCAACTCCTCGATCGTCGGCATCGGCGGCGACCCGATCATCGGCTCGGACTTCATCGACATCCTGACGCTGTACCAGGCAGACCCCGAGACCGAGCTGATCGTGATGGTCGGCGAGATCGGCGGCGACGCCGAGGAGCGGGCAGCCGAGTTC
>DATMIH010000166.1:0-2168 GCA_035554595.1 Solirubrobacterales bacterium
TAACGCCTTGCTGACCGAGGGTTGACAAGATTGCTACGGTTATCAACCGACGGTCAACAAGCTATCCACAGAAGGGGAGACTGATGCACAGCGAGAGACTTGAACAACCGGCGGGCAACGGGGAGAACCCCCCGCCTGCGCCTTACAACCCGATGTCTCGAATTGAGTTTGAGCGCCTCTTCGGCGGCCGCGTGCTGGCCTGGATCGGTGGCCTCGCCACCCTTCTCGGCATCGTCTTCCTGATGCGCAGTGCCGTGGACAGCAGTTGGTTCACGGAGGAGGTTCGGGCCCTGATGGCGGCGTTCGGATCCTTGGCGCTCCTCGTCCTCGGCGTCTGGCTGCACGAACGGAAGGGGCGCCTCGAGGTGGCCCGCGTGGCGGTGGCCGTCGCGATTCCCGGCCTCTTTGCCACGACCGTCGTCGCCGCCCAGGCCTACGACCTGATCTCGCCCGTCCTCGGCCTCGAGGCGGCGGCGCTGATCGGCGCCATCGGGGTGGCGATCGCGGTGCGCTGGTCCTCGATGCTCGTCGCCGGCGTCGGAATGCTCGGTGCCCTGGCCGCGGCGATGTTGGTCGGCACGACGGGTGAGGGTGGCTCGATCGCCTTCGTCGCCGTAGCTCTCGCCGCAAGCGTCGGTGTCCTTCTCTGGCAGCGCTGGCACTGGCTGTCGCTCGCCGCCTTCGCCGTCTCGGCTCCCCAGTTGATCTCTTGGATCTACAAGAGTGGTTTCATCACATTTGAGGGGGTTGCTGTTCCCAGCGAGTCGTCCCTGCTGGTCCTCGCGGTTCTGAGCGGATTCTGGGTCCTCTACGCCGCCGCGGCCTTCGGCTACGAGTTGCGGGCCCGGGGCGAAGAGAAGCTCCCGATCTCCTCCTGGCTGTTGCTGCTCTGCAGCAGCGTGTTCGTGGTCGGCGCCGGCTGCATCGTCATCGGCGACGACTCGCTCGCCCTGGACGGCTGGATCTTTGGCTTCGCCGCCCTCCATCTCTTGCTCGGTGGTGCCGCCATTCGCCTCGGCATCCACCGCGAAATCGGCTCGCTCCTGACCGGAGGAGGGATCGCGCTCGGCAGCATCGGGCTCGCCAACGCCTTCAACGGGCCCACCCTGGTGGCTGTCTGGTCGGCGATGGCCGCTGCTCTGGCCTACATGGCCACGCGCGTGGACCGCGCTACCTCGCCGACGCTCTCGGACGCCCAGCGGCTGCTGATCGGGGCGTTTGCGTTCCTTGCCCTCGGGATCGTCCACTTGCTGGTCGTCGAGGCACCGCCCAACGCGATCGTCGATGGGGTAGAGGATCTCGGCAGCTCCTTGGTGGCGATCGTCTGCTGCGCGAGCGCGGCGCTCGCCTGCTGGTACTGGGGTCGCCAGATCGAGCCGAAGGCCGCGACCGTAAGTGGCTTCATTGGCGCCGCCGGGTTCGTCTACCTCGGCTCGGTCCTGATCATCGATGCAATCGGCGCCAACGACGGCGGCGAAGCACGCGAGATCGGCCAAGCCTGGCTCTCGGCCTTCTGGGCCGCCACCGGCCTCGGCGCGGTCGTCTGGGGCATGCTGCGCAAGTCGCCGAAGACCCGTCTCGGTGGCTTGGCGCTGCTGACGGTTGCGATCGCCAAGGTCTGGACCTACGACCTCGCCGAGCTGGAAGAGCTGGCGCGGGCACTCTCCTTCGTCGCCCTGGGCCTGTTGCTGCTGGCCGGCGCCTTCGCCTACCAGCGCTTCAAGCCGGAGGAAGGCGAAGGAGAGGTCGAAGCGCCGGAGCCCCAGGCATCTCTATAGCCTGGGGTCCCGGCGGTCGCACCGCACGAACAAGCCAAAAACTCGGAGGAAGCCAGCCAAATGTTCGTTTCGAAGGCCGCCGTCGTCGGCGGCGGCACAATGGGCGGTGAGATCGCCCAGGCGATCGCCGCAGCCGATATTCCCGTCGTCGTCAAGGACATCGACCAGAAGTTCGTCGATGCCGCGGTCGAGAAGGCGCGCGCCGTCACCGAGGGCCAGCTCGCCCGTCTGGTCAAGAAGGAGAAGCTGACCTCCGAGCAGGCCGATACCCGCCTCGCCGAGGTGATGGGCCTCGTCACCGGCACCACCACCTACGAGGAGTTCGGCGACGTCGACTTCGTGATCGAGGCGGTCCCGGAGCGGATGGAGATCAAGCAGGCCGTCTTCCGC
>DATMIH010000167.1:0-17659 GCA_035554595.1 Solirubrobacterales bacterium
GATCGTCAACCGGCCCAAGGTGCTGCTGCTGGACGAGCCGCTCGGCGCCCTCGACCTGAAGCTGCGCGAGCAGATGCAGGTCGAGCTGAAGTCGATCCAGGGCGAGGTCGGCATCACCTTCGTCTACGTCACCCACGACCAGGACGAGGCGCTGACGATGAGCGACCGCATCGCCGTCTTCAACCAGGGCCGGATCGAGCAGGTCAGCCCGCCAGTCGAACTCTACGAGCGGCCGGAGACCGAGTTCGTCGCCGGCTTCGTCGGCGTCTCCAACCTGCTCGAGCGCGACGGCGCCCGCTTTACGATCCGCCCTGAGAAGGTGCAGCTGGTCGACCCCTCGGCGGCGCCGAACGGCCTGCGGACCGAGCGCGGCCGCATCGCCGGCGTCGCCTACGCCGGCATGGTGACCCGCTACACGGTCGCGCTCGAGCAGGGCGGCGAGCTTCAGCTGATTCGCCAGAACGTCGAGGGCACGTCGCCAGGCGCTGCCTCCGAGCAGGGAAGGGAGGTCACTGTGGGCTGGCGCCCAGACCAAACGGTCGCCATCCGTGGCGGTTCGACAACAGAGGAGGAAGCATCGTGAGAACGCAGCATGCAAATACCACCGCGCGAACCGCGTGGCTGATCGTAGGAGGCCTGCTGGCAGCGATGCTCTTGTTTGCCGGCTGCGGCTCCAGCAGCGACAACAGCTCCAACGGCGAAGAACTGAAGAAGATCGGCAAGGGCGAGGGTTCGCTCAACCTGATCTCCTGGGCCGGCTACGTCGAACCGGAATGGACCAAGCCGTTCGAACAGAAGACGGGCTGCAAGGTCAACGACAAGATCGCCGGCACCTCTGACGAAATGGTGCAGCTGATGCGCAGCGGCCAGTACGACGGGGTCTCCGCCTCCGGCAACGCGACCGCCCGCTTGGTCGAAGGCGGCGACGTCGACCCCGTCAACGTCAGCCTCGTGCCCAACTACAAGACTGTCTTCGCCGACCTGAAGAACCAGCCCTACAACACCTTCAACGGCGTCCACTACGGGATCCCGCACGGTCGCGGAGCCAACCTGCTGATGTGGAACTCGAGCGATGTAAAGCCCGCGCCGAAGTCCTGGAGCGTGATCCTCGACCCGAAAGAAGCAGCCAAGTACAAGGGCAAGATCAGCGCCTACGATGACCCGATCTACATCGCCGACGCGGCCGTCTACCTGAAGGCGCACCAACCCGACCTGGGAATCGAAAGCCCCTACGAGCTGAACGAAGAACAGTTCGAAGCGGCGGTCAACCTGCTCAAGGAACAGCGCCCCTACGTCGGTGAATACTGGTCCGAAGCGGCAAAGCAGATCTCCGCCTTTGCCGGCGGCGACAGCGTCGTCGGGACGACATGGCAGTACCAGTACTTCGAACTGAAGGGGAGCGGGAAGCCGGTTGCGGCCAGCCCCGCCAGCCAGGGATTCCTGCCCGAAGAGGGTGCGACGGGATGGTCGGACACCTGGATGATCAGTTCCTCCGCCCAGCATCCCAACTGCATGTACATGTGGATGAACTGGATCATCGAACCGAAGGCGAACGCCCAGGTGGCGGAATACTTCGGCGAGGCGCCGGCCCAGGAAAAGGCCTGCGAAGAGACCGCAAACCCGAAATTCTGCAGCGAATACCACGCGGAAGAACCGGCATTCTGGAAGCGCGTCTACTACTGGCAGACGCCGCTCGCCGATTGCGGCAACGGCGAAAGCGACTGCAAGGACTACAACGACTGGGTCCAAGCCTGGACCTCGATCAAGGGCTGACCGAGCGGCCTGAGCGATGAGCGAAGCGCTCGCAACGAGGAGGTCGGCGGGTCACAGGCTCGCCGGCCTCTTCCAGGGCCGCCCCCGCCTCCAGGTCGGCGCCCTGCTGTCCGGCCCGGTCGGCTGGCTGGTGATCGGCTACCTGGGCTCGCTCGCGGTCCTGCTGATCGCCGCCTTCTGGACGGTCAACCCGCTCAGCGGCGAGGTCGTCCGCGGCTTCAGCCTCGAAAACTTCGAACTCCTCTACAACGAACCGGTCTACCGCAGCATCATCGGCCGCACGGTCCTGATCGCTGCCCTGGTCACGATCACCGACGCGGTCCTCGCCTTCCCGATCGCCTTCTACATGGCCAAGCTGGCGAGCCGGCGCGGCAAAGCGATCCTCGTCGTCGCGGTGCTGCTGCCGCTCTGGTCGAGCTACCTGGTCAAGGTCTACTCGTGGCGGACGATGCTGCAGGCGGACGGGGTGATCAACTGGGCGCTGGCGCCACTGGGGCTCCATGGGCCTGGCTTCGGCGAGACTGCGGTCTGGCTGGTGATGAGCTACCTCTGGCTTCCGTACATGATCCTGCCGATCTACGCCGGGCTGGAACGCATCCCCGACTCGCTGATCAGCGCCTCCGAGGACCTCGGCGCCTCGCCCTTCACGACCTTCCGCCGGGTGATCCTGCCGCTCGCCTTCCCCGCCGTGGTCGCCGGCTCGATCTTCACCTTCGCCCTCACCCTCGGCGACTACATCACGCCGCGCCTGGTCTCCAACGACCAGTTCATCGGCAACGTGATCTTCAACAACATCTCCAACAACCTGCCCTTCGCCTCGGCCCTGGCGCTGGTGCCGATCGTGGTGATGATCGCCTACCTCCTGGTCGCCCGCAGGCTGGGCGCCTTCGAGCACATCTAGGGATGCGGCGATGAGGCTCTCCAGACGCTCCGCCCTGCTCCTCCGCCTCGCCGTCGCGGTCGGCCTCGCCTTCATCTACATCCCGCTGATCATCATCTTCATCTACGCCTTCAACGCCAGCAACATCCTCGAATGGCCGCCGCCGGGGTTGACCCTCGACTGGTTCCCGAAGGCGATCGAAAGCGAATCGGTGCACGAAGCGCTGCTGACCTCGATCAAGGCGGGGCTGGCGGCGACGGCGATCGCGATCGTGCTAGGCACGCTGGCCTCGCTGGCCGTCGCCCGCCATCGCTTCTTCGGCCGCGAGACGATCTCCTTCCTCGTCGTCCTGCCGATCGCCCTGCCCGGCATCGTCACCGGCGTCGCGATCAGCAACACCTTCACCCAGGTGCTGGGCATCCCGCTCTCGCTGTTGACCGTGATCATCGGCCACGCCACCTTCTGCATCGTCGTCATCTACAACAACGTCGTCGCCCGCCTGCGGCGCACCTCCGGCTCCTTCGAGGAGGCCTCGGCCGACCTCGGCGCAAACACCTGGCAGACCTTCCGCTTCGTCACCCTGCCCAGCATGCGCACCGCCCTCGCCGCCGGTGCCCTACTGGCCTTCGCCCTCTCCTTCGATGAGATCATCGTCACCACGTTCACGATCGGCGCCGGCGAAGAAACCCTGCCGATCTGGATCTTCTCGCGCCTCTTCCGCCCCAACCAGCTGCCGATCGTCAACGTGGTCGCGGTCCTGGTCGTGCTGATCTCGATCATTCCGGTGTACCTGGCGCACCGGCTGACGCGTGAGGAGGGCGGGGTCGCCGCGGCGCGGGGCGGTCGAGGCAGCCGAGTCGAGGCCGAGGCGACCGCGGTGCCGTGAGGGCGCTGTCGCCTTCAGCTATCGAGTCCGGGAATCGGGTCTATCGGCAGCTCGCCGTATAGACCCTCGAGCTCTTCGAGATCGCGCTTGCCGTTGGCGATCACGCTGAAGCCGCCGATTACGACATAGGGCAAGCCGACGGCGTTCGCGTCGGCGACGACGCCGTCGAGGTCAGGACCAGAAGGCTCTGGGTGGGACATGGCCGGCGCGAATGGTGGAGGCAAGTAGCTGCACGGCCTGGCGCGAGAGCGTTAGCCCGCTGGCGACACGCTCGGAAGGCGTCAGCGCTTGAGCCGTGCGACGGTGGTACTCGAGCTTTTCGCGATTGAGCACGGCCCACTCGGCCTCGTGGCCCGGCTCCAGCAGTGTCTTGCGGGGCGCGGATGGCATCGATGCAAATGATACGTCCCCGCGGGGCACAGCGCGCCCTTCTATCCTTCAATCTCCCAGCTAAAGTCCTTGTAATCTCCTGGCTAAATTTATTGTGACTTCCCAGCTAAACTATTAGCAATCTCCCAGCTGGATTCCAAGAATGAACTGAGAAACGCATGCCCTATACCCCGAGAATTGCCGATCTGGAGCTCGAGCGACGCCTTCAGGCGACCGGCGCGGTCGTGGTCGAGGGCCCGAAGGCATGCGGCAAGACCGAAACCGCTCGCCAGGTCTCTGAGAGCGAGGTCCTGCTCGACATCGACCCGGCCGCTCGAGAGGCAGCGGAGCTGAACCCGGCGCTGGTTCTCGACGGGGAGTCGCCGCGGCTGATCGACGAGTGGCAGCTGGCGCCGGAGATCTGGAACCACGTGCGGCGAGCGGTCGACGATCGTGGCGTGCCCGGCCAGTTCATCCTCGCCGGCTCCGCCCAGCCGGCTGACGATGCAACGCGCCACACCGGAGCGGGGCGAATCAGCCGGCTGACGATGCGCCCCATGTCCCTTTGGGAGCTCGGAACCAGCAACGGTGAGATATCGCTGGCGGCCCTGCTCGGGGGCGAGTCGGGCGAGGCCCCCAACCCCGGCCTCGAGCTCGAGGATCTGGCCCAGGCGATCTGCCGCGGAGGGTGGCCGGCCTTTCGGAACCTGGAGCTACCCGCCGCCCTGCGGCGGGTTCGCGACTACCTCGACGAGATAGTCCGAGGAGACGTTCGACAAGTGGGGCAGCGCCACCGGCCCGAGCGGGTCGCCCGCCTGATCCAGAGCCTCGCTCGCAACGTCGCGACGCCGGTCACGGCGACGACGCTGGCGGCCGATGCCGGCCGGCCCGAGGATCCGGTATCTGACGACGCCGTCGCCGCGTACCTCAGCTCGCTCGCTCGCCTCTTCATCGTCGAGGAGCAGCCGGCGTGGCAACCCCACCTACGTTCCCGCTACCGGCTGCAGCGTGCCGCCAAGCGCCACTTCGTCGATCCCAGCCTGGCCGTTGGGGCGTTGCGCGCCGACCCCGATGCTCTGATGCGCGACCTCAACTTCCTCGGCCTGCTCTTCGAGTCGCTGGTCGTCCGGGACCTGAGGGTCTACGCCCAGGGCCTCGACGGCGCCGTCGAGCACTACCACGACAGCGGCGGCCTCGAGGTCGATGCGATCGTCACGACGGCGGGCTCCTGGGGAGCGTTCGAGGTGAAGCTCGGGGGCGAAAGGAGGATCGAGGAAGGTGCCGCAAGCCTGATCAGGTTCAGCGAGCGAGTAGACACCACCAGATCGGGAGAGCCGGCCGTGCTCGCAATCGTCGTCGCTTCCGGTTACGGATACGTCCGCGAGGACGGCATCCAGGTGATCCCGATCGGCGCTCTCGGCCCGTAGACGCAGTCGGCCGCCGGGTGAGGCCGGCGGCCGACTGCACAATCGGTTACGGGCGACTGCTTCGCTACGCGGTGATCTTGCCGATCTTGCCGCTGCCGAAGCAGGTGAACCAGAGGTTCAGGTCCGAGCCCGTCGTGATTTCAATCGGTTCGCACCCTGCGGCCACTGAATACGTGGTCACGGTGCCCGAGGTGGTGATCCGGCCGACTTTGTTGGCCCCCTGGGCGGCGTACCAAAGGTTGCCATCCGGACCGACCGTGATGCCCGCGGCACTGCTAGCTGTGTATTCGGTGACCGTGCCCGAGGTGGTTATCTTGCCCACCTTGCCGCTCCCCGTGGTGAACCAGAGGTTGCCGTCTGGTCCGGCCACGATGAAGCCGGGGTGGCTCGAGACGGTATAGCTCGTGACCGTGCCCGTCGGCGTTATCTTGCCGATCTTGCCGCTGCCCCAATCGGTGAACCACATGTTGCCATCGGGGCCAGGAGCGATGCTCGTCGGTTCACTGCCTACCGGCAGCGGATACATGGTCATCGTTCCTGACGTGGTCGATTTGCCGATTTCATCCGGACTCGTCACGGTGAACCACATATAGTTTTCCGGACCGAGAGCGATATCGTGCGTTTCTCCCCCGGTCGGCGTGACATATTCGGCGACTTTGGACCCGCCACTGAACGACGCGATGCTGCTGTAGAGACCATTGGCCGTCCACACAAACGGGTTCGCGGCACTTGCCCCCGAGGTGATCCCAAGCGGCGAAGTCGGCACCGAGTATTCGGTCACCGACCCGGCGGTCGTGATCTTCCCGAGCTTTCCACCGCCCCAATAGGTGAACCAGAGATTTTTGTCCGCCCACCCGGAGACGATCCCGTATGGCTTGCTGCCCGCCGCCAGGGAGTATTCGCTGACCTGGCCGATCGGCTTGACTTCACCGGTGGGGTTGGCCGCCGCAGTCGTCGATCCAAACGTATTGGTGGCGGTGACTTTTGCCACCAGCGTGTAGCCCACATCTTTTTCAAGCGGAGTATATGACGAGCCGGTCGCACCCGCGATCGTTTCGCACCCGCCTTTGCAGCGTTCCCATTTATAGGTGTAGGTTGGGTTGCCTTTCCAGCTTCCGTTGCTAACCGACACTGGAACCCCTTGAGCCGGTACCGCCGGGGTAGCGATCGGGAGACCTATATTTTTCGGAGCGCCCGTGTAGAACGCTGCTTCGCTCCCAAGGGTCGTTCCGTCGGCACTCGATGCAGCGATTCGGAAATAGTATTCGGTGTCGGCTTTGAGGCTGCCCACCGCCTGGCTGAATTCGAGAGCCGTCGTGCCGGAGCCGGCGCTTGTTTCAGCTGTTTTGATGATTTCGGTTTTTTTCACCGCCAGCGGGCCGTCCCTGTATTCGAACCAGTATTTCGTCGCCAAACCGTTCGGGTTGACCGTGCCTTTCAGCGTCGCTCCAGACGTGCTCAGCCCGGTCGCCGGTTTGGTCTGGACGATCGGTGGGGCGCGTTCCGTTTCGAATCTCTTGTCTTCCCCGTAGGTGGTTCCACTGCTGCTCGTGGCCACCAACCGGTAGTGATACACGGTGCCGTGCGCTAGACCAGAGAGCGAGTAGCTCTCGGGGATGCTGTTCATTCCCGAGCCGGCCACCGTCATCGATGCCGGGACTTTGGTCCCGTGCGGACCTTCGCCGTTTTTGTATTCGGCGGTGTCGTATTCGAACTGGTATTTGGTTTCAGGCCCCTCTGGGTTCACGGTGCCGTGCAGGGTTGCCGTGGTCAGTCCAACTCCGGTCGGCGGCTCAGAGACGCCGAAGACAAAGGGTGGATTTGAATCCGACGTAGAGCATTCGCTCTGGTGGTCGTCCCACAGCGGCGATGCGAACGTTCCGTTGGGAAGCGTGACGCCCATGATCTCGCACATGTCGGCGACCTCGTAGAGCAAGCCGTCGTGGGTGTACCAGGCTCCCTTTTTGACGCTGGCGCCAGGATCGGTCGCCGTCTCGGCATACTCGTGCGTAGCCGAGAAGGTCGTGCTGTTTGTCACGTTTTCTTTGGGGTCGTGCGAAAGGCAATGTTCTTTCAGCGGTGGGTCGCCCTGGTATGGCACGAAAGAAAGGGCGACAAACGTTTCAGATTCATCGACCTTCCGAAAGCTGTGGAAAGCGCAATATCCTTCAAGCAGATAGGTTGAGCCGGGCGCGGTGTGGACCGCGAACTGGTTGTCGAAGGCGTGCGACCAACCGTTGGCTTTGATCGCTCGGCCAACCTCTTCTTCGATGCTTTTGCTGGTCACTTCCTGCGGCGCCGCGATGGTCGTGTCGGTGTATGCCGGCGAGACTGCGACGGTTGGGGAAATCCTGCCCGTGGCGTCGAAATACTGGGTCAAGATGCCCTGATAGGCGCTGCCCGAGAGGCCTTCGTAGGTTTTCATCAACTGGGCTCGCACCGCGATGCCCGGTTCTTTGTTCCAGTTGCTGCCCCAGAAGATCGGATAGATGTGGGGGTTGTCCTGAACTCCTTCGTGGCCGTAGTACATCAGGGGTGGTTCGCCGGCGGTCGAAGTGCTGCCCGCGAGCGGTTCCTCGGGTTTCGGATTGCCATGAGCATGGCCGTTGGATTTGACCGCGGATGGGTTTTCGTCCCACGGCATGAAGTGCACTGCCGCGGTTTTGGCCCACTCAGGCACCGGAACATCCGGCGGCAAGCCTTTGTGGTCGACGACAGCGGAGGCAGATGTCGGGACCGCGAGCGCGACCAGCATCGCTGCCAGCGCCAGGATCAAATGCCCGGGCCGAGTCTTTCTGCTTCCAGGCTCATGGCTGAACCTGCCACGTCCGTTTTCAGACAACGAGACAACCCTCATGACTTCTGACCTCCCGCAGCGATCTCAACTGGCATCTCTTCTTCCTCCCCCACCCCCGGCTCCCACCAGGGGACTGACAACAAGTGGAGTCACCTTGCCTCATTCAGTCGGGCTCAGGTATTGTCGATGTGCCCTGGAAAGACCCGGTTGTTGTGCGTAGTGACAACTCCGCTGCCTCGGCACGCAGATCCTCGAGACGGAGGGCGGCTTCGAGCTCGGGAGCGCAGGTGGAGAGGGGCCGGCCGATGGCGGCCTCGATCTCACGCAGGCGCTTGGCGACGGTATTGCGGCTGACGCCGAGCGTGGCTGCAGCCGAGGTGCTGTTGCGCTCGGCCATGAAGTAGGCGCGGAGGGTGCGGCGAGCGTTCTCCCCCCCGTCGCGGTCCCGATCCAGCGGCGCCAGGAACATGCGCTGCAGCGAGGCGGCGAGGAGGTCGTCATGCTGGATCGAGGCGAGCAGAGCGACCTCGGCATAGCGGGCGGTCCCTGCGGCGCTCTGCACGGCGACGAGAAGGGCCGCCCTTGCCTGGCGGTGGCTGAGGCGCCAGCCGGCGACGCCCTCGGCAGCCTCGCCGAGGGCGAGGATGGTGCCGCTGGGGCGTGCCGAGAGAAGGACGGCGGGAATCTCTTCGACGCGGTGCGGATGGCGGCTGGCGAGCCAGATCCAGGCGCTGTCGCCACGACCTACCGCGAGCAGGCGGCAGTCCGCGCGCCGCGCTAAGTCGCTCAGCGCCTCGATCGGGAATGGGCCCCTTGCGATCGCGGCCAGATGCCAGGCCTCGAGCGGGTAGGCCAGCTCCGCCGTGTCGATCAGCTCGCCCGCCAGCAGCCTCTCGACGCACCGGGCCCGCCGCCGCTCGCCGTCGAGGGGTCGCGCGGCCACCTCGCGCTGGTACTCCTGGCTCAGAGTGGACATGAGATCGTCGAGAAGCGTTGCGTGCGGGCGCAGGACGCCTTTGAGGCGCTGCGGCGAGACCCCCCCGTGCGCGGCCTCCTCGATGAGGAAATCGACCAGCAGCGCGTTGCCGGCGACGTAACGACGCATCACGTCGTCCATCGGTACGCGGCAGCGTGCGGCAAGCCGGGCCTGGGCGAGCAGGACGGTGGGAACCGGCGGGGGCGCTCCCTCTCCGCCCAAAGCACGGCACGCATACTCGACCGCGGCCGAGATCGTCGGCGGCAGCCCGGCGGCGTACTCGGGGTCGTCCGTCGCCAGGGGATCGGCAATCGAGTAGACCCGATCCCTGACGGCCTCCTCGATCTCCCCCGCGCGCCCGCCGAGGCGAGCGGCGAGGGCGGCGCGCAAGCGAGCGGCGTTGGGACCCCTCGGCATCGCTTGGACCCGCTGTACTCGCACCCGCCGCCTATTGCCCCTGCGCGGTGAAGCTCACCGAACCCACCGCTTCGCCGGCGGAGAAGGCCGGGGGTTCGCCCTGGGCGAAGGCCTCGTTGAAGCTCTGGGCGGCGGCGGCGGAGAGGACAAGTGGGGCCCCTGAGACAGAGATCGTGCGGGCCCTGGGGTCGGGTGTGAAGGCGGCGGCGCCGAGGTCAAGCACCCCCGCCCTGCCGATCTTGCCGGGGAAGGCGGGGGTCGGCTCGATGTCCACCTCGGCGGTGTCCGAGCGCGCGGCGAGATCGAGCCACGGTTCGGACCAGAAGACCTGGCCGCTGCCGAGCTGGAGGAATTCGAGCGCCCCGCCTGTGCGCAGCGTGCCTTCGCTGCCATCTGGGGCAATCGCTCCACCCACGGCGATTGGGAAGGTGGCCTGCGCGCCGAAGCGCTGGGCGGGTGCGATCGGGTTGAGCGAGACGAAGAGGGAGTCGAGCTTGGCGAGGAACCCGGGGTCGAGGGTGATCGTGGCCGTGCCCTTTTCCTCGATCGTCGCCAGCCTGGGTTGGGCGTTGGTGACAAGCGTGCCGAGCAGTTGGTTTGCCCCGAAGGGCGCTTTCGGGCGCAGCTTCTTGTTGAGGCGGGTGATCAGCTTCGCGGTCAGCCTCAGCTCTACTGAGGTGAGCTTGGTTCCAAAGCCCGCTCGCCTGGCGGTTGTCCGCTTGGCGGTGGCGAGCTTCAACTGGGAGCCGCCGGCCTTGGCGACCAGGGGCTGGCGGCTCGCCTCGATCCTGATCCCGCGAAGCGGCACGCGCCTTCCCTGACTCGTGAAGGAGAGCACCCCTTCGGCGTTCGCCTCCCCCCTGCCTTCGACGGGGTCGATCTGGCCGCCAACGACGGGCAGCAGGTAGATACCGCCCTCGCGCTTGGCCCCCTGGGAGGCGGTGAGCCTGACGCCGGCTCTCTTCAGGAAAGCGACAAAGCCCTTGTCGAGGGTGAGCTTGGTTGCGCCCGAGCCAACGGGGTCGTAAGAGGCACGGGCCGAAGCGGCGAAGGCAGTGAGGAGCGCGACGCAGAGGAGCGCCGCGGCGCGGGCCTCGCGCCGCCTCATTCGGCCACCCCGCATGTCTTGTTGACGGTGACGCCGATCGGCTCGCGTGCGGCGAAGAAGAACTCGGCGTGAGCGAGGGGGAAGGAGGTGCGCTTCGCCGCGCCAGGCGCCGGGCAGGACGAGTTGAAGTAGGAGAGCCGGCGGCCGTGCCAGGTGTATTCGCGCTTCAGGGTGAGCTTGATCCGGTCCAGGTATCCCCAGTCCCCCAGGGCCTGGGGCAGCGAGGCCGAGAGCTGCGTCCCGTATGCCCCCTGACCAGTTCGCTTGATCGCGAAGGGGATGACGAAAGACGAGTTGAAGGGGTGGGAGGTGAAGATGTGGGTGAGGATCACCGGCCTGCCCCCTTGCCTCCCGTTGAAGATCAGCAGCCTCCCCTGGGTCCTGTAGGCGCCCTGGTCGGGGAGGACGATGTTCGCCCAGAACTGCCCGGAGCCGATCAGGGCCGGCCCGCACTGCAGCAGCGCCCTTTCGGTCGAGGCCGGCTGGATGCGAGGGACCGGGCAGGTCGGCAGCCCCCTGGACTGCAAGAGGCCGTGACGGTTGACCGCGATGCGCATCCTGCGCAGCTGCGGGGGGATTCCTCCCTTGGGGTTTTGCAGGTGCCCGGCGACGAAGACGGCAATCGGTGCCGGCTTGTCCCGCGGCAGCTTGTAGGGCTGGACCTGCGCCAGGGCGCTGATCCTGAGGCCTTCGGACTGGATCGTGACCGCGGGGGCGGAGGCTGCCGCGCAGAGCGTGAGGGTCGCGACCGCCGCCGCGACCCTGCCTCGCATGGCCACCGCCTAGAGGACCGCGCGCATCAGCGCGCGGTCCTCTTGTGGCTCTTTGCCTTTGCGCACTTGACCTCGACCGCGGGCTGGTAGTTGTGGCGCTTGCCGTTCTGGCCGGTGAGGCGCACGTCGGCAAGGTGCTTGCCGACGCAGAGGTTGGTCGAGTTTTCGAAGAGACCCTTGCTACCACCCTTGAAGCTGAAGGAAGCCCATTCGACGGGAGCGTCGGGGACAGTTTCGAAGGTGTTTCTGAGCTGACCTTTGACCGAGTCGACGTGGCCGACCAGGTGGACGTCGATCTGCTGCCCTCTGAGCGATGCCACCACGTCTGGCAGCTGGTGCTCGGAGCTGCGCAGGAAGACCGGGCCTTCGAGCGGCTCGGCGAGGATCGGGCTCTTGGCGCGGGCCCAGCCGTAGATCGACCCGGAAGGACAGGCTTCGCCGTTGCCGCCCGCCGCTTTGAACTGCACGCGGGTGCAGATCGTGTTGAAGTGAGCGTTGGCGATGAACTCGCTCCTGGGCAAAGTCACCTGGGCACGCGCCACGCCGGCTTCACCGAAGCCCCGCATCCGCAGGAATGCCTTCAGCTTGGGGAAATCACCGCGCTTGGTGCCACCGAGGAGCTTCAGCGACAGTTTCGGTTCGAAGGGCAACGCCGCGCAGTCCGCCGCTTGGAAGGGCGAGGTCGAGACAAACGGGTTGTCGTCGGCTCCGCTGGCGAAGTCGAGCCCGCTCCCCAGGACCGTCGCCGCAGTCGACATCCGCGCGCAGCTGGTCGGGTTGAAGGTGAATTGCGGGCGGTCGGTGTAGGCGCGGATGTCCCTGAGGTGCACCGGCACGCCCTTGATGATGTGGGGGATCGGGTCCGAGCCGGTGGAGTCGAGGAAGACTTCGCCGGTCTCGGGGTTGACCCTGATCGCCAGCCGCACCACCACGGTGCCGATGTCGAACGGGCCGACGAGCCCCGAGGTGATCGAGACGAAGGAGATCGGCGCGCCGCGGAAGGGCCCGGCGAGGTAGACCTTGCCGGGGGCGTAGGCGAGGGCGGAGCCAACCCCTGCACCGGCCAGCGTGCGGCCGACCTGGGAGGCGGCCGGACAGCTGGGGTCGTTCAGCTCTTCGGCGCCGCCGTGCGGCCCAGTCCTGCCCTGAGCCCGGGCGATCGCCGCATCGGGGCAGGAGGAGATCCCGGCGAGCTTGCCCGCCACGCCGGGCGGCAGCTTGATCGAGAAGTGGGTGATCTCCTGTTCGGAGTCATCGCGGGTGATGCGTACGTCGAAGGGCGAGAAACGGCCCGCCGCGTTGTTGACCGTGCCCGCGACGAGAG
Organism: Solirubrobacterales bacterium; assembly: GCA_035554595.1. Classification (GTDB taxonomy): domain Bacteria; phylum Actinomycetota; class Thermoleophilia; order Solirubrobacterales; family 70-9; genus VRUE01. The sequence continues at coordinate 12,731 of DATMIH010000167.1, forward strand.
CCGGGTGGAATGGGGGAAGGCCGCCTTTGGGGCAGGGGCCTGCTCCGGGACCGGTGATGATCTGGAAGGCCGAGGTCGTCGTTGTCGGCGATCCACCCGCCCACGGGTAGAGCGTGGCTTCGGCGTTATAGGTGCCGCAGCCCGGCGGTGTCGCCAGCGGGCTTCTCGTCCCCTCCTTGAAGTGCAGCTTGAAGTGGGAGAAAGGCAGCTGGGGCAGTTCTTCTGCGACCGTGGTCAGCCTTCCCGTCACCGGGTCGGAGACCACGTTCAGCGGCTGCACGATCTTGATCCCCAGGTTGGGGTTCTTGATCACCATGTAGAGCGCGATCAAGGAGTGGAAGGGGTTCTGGTAGGGCTCCGCTTGGTAGAGGGCGCCGTCTACGGTTTCGTCCAGGAGCGGCGTTTCCACCGAGACCGAGCCGATCTTGGCGGCTTCCGGACAACCCGTGCCCGGCGCCGAGAAGGGTGTCTCGCGGGCCAGTTGCGCTTCTGTGCAGACCTCCAGCCCTTCGGCGATCGCGGGGTTGATCGACATCCCTTCGGGAAGTGTCACCACCGCTTTGCGCACGTCTGAAGCCGCGAGGCCGTCGGGGTTGCCGAGGCCTTCGTCGGCGACGTCCAGTGAGAAGTCGAGGCCGGTGGGGGATGAGGACGCCTTGGCGGTCGGCGCCGCGGAAATCCGCGGGCCGAAGGCCAAGCGGTCGCAACCGGTCATGCCCAGCGGGCTGGGCGGTTCGGAGCCATCGTGGGTGGTGGCGGTGCCCAGTGCCGGCGGGCCGTTGGGCTGTTGCCAGGAGAATGCTTCGAAGCTTGTGGTGAGCGGGCCCTCGCAGGCTCTCGGCAGGGTGAGGAAGGGCTTGTCGCCCGCCGCTCCGAAGACGGTCAGCTTCGAGGAGTAGAGAGGAACGGCGTTTGAGATGTTATGCAGGGTGGCGAGGACGTTGTAGGGGGGGTTGGTGTTGACCGTGAGGTCGATCGTCACCGGCACTTTGACGAAGCGAAAGCCGATCTCCATTGGCACTCCCGGCGGCGGGGTGAGGCTGTAAACGTTGACGGTGTAGAAGATGCCGGGCCCGGTCACCTCGATTTCGGTGGTCCCGACCTTGGAGGCGGCGGGGCACCTTTCCAGGGCGAAGTCAACGCCCGTGCAGCGCTCCACGGCGTTGGGGTCGCCGATCAGCCCCGGCGGCAGGGAGACCGTCAGATCTTTCGGGTCGCCGTTGGGCAGCTCGGGGACGCCGGGGTTGGCGGCGGATGGGACCGTCTGCAGCGCCAGGGTTGTGGTCTGGGAGAAGGGGTGAGAGCCCGCCTGCGTCGCCGCAGAGCCGTCTTCACCGTTGAAGGTGAGGTCGAGTTCTTCGAGGCCGAAGGCCGATGCCGAGGGAGCGATGGCGAGCGCGAGGAGCGCCCCGGCCAGTAGTGCGATTGCGAGGCGCTTCATCGTTTTGTCCTCCGCTTGTCATTGGTTCGTTTTTGGTGTGCTTTTGCGTGCTGCTTTGAGTTGGGCTTCCTGCTCACGCAGCGCGACTTCTTGCCTTTAGGTGCCTTGTGCTTGCCCTTGGGGCAACGCGAGGAGGCGCCTTCATTGAGGTTCCCCGCTCCTTCGAAGCTCGAGGAGGCCGGGGTCGGGTCGTTGGGAGGCGATATCGCTCCCTGGCAGGCATCGCCTTCACAGATCGCCGGGGGCTTTGGCGGCGGCGGGTAGCCACCGCCTTCGCGGGCGTCATAGACGTCGACGAGGCCGGGGTCCTGGGGCAGCAGGCTCGAGCCGGTGGTGAAGAAGACGTCGCTGCCGCCTTGGGAGGCGTCGATCAGTTCTGAGTCCGAGGGGCTCTGCCCGGAGGAGATCAGGCTGAGGCAGCCGCCGGCGGCGGAGGCGTAGAGGTCTGCTCCGGCTTCCTTGCAGGCTTCCTCACCCGAGGCCCTTTCCCACTCATAGACGTCGACCTTGCCGTTGGAGTCCCGCGGTAGGAGGTCGTCGTAGCTTTCGAAGTAGAGGCGGTTGCCGTCGCTGGAGAGCAGGCGGGTGGGTCGCAGCTGTTCGGTCCAACCGGGGATCGTGGCAGCGGTCCATTCCGGGTGGGATAGGGAGTTCCCGAGGTTGCGCCCGCGCGGTCGCGAGCCGCTTGGATTGCAGGAAACGCAGCGCAACTCTCCTGGGCCGCCACTTCCATCGGCGTCGTAGAGGTAGATCTCGACCGCGGGTTTGCCACCCGCCAAGTCGGTGTTGTCGTAGTCGCTCAGCCGCTGCGCTGAGATGAAGGCGAGATGCAGGCCGTCGGGGCTGACGCGCGAGGTGCGGCGGCCGGCCGAGGCGACGGCGTCGGAGTTCTGGCTCAGCAGGCTCGCCACGAAGACGATGCCGACTCCGCGTTCATGGAGGTAGAGGTTGCGTGCCCCAGCCTGGGCTTTATCGCCCTCGCTGTTTTCCTGTTCTCCAGTGAGCGCTTCGGTGGAGATGAAGTAGACGCGGGAGAGGTCCTCGCTGACGCCGGTGACGCCGGTGACGCCGGTGACCACGCCTTTGGCGATCAATTTCGATTTAGCTGCTTCGACGTCGTATTCGAAGAGCTGTTCGGCGGGGAAAACGGTGGGGACGCTGTAGATCGCCTTCGTGCCCTGTGGATCGGCCCCCCAGAAGCTGGCTTGGCCGCTTTTGTCGATCGCCACCGTGCAGGCGAGTTCGGGGTCGGTGCAGCTTCCAGCCTGAACCGGGCTCTGTTCTGCGGTTGCGTTCCGGCGCAGGTAGAGGTCCCCCTCACCTTCGCCGAGGAACGCTTGGCCTTTCCTGGGATCGCGCGTGTCGGTCCAAAACACCTTCGAGCCGTCCGCGGAGATCGCGCCGACGACGCTCGAATCCCTGAAGCCGTCGACCGAATCTTGGAAGCGGCCCGCGGTCGAGTTGGTGCAGGTCGCTTTGCCGTTGGGCAGGGCGCTGACGAGGCGTAGGGGCCCTTCCTCTGAGCTGAGGTAGACCTGATTGATCCCCGCGGTCGTGCAGGCATCGGGGGTGAGGGCGGCTGGGACGCGAATGACGGTGTGGGACTCATCGGCGGAGAAGCCCTGCGGGTTGGGGACGTAGTATTCGGGTTCGATCTCACCCGCTTCGAAGCCGAATCCGGGTGGGTCGACCGGGGTCAAGAGGTCATAGCCGGAGCCCGGGTCGCAGTAGTCGCGCTTGTAGATCGAGGCGACGCCGGCGGGGGCGCCGGGCGCCAGGGGCAGTTCGTTGTCTTGCAGGAGCCAGCCCTCGCAGAGATTGTCGTCGAAGGCCTTGAACTGGCCGGTGAGGCCAGGGGGCCAGGTGAAGGAGCTCGAGCGCGGCGGGGAGATCGCCTGCGTGGACCAGCCGTCTGCCCCGCGCGCGGCCAGGTACTGGTTGACCAGCGGGGCGGCATTGGGGTCGGCGAAGGGGCGCAGCGAGGAGAAGGCGAACCTGTTGCCGTCGGTCGAGCTCTTGTGCGGCGACTTGAAGCCCCTCGCCACCTCCCCGAAGCTCACGTCGCCGCCGTTCTTGTCTACCGGGCTGACCATCTCATAGGCGCGGCAGTCGGGAAGCTTGGCCGAGGCTTCGGTGCGGAAGGCCTGGTTGGGGCAATCGGTTTTAGCTGCCGGGGCGCTCGGGAAGGTGGTGAAGGTGCCTTCGGCGCCGTCGGTGCCTTCTTTTCCTCCAACCCCGAAGACCGGACCGCCACCCGAGCTTTCCGCGACGAAGCGGTAGTGGTAGGTCGTGGCGGGCTGCAGGCCGCCGAGCACGAGGCCGGGGGTGGTGAACACCTTGTTGGTGACCTGGCTCGTCAGCTTCGAGCCGGGGGCGAGCGGCTGCTCTTGGTCACAGCCGCCTTCGGAGCACTTGCCGGTGCCGTATTGGACGAAGTAGCGGGTGTCGGTCCAGAACTCGGGGCTGATCTTTGCCCTGAGCGTCGCGCCGCTGCTCTGCACCGAGGTCGCGTACTGGTCGGAGATGCTCGGCGGGACCACGGGCGGCGGGCAGAGGGTCGGGTCAGGGGGCGGGCCGTAGGCGCGGACGAAGGAGTTGGCGCCCAGGATATTTGGGACGTAGAGATCGACTCCCGCGATACCGCAGGCGGAGGTGGCCGCGATACCGCTGATTCTGTCGAAGCCATCAGAGAAGGGAAACCCCGGGGCCTCTGCTCCCACCGGGCCGAACTTGTGGATCAACGGTTCCGCGGAACCGTATTTCCCATCGGACGCGAACAGGCTGATCGCGAATAGGTTGCCGTCCGCGTCGACTGCCAACGCTTGCGGATTGGGCACCGCGATCGTCGCCTCCACGCTTGCCGCCGGTCCGTTGCTGGCCAGCCGCAATACGTTGGGTTCCGAGGCGGGAAGCAAAGAGGACCCGAGGCAGCTAGACGGCAGGTTGCAGCGAGCCACATACAAGTCCCCGTCATTCACCCCGCCGCTGCGATCGATCGCCAGCGACTGCACCGTCTCTCCCGCCAGCGCGATGCTTTCGATGTAGTGGCCTTCTGAGTCGAAGCGCTGGATCCGATCCACGTCGCCGACGTAGACGTCGTCGTTGGGAGCGGCGGCGATGAAGTTGCCTTCCTCGGGCCACAATTCGAACTGTCCCTCGCCGGTTCCCCTGATTCCTGCCTGGCAGATGTCGCCCGAGGCGGCGGTGCAGAGGTTGCGTTCGGCTTCGCTCGTGCCGGGTTCTTCGCTTTTGGTCTTGTTGACTTCGCCGCCGAAGGTCAGCAGGAACTTGGCTTCGCCCCCCGGCCCCCCGTCGGGGTCGAACTTCTGCACGCGAGCTGAAAAAAGGCCGGTGACGTATACGTCACCCTGACTGTCGACCGCGAGCCCCATCCTCGACTCCAGCTGACCAGTCCCGACTCCTTCAAGGCCTTCCTGGCAGCCGGTCTGGGTGGTGCAGGTCTGCAGTTCGGGATCGCCTGTGCGCAC
>DATMIH010000168.1:0-2420 GCA_035554595.1 Solirubrobacterales bacterium
GGCGCGGCCAAGAACACGATCACCAAACTGCTGGTCGATCTCGGGGAAGCCTGCACCGAGTACCAGGACGGGGTGCTGGTCGACCTCCCCTGCAAAGTGGTCGAGGCCGACGAGATTTGGGCCTTCTGTTACTCCAAGCAGAAGAACGTCCCGGAGGAATTCAAGGGCACCTATGGCTACGGGGACGTGTGGACCTTCACGGCGATCTGCGCCGATACGAAGCTGGTCCCGTCCTGGCTGGTCGGGGAGCGGACCTCCGACGATGCAGAAGTCTTCCTCACCGACCTGGCGAGCCGGATGGCCAACCGCATACAGCTATCCACGGACGGGCACCGGATGTACGAAGGGACCGTAGGGCCGGCCTTCCGCCATCAGGTCGATTGGGCGCAGATCCATAAGACCTATGCCTCGGGTGGGGAGCCGGGCAAATACAGCCCGGCCGTCTGCACCGGGACGAAGCGCCTGACCCGGAAGGGCGATCCCGACCCGGATCGGATCTCAACCAGCTACGTCGAGCGCCAGAACTTGACGATGCGGATGGGGATGCGCCGCTTCACTCGACTGACCAATGGATTCAGCCGCAAGGTCGAGAACCTCTCCCACGCCGTTTCCTTGCACTTCATGCACTACAACTTCGCCCGCCCGCATACGGCGCTGAAGGAGCGCTATTCGCGCACCCCGGCAATGGCAGCGGGTGTCACCGATCACATCTGGTCGCTGGAAGAGATCGCGGCGCTGTTGGATTGATACGCCTGCCGCGCGCGTCGCTCTTGCCAAAAGTAGATACCGGAGAAGGCCAGCAGCATCGCAATGGCCGCCCAAGACAAGATTCCGTCCAACGAGTCGGAGATCGGAGCGAAATCTCTTGCGAGCATCAGTCCAAGTGCGATGAACGGAAGCCACTTCCAAATGCGCGGACGCTTGCTGATCATTCCGAAGCAGAGCCTAGCTGCAGGCGCTGCCCGAGTTCAAACTGACCCACTGCCTTGAAAATCCGGCTCTTATGCCGCCTCAGCGACGATCGACCTTGTCTCCCCTGCCCAACGTAGAGTCAACAGGACGCCTCCGTATCCATAGAAAAGCCCGCTCTCGCGGGCCTTTCCGGCGTATCGATATGTGACCTAGTTGTAGTTACTCATGACGTTGTCCAGCTCGGCGAGAGCCGCGGGCGCCTTGTGGCCGAGAGAGCCGTGTCGTCTTCTGAAGTTGTAGTGGTCCAGCCAGCCAGGTAGCGCTGCGGTGCGCTCGGCCGAGGAGCCGTAGATGGCACCGTAGGCCCAGCGGTTGGTCAGCGTCTGGATGAATCTCTCGGCCTTGCCGTTGGTCCTCGGCCGGTAGGGCCGGGTGAAGAGGTGGCGCATCCTCAGCTCGGCGCATGCCGCGGCGCAGGAAGCCCGCAGCGGTCGGCCCCTTCTCGTCGGGCAACACCTCCACGTAGGCCAGGCGCGTGGCGTCGTCGATGAGGCCCGGATGAACAACGCTGTGAGGAACTACAGCTAGAGGCTGGGGCGCATCTGGCGCAGCCTCTTGACCCGCTCCTCGATCGGGGGATGGGTCGAGAAAAGGCCGGCGATTCCTTTGCCCTTGAAGGGCGCGACGATGTAGAGCGGCTCGGCCGCCTGATTGACCTGCATCGGCACCGCCGCCGCCCCCTGCTCGAGGCGCAGGAGGGCACTGGCCAGCGACTCGGGGTTGCCACAGATTTCCGCGCCGCCGGCATCGGCGGCGTACTCACGCTGGCGCGAGATCGCCAGCTGGATGATGCTTGCCGCGATCGGCGCCAGCAGGAAGGTCGCCAGTTGGCCGACCAGGGCCAGCGGCGACTCGTCGTCGTTGCCGAACCAGAGCAGCATGTAGGCGATGTAGGTGATCGCGGCACCGATCGCCGAGGCGACCGACTGGATCAGGATGTCGCGATTGCGGATGTGGGTGAGCTCGTGGGCGAGCACGCCGCGCAGCTCGTCCTCGGAGAGCAGTTTGGTGATCCCGCGCGTAACCGCGACCGCGGAATGTTTGGGGTTGCGGCCCGTGGCGAAGGCGTTGGGCTGGTCCTGGGGGATCATGTAGAGGCGCGGCATCGGCAGACCGGCGCGGGTGCTCAGTTCGCGGACGATCTCATACAGCCGCGGCGCTTCCGATTCATCGATCGGCTTGGCGCGACTCATCGCCAGCGCCATCTTGTCGCTGAAGAAGTAGGAGCCGAGGTTGATCAGTAGGGCGATGCCGAGGAAGAGCGCGGCCGTGCTGGCACCGCCGATCAGGGCGCCGATGACGATCAGCAGCCCCGAGAGCGAGGCCATCAGAATGGTCGTGCGAATCGTCGCGCCGAAAGTCGATTCCTTGGTTGTCTTCATGCGGTGCGCTCCTAGTTAGTGGGTCTCCTCAGTATGAGCGCGCCGCACCGAGAGGGCCATGGGTGC
>DATMIH010000169.1:0-17546 GCA_035554595.1 Solirubrobacterales bacterium
GCCGGCCGTGGAGGGCGGGCACAGTGCCTCGCCGAGCGGTCCGTCCAAGGCCAGCCCGGCGGCTGGGAGCCAGGAGACGGACGCTCCCGAAGCGAACACGCCGTCGCCGGCCACCCAGGGCAATGCTGCCGATCACCCGCATGGCAAAGGGCACGAAAAGCAGCTCCCCGCCGCCGCAGCACACGGGCAGGAAACCGCCGCGGCCCACAAAGACGCCAACCATGGCGCCTCGGCGGAAAAGCACGGCAAGCCGGCCGCGAAGCCAGTCCATCCCGAACACCCCGCCCACCCGAGCAACGGCTCGGAAAAGAAATCGCCCCACGATTCTGCCGCCAGCGAAGGTCCAGCCCCGCAAGCCGCGCCTGCGGCCGAAGAAGCCCCAACGCCACCTGCGGTTGGCAAGAAGCCTGAAGGTGCCGGCCCGGGATAGGCCCTGATGGGCTCGACTGCCTCCCGTTCCTGCAGGTGAAGGGCGCCCAGACGGGCGCCACCAAAACAGGAGGCAGACGATGAAGCTTCAGACGAAGGTCGCGGCGACGCTTGCGGCGCTGGTTCTTGCGGTGGTCCCGGCCACGGTGGTGGCGAATCCGCCCGCCGGGCACGGTCAGGGCAATGGAAACGCCCACGGCAACGGGAATGGCCCCGAATACAGCCCGGCTCCGGAAAAATCCGAAACGCCGGGAACCGGTGCGAGCATGCCGGAAAAGGCCAAGGCCTATGGCGTCTATTGCAAAGGCCAGAGCAAGAAGCACGTTGACGGTAAACAAGGGACCCCCTTCAGCCAGTGCGTGAACGCGATGGCAAAAGCCGCCAACAACGAAAAGGTCACCCCCGGCAAAGCCTGCAAGGGGATGAGCAAAAAGCACGTCAAAGGCGAGAAGGGCACCGCGTTCTCGCGTTGCGTAAATGGTGTCGCCAAGCTGAGGAAAGACCAGCAGGTCTGACTCCGGGCAGTCCTAAGCCGCGGTGCTCGCGCCGCCGAAGTGGCGGCGCAGCCGCTTGTGGCGGTGACGGAAGAACCAGGCGATGATGGGGCGCAGGGGCCGCCCCGGCAGGCCTAGTCGCGGCTGCCAGCTGACCCGGTCGGTGATCAGGCAGCCGCCGGCGGCCGGCTCGAGGGTGCGTTCGTGTTCCCACGTTCGCTGGGTCAGCATCTTCGAGCGCTCGAGAAAGCCGCGCCCGCGCTCGAGCCGAGCGAGGCAGACCTCGTCGTAGTCGAAGGGCAGTAGGCCGAAGAGGAGGATCCAACTGCGGCCGATCGGCACACCGATCTCGACGCTCTCGGGGTCGAGCCGCTCGACCCCGCGGGGCAGGGTCATGCGCAGGTAGGGCCGCATCTCGTCGTTGATGCCCTCGGGTGTCATCACCCGGTCCCAGACCGCGGTGGGCGAGGCGTCGAGGCGGGAGGAGACTGAGATCTCGGCGCTGGCTTCGGGGCGTGCCTTGCTCATCTGCCGACGAAGCTTCAACTAGCCCTCGGACCGCGCGGCGCCCGCTAGGGTCGAAGCGATGAAGACAGCGGTCATCACCGGCGCATCCAGCGGCATCGGCGCCGCCACGGCGCGGGCCCTTGCCGGCGAGGGCTACCGCACGGTTCTCGGCGCCCGCCGCCTCGACCGCCTTGAAGAGCTGGCGGCGGAGATCGGCGGCGCGGCGATCGCGCTCGACGTCACCGACTCGACCTCGGTCGAGTCCTTCGCCACCTCGGTCGGTGCCTGCGACGTCCTGGTTAACAACGCCGGTGGCGCGCTCGGCCTCGACTCGATCGCGGAGGCCGACGAGGAGAAGTGGCTAACGATGTACGAGTCGAACGTGATGGGGCAGATGCGGATGACGCGGGCGCTGCTGCCAAAGCTGATCGAGTCGGGAGACGGCCACGTCGTCGGCGTCACCAGCATCGCCGCGATCGAGCCCTACCTTGGCGGCGCCGGCTACAACGCCGCCAAGCACGCCCAGCGGGCGATGCTGCGGGTGCTGCGCCAGGAGTTGCTGGGCCAGCCGGTGCGGGTCACCGAGGTCGCCCCCGGCATGGTCGAGACCGAGTTCTCCTTGGTCCGCTTCGGCGGCGACGAGGACGCGGCAAGCCGCGTCTACGAGGGCATGCAGCCGCTCAGCGCCGCCGACGTCGCCGAGTGCATCCGCTGGGCTCTGGCCCAGCCTCCCCACGTCAACGTCGACGAGATCATCGTCCGCCCGCGCGACCAGGCGACGGCGACGGCGATCCACCGCAGCTAGCCTGCCCCATAGAGTGACGCGATGCTCCGACTGCTCCGACGGCTCCTAACCAAGGTAAACGCCCGCCTCTCTGGCTATCAAAGCTTCGACCCTCGAACGAACGGGGAGTGGCGCTTCTTGGAGAAGTCGATCGACGTCGGAGATGGAATCGTCTTCGACGTCGGGGCCAATCGGGGTGAGTGGGCGATGCAGGCGCTGGCGTTTCATCCTCGTGCGCGCCTGCATTGCTTCGAGCCTGGGGGGACGGCCTTCGGCGAACTGACATCCGCTCTTGGCGATCGCGCACAGGTCCACAAGGCTGCCGTCTCCAGCGAGCCCGGCACGGTTGTCCTGCACGCGACCGAGGACTCCGAACAGTCCTCGCTCTTCTCACGCCGCCAATTCGGCGAGGCGACGAAGAGTGAGACCGTGGAAGCCGTGACGATCGACCAGATCTGCGAACGGGAAGGCATCGAGGAGATCGCCTTGCTCAAGATCGATACCGAGGGCAACGAGTTGGCGGTTCTCAAAGGGGCCGTGGGGACACTGCCGAGAATCAAGACGATCCAATTCGAGTACGGGGGAACTGCGGTGGATGCACGGATCTACCTTCGCGACTTCTTCGACCTTCTCAGCGACCATTTCGACCTGTACCGGCTCTGGCGGTTCGGGATAATTCACGAGCCGAATTGGCACGAGATGCTCGAGCTGGCGGCTTACCAGAACTGGGTCTGCATTCAGCGCCAGGGCTAGGGCGCGGCTCAGTCGCCCCCGAGCGCCGGCACGAGGTAGCCATCGGGCTCCTCGACCACGGTGTTGACCAGCTCGCCCACCCGCTCGATCTCGACCCGCACGGTGTCGCCGACGTGCAGGAGGAACTCGCGGAACGGCTGGCGGCCGAGGCCGACGCCGGCCGGGGTGCCGGTGGCGATCACGTCGCCGGGCTCCAGGGTGAAGGCTTCGGAGAGGTGGGAGACCTGCTGGAAGCAGTCGAAGACCATCTCGGCGGTGCTGGCGTCCTGGCGCAGATCGTCGTTGACGTAGCAGCGCACCCGCAGGTCTTGGGGGTCACCGACCTCCTCGGGGGTGACCAGCCAGGGGCCGAGCGGTCCGTGGGTGTCGAAGGACTTGCCGATTGTCATTGTTTGCGCCCGTCCCTGCCAGTCGCGCACGCTGAGGTCGTTGGCACAGGTGTAGCCGGCGATCACCTCGTGGGCACGCTCGACCGGCACGTGGCGGCAGCGCTTGCCGATCACCAGCGCCAGCTCGGCCTCGTAGTCGAGCAGGGTCGAGACCTTCGGCATGTGCACACCGGCCCCGGGCCCGGTGACGCAGGTCACCTGCTTGTTGAAGAAGACGGGGACTTCCGGCGCCTCCATCCCCATCTCGGCGATGTGGTCGGCGTAGTTGAGCGCGATCGCCAGGTACTTGCGGGGGGAGGCGGGGGAGAGCAAGCGCACCTCGGCGAGCGGCCGCCGCGGCGCTCCGGCCGCCTGCGCCTCGAGTCCATCACGACCAAGCTCGGCGAGCGCCGCCGCGGGTTCGGACGAAACGTCGGCAGCCGAGAGGTCGACGACCTCATCGCCCTCGACGACCCCCAGCGCGGGAGCGCCCTGCGAGCCGGCAAATCGAGCGAGCCTCATCCTCAGGACTCTCCCACAGGTCTTAGTCGTCGAGCTCGGCGATCAGCTCGACTACGCGGCGCTCGATCTCCTCGCGGGTGCGGCGGACCTCCTCGAGCGGGCGGCCCGTTGGGTCCTCGAGCTCCCAGTCGAGGTAGCGCTTGCCGGGGATGTAAGGGCATTTGTCACCGCAGCCCATCGTCACCACGACGTCAGTCCACTCGGCGTCGGCGCTGCTCAGCTTGCGGGGCGTGCGGTCGGCGACGAAGATGCCGACCTCGTTCATCGCCTCGACCACCTCGGGGTGGACGCGCTCACCCGGTTCGGTCCCGGCCGAGCGCGCCTCGTGGTGGCCCGCCGCGGCGCGGCTGAAGAGTGCCTCGCTCATCTGCGAGCGGCCGGCGTTGTGCAGGCAGACGAAGAGGACGCGGGCCATCAGGTGGGACGCTCGCCTCTGAACGGCATGGTCACGCCGCGAAGACCTCGCGCACCGCGTCGAGTGCGCCGGGAACGAGGCTGAAGTAGCTGTAGGTGCCCCGCGTCTCGCGCTCGACCACGCCCGCCTCGACCAGCTGCTTGAGGTGATGGCTGACCGTGCCCTGGGAGAGGCCGAGCATGGGCTGGATCTCACAGAGGCAGGCGGCCTCACCGCCGGCTCGCAGCAGCAGGTTGACGATCCGCAGCCGGTGGTGGTCGGCAAGGGCCTTTAGCACTGCCTCGAGCTCGACCGCACGCTGCTCGCTGAGAGAGGACCCCGCAAGGGGGGTGCAGCAGGAGATCACGGGGAGCTCGGCGACGGCCACGGGAGCAGCCTAGACCATTCATCAACGAGCTTCAATGAATAATGAAAGTGCTACGGTCTGACGCACAATGTCAAAAGCAGTCGGTGTCAGGGAGTTGCGTCAGAACCTCAGCAAGTATTTGCGCCGGGTCAAAGATGGGGAATCGCTGACCGTGACCGAGCATGGTCATGAGGTCGCCCGCGTGGTCCCCCTCGCCCGCAACGAGTTCAGGGAGATGCTCGCCGAGCTCCACGGGATCAGTCTTCCCCCCGAGCAAGGGAGGCTCACAGACACGATCAAGCGCTTGGAGTCGGAAGGACGATTCGGTCAGTCGGTTCCCGCCGGCACGACGGACGCTTTCTTGGACGAGAGCCGTAAGGAACTTGGCTAGCCCGCCGCGGGTCGTCTACGTCGATACCAGCGCTCTCGGCCGGGTGTTGCTGAACGAGCCGGACCGACCTGCCATACAAAGGGCCTTGGAGGACTTCGACGAGGTCACCTCAAGTCGCCTGCTTTGGATCGAGCTGGGGCGCTTGGCCCGCCGCAAGGAGGCCGAGCTTGCCGATCAGGGCAAGCCCTCGGAACTCATCTCTCTCTCCGAAGAGCTTCTGCGGGGAGTGATTGCGATTCCGATGGAGGGAGACTTTGAGAATGGTGGAAAGGGAACGCTTGCGGATGCGATAGCGCTCCCACCCTTTTCGGTCGCGACCCTCGACGCAATCCACTTGGCGACGGCGGTTTTCATAGCCGATCACTTCCCCGTCGACTTCATGACTTACGACAAGCGACTTGCCGATGGCGCTCGTGAGCATGGCTTCGCCGTTCTCAGCCCAAGCTAGTCGCTACGCTTGCCGACGAGCGATGGGGCTCGCTCCTTCAGAAGCGCGGTTTTCGTACCGCTGACGGTCCCTACCAACGTCCATCGACGCTGATAGGAGACCCCCGATGCACCCCACCTCTCTTGACCTTCGCCGCCTCGCAGCGATCTACGCCGGCGGTGTGCTCGGCGCGCTCGCCCGCGTTGGCCTCGCCCAGGCGACGCCGCACGCCCCGGGCGGCTGGCCTTGGGGGACGCTCGTGGTCAACATGGTCGGCGCGCTGGCGCTCGGTTATTTCTTCGCCCGCCTCAGCGACCACCCGGAGGACAGCCTCGCCCACCCCTTCCTAACCACCGGCATCTGCGGCACCCTGACCACCTTCTCGACCGTGCAGCTGGAGCTGTTCGAAATGGTCGACGGCGGGCACCTGGGCCGGGCCGTCGCCTATCTCGGTATCACCCTGGCCGCCGGGTTCCTCTGCGTGCGCGCCGGGATTGCGCTCGAGCGGCGCCCCGAGGTGGCGCCGTGAGCGAACACAAGGTTGTCCTATGAGCGCCGCCGGCTGGGTCGCGGTTGCCCTGCTTGGCGGCGCCGCCGCCACGGCGCGCTTCCTGATCGACTCGGCCTTCGCCGCCCGCAGCGACCACCCGTTCCCACTCGGCGTCCTCGCGATCAACCTCGCTGGCACGCTCGCGCTCGGCCTCGTCGCCGGCGCCGCGCTGGAAGGCGAGGCGCTGGTGATCGTCGCCGGCGGCGGCATCGGCTCCTTCACCACCTTCTCCACCTGGATGCTCGACTCGCACCGCCTCGCCGATGCCGGTCACGCACACCTCGTCTGGCTCAACCTCGTCCTTTCCCTGGTCGTCGGTTTCGCCGCGATCGTTGCCGGCCACTGGCTCGGCTCGGTCCTCTGAGTTCCGTCCGCTCCGCTTGCATTACCCCTGCAAAGAGTGGAGAAAGTGTGACGTCACATGGGCGTCCGGGGGCGTCACTACTTTGGATTACAGATGGAACAGCAAGCCCTCACCGACACACTGATTGCGGCAAGGGTGCCGCTCTGCGACCTGCAGGACGGCCAGCGGGTCGGCAGCGTCTACGCGGTTCGCCAGCGCGAGCTGCGGCGCAAGAAAAACGGTGAGCCGTGGCTGCGCCTCGTGCTCGGCGATGCCAGCGGCAGGGCCGAGGCGGTCGCCTGGGAGGAGGCCGAAGACCTCTACGCCCTGGCCGCTCCGGGCACGCCGATCCACGTCGGCGGTGTCTTCGAGATGAGCGAGCGCTGGGGGGCGAAGATCAAGCTCAGTGGCCTGCGCGAGGCGGCGCCGGAGGAGTACAGGGAGGAGGACCTCGCGGTCGAGTCCGAGGTCTCCTTCGAGCTCTTGGAGAGCGGCCTGCGCGAGCTGCTGGCGACGATCCAGGACCGCCAGCTGCGCTACCTGCTCGACCGCTTCTTTGGCGAGGACTCCGAGAACTGGGCCCGCTTCCGCGACGCGCCCGCGGCCAAGACCTACCACCAGGCCTACCGCCACGGTCTGCTCGAGCACACGGTCTCCGTCGCCCAGGCGGTCAGCGCCGCCGCTGCCTACTTCCCCGGCATCGATCGCGACATCGCCGTCACCGGTGCCCTGCTGCACGACATCGGCAAGACCGAGGCTTACAACGAGGACCCGCTGGCGATCGACCTCACCGATGCCGGCCGCCTGCAGGGCGAGATCCCACTTGGTTATTACAAGGTGCGCCGCCAGATCGAGGACATCCCAAGCTTCGATCCCGCCCTCGCCCAAGCGGTTCTGCACATCATCCTCGCCCACCACGGCTCGCTCGAACATGGCTCCCCGGTCGTTCCCGCCACTCGCGAGGCCGTCCTCGTCCACATGATCGACAACCTCGGCGGCCGCCTCGGCAGCTTCGACCGCCTCGAGCGCCAGCTCCCCGCCGGTGAGGCCTGGTCGGGCTTCGACCGAGCGCTATCGGGCTCGGCCTACTTCGGCCAGCGCGCCGCCTGACGAGCGCTTGAGGCAGCGCTGGCCGATACTGACCCTTGCCGCGGCGATCGTCGCGGCGACGGCTCTGATCCTCTACCTCGGCCGTGGGCAGACCGCCGCCTCCGACCAGTGGGCATACATCTACGCCTACCAGCCGTGGTCGCTTGAATCGCTTCTCACTCCGCACAGCGGCCACCTGATCGTCTTTCCGTTGATCGTCTACAAGGCGATGTTCGAGGCGTTTGGAATCGAATCGCAGGTTCCATACCAGCTGGTCAACCTGGCCCTCTCGGCGACCACTGCGGTGCTGCTCTTCGCGCTCATCCGCAACGCGATCGGAGACCTGCTGGCGCTCGCGGCGGCGACGCTGATCCTCTTCTACGGCGCCGGCGCCGACGTCCTTATCTCGACCTCACAGATCACCAACCTGATCGGTATGGCCAGCGGCCTGGCGATGCTTCTCGCCCTGCGTCGGGAAAGCCTTCGCTTCGACCTCGCCGCCTGCCTCTCCCTGGCTATCTCGATCTCGTCTTTCAGCATTGGCGTCGCCTTTGCCCTGGGGGCGGCGCTGGCACTCGCGCTGCGTCCGCCCGGCAATCGCCTGCGCCGCTGCTGGGTCGTGTTGGCCCCGATCGTCCTCTACGCCGCCTGGGTGATCTGGTCCCGTAAGTTCCACGAGCAGACGATCTACGTGCACAACCTCAAGGTGCTGGGTTCCGCCTTCGCCGACCAGCTCAGCGCGGCGCTTTCCGGGATCACCGGTCTCTTCACGACGCCGAACGGCCCCAAGCCGGATGCCAATCCCGTGCCGATCAGGACGACCTGGGGCCCGGCTCTGGTGGTGGGCTTGGTGGCCTTGCTCATCGTGAGGTTTCGGCGTCCGCCGGGTCCATCTCGCGAGGCGCTGGTCGCGGTGACAGTGCTGGCCGCTTACTTCCTGCTGGTCGGCATCGCCCTCAACCAGTTCCGCAACACCTTCGACACCCGGCTCGTCTACCTGGGCTCGATCCTGGTGCTGCTGGCGGTCGCCGAGCTCTGCGGTCCCTACCGGCCCACCAAGCTAGTCGCTGCCATCGTCGGCGTCGTCTTCGTCTTCTCCCTCTGCGCCAATGTCGCTGAACTTGGCGACAGCGCCCAACTCTGGCGTGCCCAGGCGGCGCCGATCAAGGCCAAGCTGGCGGCGGTCGAGATCGCGGGCGAAGCCGCGTCGCCGCCGGTGCTCGTCGAGGACCCACCCGGCGCGATGACGTTCAACGTCGAGACGGCACACCAGCTGAAGGCTGATTTCGGTTTGCCGGCGTACTCGGAAGCCGAACTGAAGACGGGCTCGCCCGGTGACCGTCAGATCGCCGACGAAGAGCTTGCTCGGGTCTTTGAAATCGCCCCGCACCCCGGTGCCGTTCTCTCCTCCTCCTCCGGCCGACACGGGGCGGTCGTCGCCCTCTCGGTCACGCGTGGCAAGGCGGTGCGACACGGCTCTTGCCTGACGCTCTTGCCCGCTGCCAGCAAGGGCGAAGCGGTCCTGCGGCTGCCCCCGGGAGGCATGGCGTTTGCCTCGTCCTCGCCGGTGGCGGTCTCGCTGGGGAGGTTCGGTGACACGCTGGCTGTCTCGTTGCCGAAACGAAGTGGGCCCACCACGGTGCCGATTCCCGCCGACAACAGCACCGTGCCCTGGCAAGCGGGCGTCACCTCCGCCGCTCGCACCGTCGTCTGCCCAGTCGCCGGGCCGGTCTAGACTGCCCGCCGCATGGGCACCAGGGACATGAGGCCGGAGCGGATCGATCCGAGCCCGCAGGTCAATCCGCTGCGGACGGTCGATGCGCTGGTGGCGCGCTTTGCCGCCTGGGCGCGACGGGTCGGCGAGATGCGGGTCGCCTACGTGGTGGTGGGCCTTAGCTTTGCGGTTGCCGCCGTCCTGATCCTCGCCTGGGGAAGCGGCCAGACCTTCATCAACGACGAGTGGAACTACCTCGTCGTCTATCGCGGCTTCGGCCTGGAAACGCTGTTCGCGCCGCAGAACGGTCACCTGATCGTCCTTCCCCGGCTGATCTACAAGGGGATGTTCGCCAGCTTCGGCACCAGCTCCCACCTCTCGTACCAGGTGGTCTCGGTTGTCTTCCACCTGATCGTGGCTGGCATCTTCTTCCAGCTCGTTCGCACCCGGACGCAGCTGACGATCGCGGTCGCGCTCACCGTGCTGGTTGCCCTCTTCGGCGCCTGCTGGGACACCCTGGTGGGCGCCTACGAGCTGCCCAACCTGACCGGAATGGCGGCGGGCATGGGAATGCTCCTGGCGCTGCAGCGCCGCACCCGTGGCGGCGATCTCCTCGCCTGCCTGCTCCTGGCGGCCTCGCTCGCCTCCTTCAGCGTCGGCATCGCCTTTGGGCTGGGGGCGCTTGTCTCAATCTGGCTCGGCGGGCGCTCGCAGTGGCGACGCGTCTGGGTCGTGGTCATCCCCGGCGCCCTCTACATCGCCTGGTTCATCTGGGCCCGCAAGTTCGGCCAAACCGAAGTGACGGCCGAATCAATCAGCGCGATCTTCAGCGGCGCCGCTGACCAGATGGCGGCGATCAGCGCTGCGATCACCGGCCTCTTCCGGGTTCCGGGGAGCATCGGCCTGCCTGTCGTGCTCGAAATCCGCCCCGACTGGGGCTACCCGCTGGCACTGATCTTTGCCGGGCTAATCGCCCTGCACATACGCCGCGCCCCGCGCTCGATCTACTTCTGGACGGTCGTCGCCACGCTCATCATCTACCTCGCCCTGGTCGCAGCCGGTCTCAGTCCCGCCCGTACGCCGAGCTCGGGGCGCTACGTCTACCTGGGCGGCATTCTCAGCCTGCTCTTGATCGCCGAGCTGGCCAGGGAAATCAGGTGGACGACGGCGATCGGAGTGGTCGCCACCATCGTTTTCGGCCTCTCGCTGATGGCAAACGTCGCTGACTTTCGCGCCGGCGGGCAGCTCTTTCGGGCCGAGGGGGAAACCAATCGGGCAACCCTTGCCGCGGTCGAGCTAAGTCGCGGACAGGTTGACCGCTTCCGCGTCGTCGAGGATGAAAAAACGACTCACTCGCACGCGGACATGCTCTTCCCGATCTGGGCGTACTACGAGGCGGCGGAAGAGTTCGGGTCCCCCGCCTACAGCCTCGCCGAACTCGAAGCGACCGGGGAGCAGGCGCGCGAAGCGGCTGACGAACAGCTGTTCAGGGATTACGAAATCGCGCCCGCGCCCACCACAAGTCCCAAGCTCAACCATCACGGCCCGGCGCTGAAACTGCTGACGGCGGCAGGCGGCAAGGCGAAGCCCGTTCAATCGTGCCTCGCCCTTATTCCTGAACGCGGTAAGTCGGCCTCCTTCCAGATCGAACTGCCCCCCGGCGGCTTCGACTACCGGACCGCCCCCGGCGCCGAAGTCGGGTTGAAGGTGGCGCGGTTCGGCGAACTCTTCGTCACCCCCTTGCCGCCAACCACCGGGTCTGCCGAAGTTCCAATCCCGACCGATGCCAGCGACGTCGCCTGGCGCACGGAGTTTGACACTGCCGCGAAGACGCTCGTCTGCCCTCGCTGAGCTCCAGCGAGTAGCGCTCTCGACGCCGCTGCTCGGGGCGGCGGTCGCACTGTTCACCTGGCCCTTCTTTGCGTTGGCACCGTCGACCGGCATCGACCCCTCCTGGGTGGAGGGCCTGTACATGGCCGCTGACCGTGGTCTCGATTTCGGAACCCAGATCGTCTTCAGCTTCGGTCCACTGGGCTTCCTCGACTTTCCCGGCGCCTACATGGTCGATCTCGGACGGCTGGCCTTCCTCTGGTCGACACTCGTTCACCTGTCTTTCTGCATCGCGGTGCTCTGGGCTTCGCGCCGTGCCTTCGGCCTGCTCGTCGGCCTGGCGGTCACCGTCTTTGTGGCGTCGATGCCCTCCTCCGATCCGATTCTGGTCACGGCGGCCGTGGTCGGCGCAGCAGCCCTGCTCGATGAATGGAGCCCTCGCTTGCGCCTCTGCTTCGCGCTGGCCGCGGGGGCGCTTGCCGGGATGCAACTGCTTGGCTCGCTTCGAGCCGGGCCGGTCTTGGTCGTGATCGGGCTCGCGGTGCTGCTTGGCCTGCCCGAACGCCGTCGCACGTTGCCGGCCTTCTTCGCTTCGCTACTCACCTCGTTCCTTGTCTTTTGG
This sequence comes from Solirubrobacterales bacterium, assembly GCA_035554595.1. Taxonomy (GTDB): domain Bacteria; phylum Actinomycetota; class Thermoleophilia; order Solirubrobacterales; family 70-9; genus VRUE01. Next base: position 11,585 of record DATMIH010000169.1, read on the forward strand.
TTCGCCACCGGCCAGGGCCTTGGCAATCTCAGCGATTACGCGCTCAACACCGCTAGCGTGTTGAGCGGCTACTCGGCCTCAATGGTCTATGTCCTGCCAGGTCGTTGGTGGCAGTTCCCGGGTTTTGCCCTGGGGATCGCCGCGCTGGTGGTGCTCGTCATCGCCGCTGGCCGCCGCTGGGATGCTCCTCGCCGTGCCGGCCTGCTGGTGATGGTCGCGGCGGTCGCCTTCTTGATGTTCAAGCACGCGGTCGTGCGTTCCTCGCCGGGCAGCGCCGGGGTCTGCCTGGCGGCCCTGTTCGCGATCGGACTGGCCCTGGCGCCCCACGTGCGGCGCCCGCTGGCGGTTGGGGCGATCACCATCCTCGCCGGGCTCACCTACATCGGCAACCAGGAAGGCTTCAGCTCCGTCACCTTCGACTTCCAGGCCCGCGCCGAAAGCTTCGTCACCCAGCTGAAGTACATGGTGAAACCCGGAGGGTTGGCCGAACAGCAGCTCGCCGGCCGCGAGGCGATGCAGGCCTACTACGCGCTGACTCCGCGGCAGCTCGCCCTGCTGCGCTCCGGCAGCGTCCACGTGGCCTCGCTGGAAGCGGGCGCCGCCTACGCCTACGAACTCGACTGGGACCCGCTGCCGGTCTTCCAGCAATACACCGCCTACACCGAACGCCTCGACAAGCTCAACGCGGCGAAGCTCGAATTGAGCTCGGCGCCGGACCGGATCCTCTGGGAGAACGCCCCCGTGGTCGATCCCACCTTCGCCAGCGTGCGGCCGTACCCGGGCACGATCGACGAACGCGTCCCGGCTTGGGACTCACCGGCGGAGATGGTCCAGATGCTCTGCCGCTACCGGGTCGAGAACTGGGACGAACGCTGGGCCGTGCTCCGCCACGGCGCCGACCGTTGCGGCCCGGAGCGCTCGCTGCGCTCGCTCAACGTCGCCGCCGGAGAGCGGGTCCCCCTGCCGCCGACCATGCGCAACGAGGCCCTGCTCGTCCGCGTCGACGGCCTCGGCGTCTCCGGCCTCGAACGCCTGCGGGTCTTCCTCTTCCGCGGCGCCAGGCGCCATGCCCTGCTCGACCACCACAGCTGGAACGTGATGCCGGGAACCGCCGGCGATGGGCTGCTGCTGCGGATCCCGGCCTGGGCCGACTACCCGGGCCACTACGCGCTCGACGCCGATACGAGAACGATCGGCTTCGAAGCCGAAGACGCGTCGCTGGCCTTCGGGCGGAAAGACCTCACCCTCCACTTCAGCGCCCTGCCGCTCGACGCGTCGGGCGTCCTGCCGATCGCTCAGAAGCGCCGCGTGCAGCGTTCGATCCGGTGAGCGTTGCCTTCGGCATGCTGGATGCAGTGGACCAGCTTCTTGCGCTGTCCACCCGGGCTGGCCCCCTCGAAGGATCGGTGGACCTCGCGTTTGATCTCGGTGCTGACGCCTTCCAGTGACTTGCCGATCTGGTCGAGACCGGTCGAGTGGATCGCGTCGGTGGTCGTCTTCAGGACCGGCTTAATGATCAGTAGATAGAGGAGCAAAAGCATGCCGGCGAAGACCGCAAGCCGGATAATGCCCGAAGTTAGGTTGCCGAAGAGGTTGCGCAGCAGGTCCACGAGACGGGCCGCACACTATCCTGCGGGCCGTGGCAAAGGACACCGAGAAGCTGATCCGTCAGCTCTCGCTGATCTCGTTCCTGATGGCTCAGGGGAGGCCGGTTTCGGCGCTCGAGATCAAGCGCGAGGTTGAGGGCTACAGCGACATGAACGACGACGCCTTCGCGCGGCGCTTCTACGCGGACCGAGCCGAGCTCGAGAGCCTCGGGATCGAGCTCGGGGTCGAGAAGCCCGGCGAGGGGTTCTTCGAGGCCGAGCTCTACTCGCTGCCGCCCGAGAACTTCTACCTCGACGCGATCAAGTTCTCCGACGACGAGCTGGCGGCGATGAGCACGGCGCTGATGCTGCTCTCCGAAGGTGAATTCGCTTACGCCGAGCCGCTGCGCCTCGCCCTGCAGCAGGTTGCCTGGGGCCACCCCAATCCGCTCAAAGAGGGCGAGCGCGCCCCGGTCGAGATGGCGATGACGGCCTCGGCCGGGGGCCGCGACCTCTCCCAGCGCCTCTCCAAGATCGAGACCGCGATCTCGCGTCGCAAGACCGTCGAGTTCACCTATTACACGATGGAGCGCGACGAGACCGAGAAGCGCAAGGTCGACCCCTTCCACTTGGTCTTCCGCGGCGGCCAGTTCTACTTGATCGGCCACGCCCACGAGCGCGATGCCGTGCGGGTCTTCCGCCTCTCCCGAATCCAGGGCAAGGTCGGCTATGCCTCCAAGGCCGAGCACGACTTCTCACCGCCGGAGAACTTCGATCGCCGCGACTACGGTCAGCGCGCCGACTGGCAGCTGGGCGAGATCCGCGGCAAGGCGCGGATCTTCGTCCGCGACCGCATCGCCTGGCTGATCGAGCGCGACTTCGGCGCCTACGGCGAGCTGCGCCCGGCGAAGAAGGCCGATGGCGCCCCCGGCAAAGGCTCGGTCTTCGAGACCGACTATGCCTCGCCCCGTGAGCTGATCGCCTGGGTACTGCGCTGGCGCCAGAACGCCGAGGTGCTGGGGCCCGACGAGCTACGGGCGGAGGCCGAGAGTCGTCTCGGCCTGCTGCACGAGCGCCACGACAACGGCTTCCAGCCGGCCGAGATCGTCGACCGGCCGCTGCGCGAGGCACCGCGCCGCGCGCGCTCCAACGGCCGCGGCGAGGCGGCGATCCGGCCCGAGCGCTTCGCCCGCCTGGTCACCCTCGCCGGCCTGCTGATCGAATCGGCAAAAGGCGAGGAGCGGCTGCGCCTCAGCGAGCTCTGTCAGCGGCTTGAACTGAGCGACGAAGAGCTGCGCGAGGACATCGACCTGCTCAACGTCGTCAACTTCGGCGGCGGCACCTACGTGCTCTACGCCGAAATCCAGGGCGACGAGATCGAGGTCGACTCCGAGCCCTACGGCGACAACTTCGCCCGCCCGGCGCGCCTGCTGCCGCTGGAGGCAAAGGCCCTGGTCGCGGCGATCGACCTCTTCGGCGACCACCTGCCCCAGGGCGGCCTGCAGAGCGCCCGTACCAAGATCGTCGCGGCGCTCGGCCACGACCCCTCCGAGGAGGGCCTGGAGATCGCCTCCAGCGGCGGCGGCGACGCCGAGGTCGCCCGCGTCGTCAACGAAGCGATCGGCGGCAGCCGGGTGCTCGACCTCGACTACTACAAGGAGAACGAGGACACCTTCACCAAACGCTCGGTCGAGCCCTACCGCCTGGAGAACGGCAAAGAGGGCTGGTACGTCGAGTGCTACGACCTGACCAAAGACGGCGTCCGCCACTTCAAGCTCGACCGGATCAGAGAAGCAACCCTGGCCAAGCAGACCTTCGAGCCGCGGCCCGAGGTCGAGGAGCTGGCCGGGGTCGAGGGCTGGATGACCCACGGCGAGGTGCCGACCGCCCACGTCGCCCGCGTCTGGGTCTCGCCCGAGCGGGCGCGCTGGTTGCGCGAGGAGCGCACCGTGGTCGAGGAGCTGGCCGACGGCGCCGTCGTCGTCGAGCTGCCCTACGCCGGCACCTCCTGGCTCGTCCGCGAGATCCTCCGCGGCGCCGGTGACCTCGTAGTGCTCGAGCCCGAGGAGGCCCGCGAGGCGATCGCCAAAGAGGTCGGCGACTGACCGAGGCGGCACCGGGGCACGCTGAGATCCTGCGGCTTGTCGCTCCCAACCCGGGACCGATGACGCTGGAGGGGACGAACACCTATCTGTATGGATCTGAGCCCTGTGCGGTGATCGATCCCGGGCCGGACGACGAGGGGCACCGGGGCGCGGTGCTTGCCGCTGCCGACGAGCGTGGCGGTGTTGATCTGATCATCCTCACCCATGGCCACGGCGACCACGCCGACGGGGCCGAGGCGCTGGCCGCGGGGGCGGTCAGTAGGCGGGCGCTAAAAGCTGGCGGGGCGGCCTGGAAGCCAGAGGTGATCCTGCCCGGTGATGATGAGGAGCACTTCGGCCTGCGTGCCATCGCGACCCCGGGGCACGCCCCCGACCACGTCTGCCTGATGACCGATGACGGGGTCTGCTTCAGCGGTGACCTCGTGCTTGGGGCTGGCTCGACCTTCGTGCCGCCCGACGGCGGCTCGCTCGCCGCCTACATGGACTCGCTGCGCCGCATGCAGGCCGAGCCGATCGAGCTGATCTGCCCCGGTCACGGGCCCTGGATCACCGATCCGGTGGCGAAGCTGGCCGAGTACGTCGAGCACCGCGAGATGCGCGAGCGCCGCCTGCTGGCCGCCCTCGAGCGCGGCGAGCGCTCCCGCGACGCCCTGCTCGACGAGGCCTGGAGCGACGTCCCGCCCCAGATGCGCGTAGCCGCGGCGATGGTCATGCAGGCCCACCTAGACAAGCTCGCCGCCGAAGGCCGCTTGCCCCCCGGCGTCTGAGCTTCCGGTGCGCCTTATGTGGTCTATGGCCACATAAGGCGCACCGGAACGACGGTTTGGCCTGGCTGCGTGGCCAGTAGTCTTGGTAGATGGCGCGCGGGGGTGCGATGCGAGCGGGGTTGACGGTTGGCTTGGCCGGGACCGGGCTCGCTGCTGTCACGACTGCCGCTGCCTGGCACTGGCTGGCCCGGCGGCCGCTGCCTAAGCAGACGGGGACGATCTCGCTCGCTGGGCTGGATCGGCCGGTCAGCGTCGAGCGCGACCGCTGGGGCGTACCCCACATCGCCGCCGACAACGCCCGCGACCTCTGGTTCGCCGAGGGCTTCTGCCACGGCCAGGACCGGCTCTGGCAGATGGACTTCTACCGCCGCGTCGTCTCGGGGCGGGTCGCCGAGATGGCCGGCCCCGAGGGCCTGGCGATCGATCGGCTGATGCTGACCCTCGGCATCCGCCGCACCGCTGAGCGCGAGGTCGAGCAGCTCGACCCCGAGCTGCTAGCCCTGCTCGAGCGCTTCTGCGAGGGCGTCAACGCCGCCGCCGCCAGCGCCAAGGCGATGCCCTTCGAGATGCAGCTGCTGCGGCTCAAGTGGAAACCCTGGCGGCCGGTCGACATCCTCAGCCTCGGCAAGCTGCTCGCCTTCGGCCTCTCGACCAACTGGGAGCGCGAGCTGCTGCGGGCCGACATGGAGCGTGCTCTCGGCCCGGAGCTGGCGGCGAAGCTCGACCCCGCCTATCCCGCCGACAACCCGATCGTCACCCAGGAAGCCTGGTCCGGCCATGGTCTGGCGATGGTTGAGCAGATCGACGCCGTGCGCCGCTCGATCGGCCTCGCCGCCGAGGCCAGCGGCTCCAACAACTGGGCGGTCTCGGGCAAGCTCAGCGCCAGCGGCTCGCCGGTGATCGCCGGTGACCCGCACCTGCCGCAGAGCATGCCGGGCATCTGGTACCAGGTCGGCCTCAGGCTCGGCGACCGCTTCGTCCGCGGCGCCTCGCTGCCGGGCATGCCCGGCGTCTACATGGGCCAGAACAACGACGTCTGCTGGACCTTCACCAACGTGATGGCCGACGTCGAGGACCTCTTCATCGAGCGGCTCGACGGCGACCGCTACCGCTTCGAAGACGAGTGGCGCCCGCTCGAGCTCGTGCGCGAGGAGATTCCGGTCAAGGGCCGCGGCGCGCCCGAGGTCTTGGACGTGCGGATCACCCACCACGGGCCGATCGTCAACGAGGCGCTCTGCGCCGATGAGGCCGAGCCGCTGGCGCTGCGCTGGCAGACGCTCGACCAGCCGACCGCCTTCGCCGGCATGTTCGAGATGCACGAGATCACCTCCGGCCCCGAGCTGATCGAGAAACTCGCCGACCACAGCTCGCCCGCCTCGAACCTGATCTGGGCCGACCGCCACGGCTCGATCGGCTACAAGCTGATCGGCCGCCTGCCGCTGCGCAAGGGCGGCTGTCCCGACCTGCCGAAGCCGGGCTGGAGCGGCGAGTTCGAGTGGGAGGG
>DATMIH010000170.1:0-58645 GCA_035554595.1 Solirubrobacterales bacterium
ATCAAGAAGCTCTGCGCGGCGATGGAGGAACTGCAGCAGAAGGCGGGCAAGGAGAAGCTCGAGGTCGAGGCTCCCAAGATCGACGAGGGCCTGCTCAGCGACATCCGCTCCTCCCACGGCCAGGCGCTGGTCGACGCGATCGCGACCGAGGGCAAGCTCGAGCGCTACGAGGCGATCGACAAGGTCAAGGATGAGGTGGTTGCCAAGTATGCGCCCGAGTCCGACGGCGAGGCAGACGAGAAGCAGGTGGCCGAAGTCAAGGCAGCCTTCGGTGCGATCGAGAAGGACACGATCCGCAAGGCGATCGCCGTCGACAAGAAACGCCCCGACGGCCGTGCCCAGGACGAGATCCGGCCGATCGAGTGCGAGGTGGACATATCGCCCCGCGTGCACGGCTCGGCGCTGTTCACCCGCGGTGAGACCCAGATCCTCTCCAACGCCGCGCTCGGCACGACCCGCATGGACATGCGGATCGACACGCTCGGCCTGGAGACCTCGAAGAAATTCTGGCACCACTACAACTTCCCGCCCTTCTCGGTCGGGGAGGCCGGCTTCATGCGCGGCCCCAAGCGCCGCGACATCGGCCACGGTGCGCTCGCCGAGCGCGCCCTGGTGGCGACGATCCCCAACGAAGAGGATTTCCCCTACGTGATCCGGGTCGTCTCCGAGACGCTCGAGTCCAACGGCTCCTCCTCGATGGGCTCGGTCTGCGCCTCCTCGATGGCGCTGCAGGCCGCGGGTGTGCCGGTCACGGCCCCCGTCGCCGGCGTCGCGATGGGCCTGATCAAGGAGGGCGACGACTACATCGTCCTCACCGACATCGCCGGCGTCGAGGACCACCTCGGCGACATGGACTTCAAGGTCGCCGGCACCGCGGACGGGATCACCGCCCTGCAGATGGACATCAAGATCACCGGCGTCACCTTCGAGATCCTCACCGACGCGCTGGAGCAGGCCAACAAGGGCCGCCAGTTCATCCTCGGCAAGATGGCGGAGGCGATTGACGGCCCGCGCGAGCAGCTCTCCCAGCACGCGCCGCGGATCGAGTCGATCAAGATCGATCAGGAGAAGATCGGCGCCGTGATCGGCAAGGGTGGCGAAACCATCCGCGCCCTCTGCGAGGAGTTCGAAGCCGAAATCGACGTCGAAGACGACGGCACGATCCGCATCTACGCCCCGACCGGCATGCTGGTCGAAGCGTGTGTGGCGCGGATCCAGTCGATGACCAAGGAGGCCGAAGTTGGCGACCGCTACGAGGCCGCCAAGGTCGTCAAGACAACCACCTTCGGCGCCTTCGTCGAGTTGGTCAAGGGCACCGACGGTCTGCTGCACATCTCCAACGTCAAGCCGGGCGAGCGAGTCGACTCAGTTGACGACGTGCTCACCTCGGGTGAGGAGATCGACGTCACCGTGGTCGAGGTCGACCGCGAGCGCGGTCGCATCGGCCTGCGCCTCTCCGACGATCCCTCGATCGCCGGCAAGAGCCCCGAGGAACTGGCCGCGGTCGGTTCCGGCGGTGGCGGTGGCGGTGGCAGCCGCAACGGGGGAGACCGTGGCGGCCGTGGCGGCCGCGAGGGACGCCGTCCCCGCGGCGGCGACCGCGAGCGGCGCTAAGCGTTGAGCCAAGCAGTTCTCAGCACGCAGGACTCGGGCGTCCGGGTCGTCACCGAGGAGGTCCCCTCGGTGCGATCCGTGGCGCTCGGTCTCTGGGTGCGCACCGGCTCCCGCAACGAGACCCCGGCCCAGGCCGGCGTCTCGCACTTCCTCGAGCACCTGCTCTTTAAGGGCACCGCGCGTTACTCGGCGATCGAGATCGCCGAGAAGCTCGATGGCCTCGGCGCCTCGGTCAACGCGGCGACGGGCAAGGAGACCACGCATCTGCACGCTCGCTTCCTTGACGAGCACACCGAGGAGGTCTTCGACCTCTTGGCCGAGATGCTGTTGGCGCCGACCTACCCCGAAGTCGACTCCGAGCGCGAGGTAGTGCTCGAGGAGATCGCGATGTATGAGGACGAGCCGCAGGATCGCGTCCACGACATCCTCGCCGAGGCGGTATTTGGCCAGCACCCACTGGGTCGCCGCGTACTCGGCGAGGCCGAGGTGATCAGCTCGGTCCCGGTGCCCGATATCGAGGCCTACCGCAGCGCCCGCTATACGGGGGAGACGATCGTCGTTGGCGCCGCCGGCAACGTCGATCACGCCCGCATCGCCGAGCTCTCCCAGCGCCTCGTGCGTCCCCCGAGCGCCAGCGCCAACGGACAGCCGGCCTCGGCACAGACCGACGAGGCCGCCCGCCTCTGCTTCTACGAGAAGGACACCGAGCAGTACCACATCTGTTTCGGCGCTCCCGGCATCACCCGCGAGGACGAGCAGCGCTACGCGCTTGCCGTCCTCGACTCGATCTTCGGCGGCTCGAGCTCCTCGCGCCTCTTCCGCGAGGTGCGCGAGAAGCGCGGCCTCGCCTACGCGGTCGGCTCCTACAACGAGCAGTACACCGACTCCGGCCTGATCGCCAGCTACGTCGGCACCCGCGAGGACAACGTCGAGGAGGCCTGTGCGATCATCGGCGCCGAGATGGCGCGCCTGCGCAGCGAGCCGGTCTCGGCCGAGGAGCTCTCGCGGGCCAAGGAGAACGTCAAGGGCCGCCTCGTCCTCTCCTCCGAGTCGACCGCGGCACGGATGTCGCGGATCTCGCGCGCAACGCTCTTCAACCTGCCGATCGACAGCCTCGACGAGATGATCGCCAAGGTCGACGCGGTCGAGGTCGACGACCTGACCGCGCTGGCCACCGAGCTCTACGGTCCCGAGCGGCTCTCCGCCGCCTGCGTCGGGCGCGACGAGAGCCGCTTCCGCGAGGCGCTCGGGCCGGTCAGCGAGACCCTGGTCGCGGCATGATCAAGGTCGCGGTCTCCGGCGCCGCCGGGCGCATGGGCCAGGCGGTCTGCGAGGCGGTGGGGGCCGCCGCCGACGCCGAGCTGAGCGGCATGGCCGATCCGGCCCTGGAGGTCGAGCTGGCCGAGGTGCTCGGCGATGCCGACGTCGTCGTCGACTTCACCACGCCGGAAACGGCGCTTGCCAACGCCGAAGCCTGTCTGGCGGCCGGCGTGCATGTCGTCGTCGGCACCACCGGTTTCGATCTCGATGCGCTGAGGGCGGCGGCAGAGGCCTCGACCGCAAACTGCTTCGTCGCGCCCAACTTCGCGATCGGTGCCGTGCTGCTGATGGAGGTGTCGCAGACGATCGCTCGGCACATGCCCGAGTGCGAGATCATCGAGCTGCATCACGATCGCAAGCTCGACGCGCCCTCCGGCACCGCCAAGCTCACCGCCGAGCTGATCTCCGGCGCCGGCGGCAACGTCCACGCGCCGATTCACTCGGTGCGCCTGCCGGGCCTGGTCGCCCACCAAGAAGTGATCTTCGGCGGCGAGGGGCAGACACTCAGCCTGCGCCACGACTCGATCGACCGCCACTCCTTCATGCCTGGTGTGCTGCTCGCCGTGCGCAAGGTGGCTGATCTGCCGGACCGCTTCACCGTCGGTCTGGAAAAGCTACTCTGAGCGCCATGAAGGAGATTCGCGGAGTCCTGACTGCGATGGCCACGCCGTTCGACGAGAACGGTGCGGTCGACGAGGCCGCTGCGCTGAAGCTGGCCACCTACCTGCTCGAGCATGGCTCGCACGGCTTGGTGATCTCGGGATCGACCGGTGAGGCGCCGACGCTGACCGACGAGGAGGCGCTGGATCTGCTCAGCGCGGTTCGCCGCGAGGTCGGCGATGAGGTGCTGCTGGCCTGCGGCACCGGGACCAACTACACCGAGCACTCAATCGAGTTGACAAAGGGCGCGGCCGACGCGGGTGCCGACGCGGCTCTGATCGTCACCCCGTACTACAACAAGCCCAATCCGGCCGGCATCCAGGCCCACTTCGAAGCGATCGCCGCGGCGATCCCATCGATGCCGATCATCGCCTACAACATCCCTTCGCGAGTGGTGGTCAACGTGCCGCCCGAGGGTCTGGCCGAGCTCGCCAAGATCGACAACGTCGTTGCGGTCAAGCAGGCCAACAACGAGGAGATGCAGCCAATAGAGGGCATGGAGATCCTCGCGGGCAATGACGACGTCTTCCTCAAGACGCTCGAACTTGGCGGTGCTGGCGGCATCCTCGTCGCCTCGCACCTGGCCGGTCCACAGATGCGCGAGATGTGGGACGCGGCGCAGGCCGATGACATCGACGGCGCTCGGGACATAGACGTGGGGCTTCGCCAGCTCTACGCGGCAATCGGCGTCACCACTAATCCGATCCCGGTAAAGGCGGGCCTGGCGATGATGAACTTGATTCCGACCGACACCCTGCGACTCCCCCTGGTGCCCGCCGATGCGGAGCAGCGGGCGACGATGCGGGCCGCGCTCGAAAGCGTCGGCCTCACCCCGGTGAATCCCTAGTGCCCGCCGGCAAGCTGCGTGTGCTGCCGCTCGGGGGACTGGGCGAGATCGGCAAGAACATGACCGTGATCGAGTACGACGGCCGCATCGTCGTCGTCGATACCGGCCTGATGTTTCCGACGGCGGAGATGCTCGGCATTGACCTCGTCCTGCCGGACTTCTCCTACCTGCGTGATCGCGTCGAGGACATCGAGGCGATCGTGCTCACCCACGGGCACGAGGACCACGTCGGCGCCCTGCCCTACGTGCTGCGTGAGCTCGGCATGCCGCCGGTTATCTACAGCGGCCTGCTCACCGTCGGCATGGTCCGGGCCAAGCTCGACGAGCACAAGCTCAAAGAGGCGCCGCTTCAGGAGCTGCCGGCGGGGGAGAGGGTGCAGGCCGGACCCTTTGAGTTGGAGCTGATCCACCTCTCGCACTCGATCCCCGACGCCCGCGGCGTCCTGCTCACCACCGAGGTCGGCAACGTGCTGATGACTGGCGACTACAAGTTCGACCAGACTCCGGTCGACGGCCGGCCGGCGGACATCTCGCGGCTGGCGGAACTGGGGCGCGACGGCCTGACGTTGCTCTGCGGCGACTCGACCAACGCCGACCGCCCCGGCGTGGCGCCCTCGGAGTCGAGCGTGGGGCCGGCCCTACTGGAGACCTTCGGCGCCTGCGAGGGGCGCATCATCGTCACCTCCTTCGCCTCCAATATCCACCGCGTTCAGCAGGTGATCGACGCCGCCGTGCAGCTCGACCGCCGGGTGGCCCTGGTCGGCCGCTCGATGCGAAAAAACTTCAACATCGCCTCCAACCTCGGTATCGCCAAAGCACCGTCGGGCCTCTTCATCCAGCCGCGCGAGATCGAGAACTTCCCCGACGAGAAGGTGATCGTGATCTCGACCGGCAGCCAGGGTGAGCCGCTCTCGGCGCTGCGGCGGATGGCCAACAACGACCATCGCGACGTCGAGCTGCACTCCGGCGACACGGTCGTCTTCTCAGCAACGCCGGTGCCCGGCAACGAGCGCGCCGTCAACGAGACGATCGACCGCATCTTCGAGATCGGGGCCAAAGTGGTGACCGCGAAGGACGCGCCGATCCACGCTTCCGGGCATGGCTGGCAGGAGGAGCTGAAACTGATGCTCAATCTGACCAAACCGCGCTTCGTGCTGCCCGTCCACGGCGACCACCAGCGCCTGCGCCTGCACGCCGGGCTGGCCGAATCGGTCGGCGTCGCGCCCGAGGACATCTTCCAGGGGCGCAACGGCCTGCCGCTGGAGATCGACCAGAACGGGGCCGGCTTCGGCGAGGAGATCCACGCGGGAGTGATCTACGTCGACGGCGTCAACGTCGGCGAGCCCGACGACGTCGCCCTGCGCGACCGCCGCGAGATCTCCGCCGACGGCCTCTTCATCGTCGTTGCCACGATCTCCTCCGAGGACGGCCACGTCGTTGCCGACCCGGAGGTGCTCTTCCGCGGCGTCGCCTTCCTCGAGGAGGCCGACGCACTGGTCGAGGACCTGCGCGACCTGGTCGAGGACTCACTCGAGGACGCGGCCAAAGCGGGAACGCGGGAGCTGCACCTGGTCCAGGAAGACGTTCACGACGCCGTCGCCGGACTCGTTTACGAAAAGCTGCGGCGGCGGCCGATGATCGTTCCGGTCGTCGTTGAGGTCTGACGCGAGCGTCCCGGCCCCGCGGGTCCTGTCGCCGCAGGAACCCCCACCCCTTCCGGTCGCTAAAGCGTCCTCAGGGGCGGGTCCCCCTACGGCGCCACCCCCGGGGAGGGTCGCCCCCGGCAGAGCTTGCTTACAAAGGACGACACCGCCCGTCTGAAAGAAGCTCTTTGCCCTTGCACGGATGAGCGGGTATCGAACCGCTCGTCGGGCGGGTGGCGTGGTGGCGGGGGTCCCCCATAGCGGAGGGCGCGCGAAGCGCGTCCGAGCACATGGGGGAGGGCCGCCACGACAGGACCCGCCCGCCTAACCGCTTGTAGTTCGTTCGCTCACCCGCGCACAAAAAAAAGGACCTGCCGGAGATGTTGGGGAGATCCGGCAGGTCCTTGTGTCTCGTCCGCGGATAAATCTAGGTCGGGCCGCTAAAGCGGAACTAAAAGGTTCTGGCGGGTTGCTGGGCCGGTTGGAGGGGGAGGCGGACGCGGAATTGGGCGCCACCAGAGGCGGATTCGCCAACTTCGACGGTGCCGTTGTGGGAGGTGGCAACGGCGCGGACTATGGCCAGGCCTAGGCCGCTACCGGGGCCGACAGCCGTGTCGGCGGGGCCCTCGCCGCGGACGAAACGGTCGAAGATCTGCTCGCGCAGGCGCGGGGGGATGCCGGGGCCGTCGTCGGCCACCTCGACCACCGCTTCGTCGCCGACGCGGCGGACGTGGAGTTCGATGCGGGCGCCAGGCGGCGTGTGGCGTGAGGCATTGTCGAGCAGGTTGAGGACCATGCGGTGAAGCTCGTCGGGATTGCCCGTAACCGGTAGGGCATGCTGGTTGTCGATGTCAAGTTCGCGATCGCCCATCAGGGGGGCCAGCTCGACGGCGACGTTGCCGGCAATCTCGGCGAGGTCACAGGGGACGTGTTTTCCGGCTCGGCCGGCGTCGGCGCGGGCCAGCAGCAGCAGGTCCCCGACCAGGCGGCTCATCCGCTTCGAGGAGCGCAAGGCGGAGTCGACCATTGCCCGGTCTTCGTCCTGGCTCGGTGCGCCCAGCGAAGCCTGCAGAAGCTCGAGGTTGGCGAGGACGCTGGTCAGCGGCGTGCGCAGCTCGTGCGAGGCGTCGGCGACGAACTCGCGCTGCTTCTTCATCGCCGCCTCGCGCTCCGTGCGGGCGGCGTCGAGCGAGCGCAGCATCTGCTCCAGCGTGCGGCCCAGCTCGCCGACCTCGTCCTCAACCTTGGGGTCGGGCATGTGGCGCGACGGGTCCCCCGTGGCGGCGATTTGGCGCGCAGTGGCGGTCAGCGCCGAGATCGGCCGCATCGCCCGGGCGGCGATCGCGAGCCCGGCGAGACTGGCGAGCAGAGTGCCGCCGAAGATCCCCGCGGCGATGAAAAGCCAGAGGCGATCGACCGTCGAGTCGACGTGGGCGATGTTGCGGCCGTACTGAACGTAGCCGGTAGTGGCGCCCGTTTCGCTGCTGATTCGCGTGGTCGCGACCCGCATCTGACCGAAGTCCGAGAGACCCAGAGAGGAGGACGACCCCAGTTGCTCGGCATTGGTGCTTTCTTCCACCAGATGGCCTTCGGCATCGAAAACACGAGCCGAGGCGCCGTCGGGGCGAACGAAATCGTCGAGTTTGGGACCGCGGTAGAGCGTTCCGAGCGCCGTGCTGAAGACTCTGCTTTCGGCGGCGAGCGTCTGCGCGGCGCTGCTCACCTGGCGGTTGAAGTCGTCGCGGATGCGGCTGGTGGCGACCTGGCCGATAACCGCCCCGAAGACGAGCAGGATGACGAGTGTGAGCCCTGCCGAAACTCCCGCTAGGCGCCACCGCACCGGCCACGATGACGGTCTCAGGCGATCGCCATACGGCGTCCTCAGTCGCCCAAATAGCGTTGCTATTCGGGCTCCCTGCGTCCTTGTCTGGCGACGCCCGAGCCTCGTCACGTTATTGCTTGAGCACGTAGCCGGCGCCGCGTTTGGTGTGCAGGAGGCGATCCTCGCCACCGGCCTCCAGCTTGCGGCGCAGGTTGGAGATGAAGACGTCGATCGTGTTCGTCGCCGCGGTCGGGTCATAGCCCCAGACGTCGTCGAGCAGCCGCTCGCGCGAGACGACGAGGCGCTCGTTGCGCATCAGGTACTCGAGCAGCTCGAACTCGCGGTTGGTCAGCTCCAACTCGCGCTCGCCGCGTTTGACCTCGCGCGTGTCCGGGTTGAGGGCGAGGTCGCCGACTTCCAGCGAGGCGGCGCCTCGCGGCGGCCGGCGGCGCAGCAGGGCGCGGATCCGCGCCAGCAGCTCCTGACGCTCGAACGGCTTAACCAGGTAATCGTCGGCGCCGCTGTCGAGACCGCTGACCCGGTCCTCGGTCTCGGCGCGGGCGGTCAGCATCAGGATCGGCACGTCACCCTCAGCGCGCAGGCGCCTACAGACCTCGACCCCGTCGAGCCGGGGGAGGCCGAGATCGAGGACGACAAGATCGGGGACAAAGCCGGTGGCTACATCGAGGGCCTCGACCCCGTCGGCGCTCGTCTTCACCTCGTAGCCCTCCTGGCGCAGCGAGCGGCGCAGGACGTCGGCGATCTCGGCGTCGTCCTCGACCACCAGCACGCGGCCGGTGGCGGTTTCAGGCTCCGTGGTCAGCATCCACAGCGATGTTAGACGGACAAAGCGCGAATGCCGTGGAGATTTACCCCTGATTTAGGCCGCGTGCAGAGGGAATTGGGCGGGTCTTCCACTTAACTTTTTCGGTGGAGACGTCACGAGCTGGCGCCGCGAGGGATTGCCGAAAAAGTGCAAGACGTTCCAGGCCCGCCCAATTCCCTGTCCTCGGGGCGCAGGGGAGGCAGTCTCCACGTCGAAGGGGCTGCCCATGTTCGTGCGTAACAAGAAGCGCGGCAAAGCTGCGCGCCGTAAGCCGAAAGCGAAATCCAAAGTCGCCGCCAAGGGACGGCTGCACTTGCCTCAGGCCCTGGAGCAGCGGCATCTGGATCTCATTGGCTTGTTCCTGATCGCCTCCGGGGTCTACCTGAGCTTCGTCCTCTTCTTCGGCTGGGAAGGCGGCAAGGTTGGCTACGGGATCGAAACTGCGCTGGTCTACCTCGTCGGCAGCGTCGGTGCGCGGATCGCCACGGTCTTGATGTTGCTGATCGGCGGCCTCCTCGTCACCGGCACCTCGATCTCGACCCTTGTCCGCGGCATCGGTCGCGGGCTTCGCCGGGTCTTCATGGGTAGCCGCGGCGCCGCACAGACCGCGATTCAGACCCGGCGGGACCGGCAGGAGGAAAAGACCTTCTCGTTTGAGACCCAGGCAGGTCCGACCGACGTGATGAGCGCCTATCCCGAGGAGGACGACGTCGAGCCCACCGTCGCGCTCGTCGAGGAGTCCGAGCCGGAGCTGGAAGAGGTCGAGGAGGCGGTCACCGAGAGCTTCGACGCCGAGCTGGCGGCGATTGAGGCCGAGGAAGATGCCGTCGCGGTCGACCCGATCCCCGAGCCCGAGCAGGTCGCTCTGACCCCGCAGGGCAACAAGCGGGGCGTGACGATCTCCGAGGGCATCGACTACAAGCCGCCGCCGGCCAAATCCCTGGAACGGGGCAAAGGCGACAAGGGCGTCGACCCACGCGATCACGAGATCGTCGGCCGCAAGCTGGTCGAGACGCTCGCCCACTTCAAGGTCGAGGCGAAGATCGTTGGCATCGTCAGCGGCCCCCACGTCTCTCGCTACGAACTGCGCTTGGCTCCCGGCACCAAGGTGAAGAAGGTGACCGAGCTCTCCAACGACCTCGCCTACGCGCTGGCCTCGACCGACATCCGCATCCTCGCCCCAATCCCCGGCAAGCAGGCGGTTGGCGTCGAGGTCCCGAACGCCCGCCGCCGCATCGTCCGCCTTGGCGACATCTACTCGGCTCGGCCCGAGAAGACCTCACCGCTGGTCGCCTGGCTCGGCAAGGGGATCGACGGCAACCCGGTCTGGACCGACCTGGCGAAGATGCCGCACGTGCTCGTCGCCGGCACCACCGGCTCGGGCAAGTCCGGTTGCGTCAACGCGATCCTCTCCTCGATCTTGATGCAGGCCTCACCCAACGACGTCCGCCTCGTCCTCGTCGACCCCAAGCAGGTCGAGCTCAACCACTACGAGAACGTGCCGCACTTGCTGACGCCGGTGGTCACCTCGCCGCGCCTTGCCGCGAACGTGCTGGCCAACCTGATCGGCGAGATGGAGAGCCGCTACGGGATCATGGGCCAAGCCCGCTGCCGCAACCTGGCCGAGCTCAACCGTGCCCGCGCCAAGGCCGGCGAACCGCCTTTGCCGCACATCCTCTGCGTGATCGACGAGCTCGCGGACCTGATGATGGTCTCGCCGGCCGAGGTCGAGGACTCGATCATCCGCCTCGCCCAGAAGTCGCGCGCCACCGGGATCCACTTGGTCCTCGCTACGCAGCGCCCCTCAACCGACATCATCACCGGCACGATCAAGGTCAACATCCCTGCCCGGATCGCCTTCGCCGTCTCCTCGCAGACCGACTCCCGCGTGATCCTCGACCAGGGCGGCGCCGAGGCGCTGCTCGGCCAGGGCGACATGCTCTTCCGCGGTGCCGGTACCTCAAAGCTGCAGCGGATTCAGGGCGCCTTCGTCACCGAGGAGGAGACCGCCCGCATCACCAGCCACTGGGCCAAGCAGGGCGAACCTGAATTCGAGGCCGAGCTGCTCGAGGTGCACGAGGAGAAGGGCGTCGAAACCGAGGGTGACTTCGATCCCGACAGCGACGATCTGCTCGACGAGGCGATCCGCGTCGTGGTCGAGACCGAAACCGCTTCCGTCTCGATGATCCAGCGCCGCCTGCGGGTTGGCTACACCCGCGCCGGCCGCTTGATCGACATGCTCGAGCGCCGCGGCGTGATCTCCGGCTATGAAGGCTCCAAACCGCGACAGGTTCTGGTCACCGGGGCCGACCTCGCGCGCCTCACCGGCGGTGGCGAGCCCCAAGCGGTCGAGCCCGAGCCTTCGCCGGTCGCTCCCGAGTAGACCTCGGTAGGACAATGTCCTGATGGACAGCGGTGTCGGCACGATCCTGCGCGAAGCGCGGAATCGCCGCAAGGTCGAGCTCTCCGAGGTCGAGGCGGCGACGAGGATCCGCTTTCGCTACCTGCGCGCGATCGAGGACGAAGAATGGGATGTCCTGCCAGGCGGTGCTTACACACGTGCCTTCATCCGCACCTACGCCTCGTTTCTGGGCTTGGACGGCGATCGCCTGGTCGAGGACTACCGCGAGGGCGTCGAACCGTGGCATCGCGCCGACCCGGTGCGATCGCAGCCGTTGGGGGACCGGGCGCCGACCGCGCCCCGGGGCGCCCTGTTCGCCGGCCTGGCCGTGCTCGCGGTGGTTGCCGTCGCCGTCGCCGCGATCGTCGCCTTCCCTACCGGCGGGGGAGGAGGGTCTTCCCCGGCTCGGCCTGACAGGGAGCTGCTGAGGGGCCGCGAGGCGCCCTCGCGGGCAAAAGCCCCGCCGACGCGCTCCGAGCCGGGCGTCACGGTGCGGCTGACAGCCAGCGCTGAAGTCTGGGCTTGCCTGCTCAACGCCAAAGGTAAGCCGCTGGTCAACGGCTTGATTCTCGAAGCCGGAGCAGAAGAAGGGCCTTTCCACTCCGGTAGCTTCACGGTCTCTTTCGGCAACGGCGAGGTAAAGATGCTCATCGACGGCAGGGAAGCGGAAATACCGGCGACATCCAGCCCGGTCGGCTACGCGATCGACTCGGCGGGAAAGCTGACCGAGCTCGAAGAAGCCGAACGGCCCACCTGCGCATGAGCGAGGTACGGGCGGGCATAGTCGTCACCGGCACCGAGGTGCTGACCGGGCGGATCGCCGATCGCAACGGTCCTTGGCTTTCCGAACAGCTGGCCGAGCGTGGGGTGGAGGTGGCCCACATCCTCGTCGTCGCCGACCGGCCCGGCGACCTCGAGGCGGCGTTGCGCTTCATGGCCGCCGAGGGGATGGATCTGATCATTACTTCGGGCGGGCTCGGTCCGACCGCAGATGACCTCACCGCTGAGATCGTCGGACGCTTCGCCGGTCGCGAGATGGTCCTCGACGAGGAGATGGAGGAGAAGATCGCCGAGATCCTGCGCGGTTTCGCTCGCCGTGCCGGCCTCGTCAACTTCGATCCCGAGGCCTTGCGCGAGGCCAACCGCAAGCAGGCGATCGTGCCCGAGGGCTCGATCGCGCTCGATCCGGTCGGCACGGCGCCGGGGCTCGTCGTTCCGGCAGGCGACAGCGTGGTGGTCGTCCTGCCCGGCCCGCCGCGAGAGCTGCAGCCGATGTGGTCCGCGGCGCTCGAGACTGCTCCCGTCGCGTCGGTGCTGGCGCGGGCGACGCCCTTGCGGGCCTACACGCTGCGCATGTTCGGAACTCCTGAGTCCGAGATCGCCAAGAGCCTGCGCGAGATCGAGGATGAGGGCGTGCCGCTGCCGGAGGTCGAGATCACAACCTGCCTGCGCCGCGGGGAGATCGAGATCGACGTGCGCTATCGCGACCACGCCGCCGAGACGGCCGAGGCTGTGCGCGCCGGCCTGCGGGAGCGGCACCCCCGCCATCTCTTCAGCCTCGACGGCGAGACGATCGACTCTCAGGTCGCAGCGCTCCTGCAGGGCCACCGCCTCGGCCTGGCGGAGTCCTGCAGCGGCGGTCTGCTCGCCGCCCGCATCACCAACCTGCCCGGCGCCTCGGCCTACATGGCGGGCAGCGTCGTCTCCTACTCAAACGAGGCCAAGGCGGACCTGCTTGGTGTCGACCCGGCGCTGATCGAGGCCAAGGGGGCGGTCTCGCCGGAGGTAGCCGAGCAGATGGCGCGCGGCGCGCTGGAGCGCTTCGGCGTTGACGTCGCCGTCTCGATCACCGGTATCGCTGGCCCCGACGGCGGCACGGAGGAGAAGCCGGTCGGCTACGTCTGCTTCCACGCCCGCCTCGCCGACGGCACGTCTCTCTCCCGCGATCCGGTGATCCCCGGCGGCCGCGCCGACATCCGCGAGCGCTCTGCGCTGGTCGGCATGCACCTGCTTCGCCTCCTGCTCAGGGGCGAAGAGGCGCCGTAGTAGAGCGAAACGAGGCAAGCTCGTCACAGGCTGGTGTTGTCGCGTGCGTCTGGGGTCCGTAGCGTGGCCCGGGTGAGCAAGGAGCGATTGAAGAGCCCGCGAGCGCGACTATTCGTGGCCCTGGATCTGCCCGATGAGGTGCGTGACGGGGTCGTCGCCTGGGGTTGCCGTGAGCTGGGTGATCCGGCGCTGCGGGTGGTGGCGCCCGAGTCGCTGCACGTCACGCTTGCCTTCCTCGGCTACCTGCCTGAGCGAGAGATTGCCAAGCTTGGAGAGATCGTTGCCGGGCTCGGGGCGACGGCGCCCATGTTGGGGTTGGGGGATCCCCTCGCCAAGCCCTCTTTGCGCCGGGCGCGCCTCTTTGCCCTACCGGCGATCTCACCCGGCGTCGCCGCCCTGCAGCAGGAGCTCGAGCGGAAGCTGGTCGCCGCACGGCTCTATGAGCCGGAGAAGCGCCCGTTTTGGCCACATGTCACGGTCGCCAAAGTCAAGTCCGCGGGCCGGGGAACTAGGCGCCCGGCTGCGGTCGAGAGGCCGCCCGGAAGGCTGCCGAAAAGGCTCTTAGAGCCCGCTCTTTGCGTCCGGGTGACGCTCTACCGTTCTGTACTCCAGCCGCAGGGTTCGCGATACACCCCGCTGGCGCAAGTTGAGCTGTCCCGAGACGGGCGGCAGTGAGGTGAAAGAAGAGATGGCAGACAAGAAGACGACGCCTTTGAACGATGTCTCGGCGAAGGAAGCCAAGGCTAAGGACGCGGCCCTGGAGGCTGCGGTAACCCAGATCGAGCGCGATTTCGGGGCGGGCTCCCTGATGCGGCTCGGTGCCGACAGCAGGTTGCCGGTCGAAGCAATTCCGACCGGCGCCGTAGCGCTCGATTTGGCGCTCGGTATCGGCGGCGTGCCACGGGGGAGGATCGTCGAGATCTTCGGCCCTGAGTCCTCTGGAAAGACGACGCTGATTTACCACATCATCGCCGAGGCTCAGGCCAAGGGCGGTGTCTGCGTCTTCATCGACACCGAGCACGCGATGGACCCGATCTACGCCCGGGCGATCGGGGTCGACACCGACGAGCTGCTCGTCTCTCAGCCCGACTACGGCGAGCAGGCACTGCAGATCGCCGACCGCCTGATCGCATCTGCCGCCGTCGACGTGGTCGCGATCGACTCGGTCGCAGCACTGACGCCGAAGGCCGAGCTGGACGGCCAGATCGGCGACACCACCGTCGGCCTGCAGGCGCGGCTGATGTCGCAGGCAATGCGCAAGCTAGCCGGCAACCTCAATCGCACCAACACGGTCTGCGTCTTCACCAATCAGATCCGCGAAAAGGTCGGCGTTCAGTTCGGCTCACCGGAGACTCAGCCGGGCGGCCGAGCGCTGAAGTTTTACGCCTCGCAGCGCCTCGACATCCGTCGCATCGAGACCCTCAAGGACGGCACCGAGGCGGTCGGCAACCGGGTCCGGGTCAAAGTCGTCAAGAACAAGTGCGCGGCGCCCTTCCGCCAGGCCGAGTTCGAGATCGAGTACGGCCAGGGGATCTCGCGCGAAGGCGAGCTGCTCGATTTCGGCATCGAGCACGACATTGTCCGCAAGTCGGGTGCCTTCTTCTCCTATGGAGAGACGCGCCTGGGCCAGGGTCGCAACAACGCCAAGCAGTACCTCGCCGAGAACCCCGAGATCGCCAGCGAGATCGAGGCCAAGGTGCGCACGGCACTCGGGATTGGCGATGAGGTTGCCCCACAGCAGGACATTCCCCCGGTTGCAGAAGCCGCCTGAGGTTGTCTGTTCAAGCAGGCCAAGGACGCAGGGAGCGTGGCGTGCTTTTGCACGCGAGCGACTGAGGACGCAGGCTTGCGCCGGACAGACAACCTCAGTGGATAGGATTCGCGCCGCATGAGCAACGAAACCTTGTTTTTCGTCTGCGGAATCGCACTCGCGGTCTCTGCAGTAGCCGTTAGCTTCATTGGCCTGCGGGTCAAAAGCTTCCCCGGCAAGGCCGGGCCGTTCGTCGCGCTCGTTTTCGCGGTCTTGATCGGCGCCACGGCGACCTTCGCCGTGCTGCACGCCAAGGATGAGGACAAGGCCAAGGCCGCGGAGCTCTCCAAGGCGGACGAAGAGGTCGAAAAAGAGGAGTCCTCGCCGGTAGAAAGGGAAAGCAAGGAAGCGCCGGCGGGCAAAGAAGCACCAGCGGCAAAGCCCGAAGCGTCTGCCCAGGGACCGGGGGGAACGCTGCAGCTCGCCGCCTCGGAAAGCGCTCTTGCATTCGACAAGACCAGCCTGACCAGCAAGCCGGGCAAAGTCACGATCGACTTCGACAACCCCGCAGCGCTCGAACACAACGTCGCGATCGAGCAGAATGGCAAAGAAATCGCCATCTCCGAAACGCTTGCCGAAGGCAAAACCTCGGTCAGCGCCGATCTCGCTCCTGGCACCTACACCTACCTCTGCACGATCCCCGGTCATGCGGAAGCGGGAATGGAAGGGACACTCGTAGTCAAGTAGCGAGTTGGGCCGCGCGGGCGCTAACCTCGGCGGCATGAGGAGCGGTAAGCGGTACCACGTCACGACGTTCGGCTGTCAGATGAACGTGCACGACTCCGAGCGGATGCGGGGGATGCTCGAGTCGCTCGGTTACCAGGAGGCCGAGGCCCCTGACGACGCCGACCTGATCCTCTTCAACACCTGCTCGATCCGCGAGTCGGCTGACAACCGCTTTATCGCTCGCCTTGGTGAGGCGAAGCGGCTCAAGAACGAGCATCCCGACCGGATCGTGGGGGTCGGGGGCTGCTGGGCGCAGTCGGTCAAGGACGAGGTCTTCCAGCGCTTTCCCTTCGTCGACGTCGCCTTCGGCCCAGGCCAGATTCACAAGCTGGCCGAGTTCCTCAACTCGGACTCGCTCAGCGCCCAGGGCTACTTCGAGTTCGAGGACTTCTCCGGCCACCTGCCGACCCGCCGAGTGCGCGAGTTCCAGGGCTGGCTGCAGGTCTCTCAGGGCTGCAACTGCAACTGCGCCTACTGCATTGTCCCCTCGACCCGGGGGCGCGAGGTCAGCCGTGACCCGGATGAGCTCGTGGCCGAGGCCCAGGCGCTGGCCGCCGACGGCGTGCGCGAGGTCACCCTGCTCGGCCAGAACGTCAACAGTTACGGGCGCGACCTGCCCAGGGGGTCTCGGATCGGCTTTGCGGAGCTACTGGGCCTGATCGACGGGATCGAAGGGATCGAGCGCATCCGCTACACCAGCCCGCATCCCAAGGACATGAAGGAGGACGTGATCCGCGCCCACGCCGACCTTGCCTCGGTCTGCGAGCACATCCACCTGCCCCTGCAGTCGGGCTCGAGCACGATCCTCAGGCGCATGCGCCGCACCTACGATCGCCAGCGCTACATGGACCGCGTCTCGCTGATCCGCGAGCAAGTTCCCGACTGCGCGATCACCACCGACATCATCGTCGGCTTCCCCGGTGAGAGCGAGGACGACTTCGAGCAGACGCTGGAAGTGGTTGACGAGGTTGGCTACGACAGCGCCTTCACCTTCATCTTCTCGCCGCGCCGCGAGACCGAGGCGGCCGAGTTCGGCGATCAGATTCCACACCCGGTCAAGGTCGAGCGGATGGAGCGCCTGGTCGAGCTGGTGCAGCGGCGAGCCACTGAACGGGCTCAGCGGTTTGTCGGCCGCGAGGTCGAGGTGATGGTCGAAGGCACCAGCCGCACCGACGAGACGCGCCTGCGCGGGCGTAGCAGGCACAACAAGGCCGTCAACTTCGAGGGCACGGCCTCGCCCGGTGAGCTGGTCGAGGTCGAGATCACCGCCGCAACCTCTCAGACCCTTACCGGGACCGAGAGACTGCTCAGCCGCGCGCTCTGACGGTGCGGGTAATCGCGATCTTCGGCCCTACCGGGGTGGGCAAGACTGGGGTCGCGATCGAGCTTGCGGAGTTGCTGCGAGAGCGTGGGGAGAATCCGGTTGCGATCTCCTGCGACGCGCTGCAAGTCTATGAGGGCCTCTCGGTCCTGACCGGTGTCGCATCGGCCGAGGAGCAAGCACGACTGGAGCACAGGCTGGTCGGCCTCGTGCCGGTGACCGAGCGCTTCAACGTCGGCGATTACATGCCGCTGGCTCACGCGGAGATCGATCGGGCGTTGGAGGCAGGGCGGCGGCCGATCGTGGTGGGGGGCACAGGTCTCTACATGCGGGCGGCACTGGGGGAGCTATCGCTGGTCAAGGCGCCGCCGGAGTCCGAGGACTCGGAGCTGTGGTCAGCTGAGACACGGCACCCGACGGCGATCTTCGGCCTCGACATGGAGCGCGAGCGGCTCTACGAGCGCATCGACGCGCGGACCGAGGCGATCGTCGCTGCCGGGGCGCGAGCGGAGGTCGAGCGGGCCGAGGCGGCGGGGCCGTCGCGAACGGCGCGCAAGGCGCTTGGCTTCGACGAGGTGCTCAGCGGCGACCTCGAGACTATGCAGAAGCGCTCACGCAACTACGCCCGGCGACAGCTGACCTGGATGCGCAAGGTTCCCAACCTGCGCTGGTTCGACCGCACGAACCTCGACGACGCCGAAGCGGCGATCCAGATCATTCGCAATCTCCGCTGAGTTCGCCCTTTTGGGCGGATATGCACGACAAAAGGCGAAGTCAGTAGGGGGCAATAGGCTGGGGGCGTGCGATTCGAGAAGTGGCAGGCGCTGGGCAACGACTACTTGATCGTCGAGGGGGGCGAGCTCCCTTGGGAGCTGACGTCGGGGCGGGTGCGGCGAGTCTGTGATCCGCATTTCGGCATTGGTGCCGATGGAGTGCTCCTGCTCTCGCGCAGCGAGGATCCGGCTTACGTCGCCGAGCTGCGGATCTTCAACCCGGACGGCTCCGAGGCCGAGCTCTCCGGCAACGGTGCGCGCGAGGCGATCCTCTACCTGCGCCGCCACGGCTGGACCAAGGAGGACACTTTCTCGATCCTCACAGCGGCCGGCGCGGTGACGCCGACGATCACCTCGGAGCGCACCTGCTCGGTGGCGATGGGGCGGGCGAGCACTGCCTCCAAGGATTTTCCCGACGGTGGATCGGACGGCCGCGGCAGCCTGAGCAGCGGCGGTCGCGAGTGGGTCTTCCAGCACGTCTCGATCGGCAACCCCCAGTGCGCGATCGTGGTCGGCGAGGAGCTCGAGAGCTTGGATCTGGGCGCGGTCGGACCCGGGATCGAAGGCAACGCGCTCTTCCCCAATCGCACCAACGTCTCCTTCCTGCGCATCGACGGCAGCCGAGTGCGGGCGCGGATCTTCGAGCGCGGCGTGGGGGAGACGCTCTCCTCGGGTACCGGCGCCAGCGGTGCCGCGGTCACGGCCTTCCTTAACGGCGCCCCGAGTCCGATCACGGTTGAGCTCGACGGCGGTGAGCTCGTGGTCGAGATCTCCGGCGATCTCGACGTAACGTTGAGTGGCTGGGCCGAGCAGATCTGCGCCGGTGAGCTCTCGGCCGAGCTGCTGAGCGCACTCGCCGGCCTGGACGGCTAGATTTCCGCGCCGATGGCGATCTCGGATCCGTCCAAACGACTGGAGGCGATGCCTCCCTACAAGTTCCAGGAGCTGGAGCGGACGATTGCCGACAAGCGCGCCGCCGGCATCGACGTGATCAGCCTCGGCATCGGCGACCCCGACGAACCGACCTACCCGCACATTGTCTCGGCGATGCAGGAGGCGGTGGCCGCGCCCGGCAACCAGCAGTACCCCAGCAACCGCGGACGCGAGGAGTTCCGGGGGGCCTTCGCCGAGTTTTATGACCGCCGCTTCGGGGTCGAGATCGACCCCGAAAGCGAGGTGATCCCCGCGATCGGCGCCAAGGAGTGCATCTACAACCTCTGCTTCGCCTTCCTCGATCCCGGCGACGTGGCGCTCGCCTCCGACCCGGGCTACCCGGTCTACACCGGCGGTCCGATCCTCGCCGGAGCCTCGGCCGAGCTGCTGCCTCTGGTGCCCGATCTCGGCTTCGCGCCAGACCTCAGCGCGATCCCGGCGGACGTGGCGGCAAAGGCGCGACTGATGTTCATCAACTTCCCCAACAATCCGACCGGCGCCGTCGTACCCGAGGGCTTCTTCGAGATGGTTGTCTCCTTTGCCCGCGAGCACGAGATCCTCGTCGTCCACGACAACGCTTACTCGGAGACGACCTACGACGGCTACGTCGCGCCCAGCTTCCTCGCCACCCCCGGCGCCAAGGAGATCGGGGTCGAGGTCTTCTCACTTTCCAAGGGTTTCAACATGACCGGCTGGCGCTGCGCCGCGATCCTCGGCAACGCTGAGGCGGTGCAGACCTACTGGCGGCTCAAGACCAACGTCGACTCAGGCCTCTTCGAGGCCGTGCAGATGGCCGGCGTCGCCGCCCTCCAGGGGCCCAGCGGGCCGCTGGGGCGGATGAACGAGACCTACACGCGCCGCCGCGACCTCGTCGTCAACGCCCTGCGCGAGATCGGGGTCGAGGTCACCGCACCAAAGGGCACGATCTACGTCTGGGCCCCCGTGCCAGAGGGTCACACCTCGACCTCATTCGCCGAGCTCGTACTCGAAGAGGCCGCGGTGGTCGTCTCCCCAGGCTCGATGTACGGGCCCAGCGGCGAGGGCTTCTTCCGCATCTCGCTGACCACCCCCGACGACCGCATCACCGAGGCGGTTGAGCGGATGCGTAAGTACCTGAGTTGATCCGAGTCCAAATCATCCCGCTCGGGAAGATTTGCGAACGATACGGTCCATAAATGGGAAAATCGTCCCGCTCGGGAAGATTCTCTGGTATTACCGGTCGATTCCCTAATATCTTCCCGAACGGGATGATAAGCGGCCGTATTCAAACTCCTGAGCAGTTGGGTGCTCGCATACGCGAACGGCGCGTCGACTTGCGACTGACGCAGGAGGCAACCGCTGCCGTGGCCGCGGTGACGCCGAGATTGGTGGGGGAAGTCGAGCGGGGAAAGAAGACGGCACAACTCGATGGGTTGCTTCGCATATTGGGGGCCCTGGGCATCGACGTCATCGTGCAGGCGCGATGACGTGGCTTGATGTCTATTTCCATTCCGATCGCGTCGGCCGCCTGGAACGACTGGAGCAAGCGCGTCTCAAATTTGTCTACGAGCCGAGCTGGGTGGATGCGGGCGGAGCTCCGCTCTCGCTGAGCCTGCCCGTCAGGCTCGAACCCTTCGAGGACGGTGAGTGCCGGCCCTTCTTCGCCGGTCTACTACCAGAGGGCGATTTCCTCAAATCGATAGCGCGTGCCTTTCAGGTCTCCGCCGACAACCCCTTCAGCGTTCTCACGGAGATAGGGGGGGAGTGTGCGGGCGCTGTCTCCCTGGCCTCTCCGGGAAGCGAGCCGCCCTTCGTCTCGATTGCGCCTCCTACCTGGCTCGATGACAAAGGTCTGGGCGAGCTGCTCACCGAACTTCCCAGGCGGCCCCTGCTGATCGGCCTCGACGACGAAGACGAAGGCGTACGACTCTCGCTTGCAGGGGCCCAGGACAAGCTCCCCGTTCTCGCCCGAGATACGGAACTTGGAATCACGCGAGGGCGACCCCCCAGCACGCACATCATCAAGGCCCCTATTCCCGACGTCGAGGGCATGGTCGTAAACGAGGCCTTTTGTATGGCGCTGGCGAGGGAGGTGGGACTGACCGCTGCCGATGCATGCCCAATTCGGGCGGGCGGACAGGATGCCTTGCTGGTTACGCGCTACGACCGGACGCGCACCGGCATCTCGGTTCATCGAATCCACCAGGAGGACTTCTGCCAGGCGCTCGGTTATCTGCCCGAGCAGAAGTACGAGTCGGAAGGGGGGCCCGGCATCGAAGCATGTGGGCAGCTCCTTCGCGACAGGTCGGCCGCCCCGGCCCTCGACCTCTTTACCTTTCTCGACGCCCTGATCTTCAATCTGCTGATCGGCAACGCGGATGCTCACTCCAAGAACTACTCGCTGCTGCTGGAGGGCGAGGGATCACCACGGATGGCGCCTTTGTACGACTTGCTTTCCACGCGGGTCTACGGCCACCGGTTTGGCCGCAAGATGGCGATGAAGTACGGCGGGGAGTACAGGTATGACCGGATCCGGGGCCGCCACCTCGATCGGCTCGCCAAGGAACTGGGAGTTTCCGCCGGGTTGACAAGGCATAGGGTCGCCGATCTTTCGAGCCGGATCATCGTCTCTCGTGAGCCGGCGCGACGGCGGTTGCCGAAGGCCCGGCAGGACGCTGAGGTGATAGGCGGAATTGAAGGCGTGATCGAGGACGCCGTGCAGAGACTGGCGACGGCGATAACCGAACCCGCTTAGATCACGCCGCTTCGCGCTCGGCGTGCTTCTGCCAGTACCGGTCCAGGCCGCGCCACTGGTATTGGGGCGGGACACACTGGATCAGCTCCTCGGCGGCCTCTGGGGTGTCAGCGGCTGTCGCGACGCGCTCGCGGTGGCGGCGCTCGTAGTCGTCCTCTGTTAGCTCGCGGGCGAGGTCGGCCTCCTCACGCAGACGCCGGCGGACTTCCTCGAGGTGCTCTATCGGCTCCTCGATCGCGCCGAAGTGGGTGACGGCGAGGCGCTCGGGGCGCCATGACTCGACCAGGTTGATCGACTCGAGCCAGGTCTCGACGTCGATGTCGGGCGGGGGAGTGGGGGGCACGACCAGGTCGACGCCGGGGATGCGGACCGCGGCGACGTCGCCAACGAAGGCGGTGCCGCTCTCCTCGTGGAAGTAACAAACATGGTGAGAGGCGTGGCCGGGGGTGTAGGCGACCCGCATGCCGAGCACGTCCTCGCCGCCCGCCAGTGGCTTCACGTTAGCCTCGGGCACGGGCACGATCTCGCCCCAGAGGTACTCCATCCGATCGCCGTAGAGGCGCTCGGCGCTGGACAGGAGCTTCGAAGGATCGACCAGGTGGCGCGCGCCGCGCTCGTGGACGTAGACCTCGAGTTCGGGCCAGCGTCGCACCAGGGCGCCGGTCGCGGCGGCATGATCGAGGTGAATGTGAGTCAGCAGCAGCGCCCGCGGCTGCTCGCCGTCGATCGCCTCAAGCAGTGTTTCCATCGACGACTGCGGACCCGGGTCGACCAGCGCTCCGTCGACCTCCCAGCAGCCAATGACGTGCGGCCGCCCCAAGTGCATTACGTCGATTACCCGCATCATCGCAGCCTAAGGGAGCCGGGAGAGGGTCTCCCGGAGCCTCCCCGCTGTTGCTCCGGGAGACCCTCTCCCGGCTCCTTCACGCAGCCGGATCGGGGAAACGGTCGTCCCCTTCGAGCGTCTGCCGCATGCCCTCGTCCATGCCGCGCGGCGCGTAACCCAGCTCGCGTCCGGCCTTCTCGTAACTGGCCCAGAAGGTGACGCCGTCGGCCGAGGAGATCAGCTCGCGCAGGTTGGGTGGTTGCCCCATCAGCTTGCCGACCAGCGGCCCGATCGGCGTCATCGCCTTGATCAGTGGGGTCGGCATCGCGTGTTTGGGGGCCTTGCGGCCGCTGAGGTCGGCCACGGTCTGGATCGCCTCGCGCATCGTCGTCGCCGGACCGCTGATCACGTAGGTCTCGCCGACCTTGCCCCTGTCGAGGGCGAGGACGATGCCGGCGGCGATGTCCTCCACATGCGAGAGGCAGATACCGAGCTCGGGGAAGGGCAGGAGGAAGAGGCGACCGGCGAAGAATTCGCTCAGCAGGTCGGCGATCTGGGAGGTGTCGCCCGGCCCATAGACGCCGCCGGGCTGAACGATCACCCCGGGGAGGCCGTCCTCGGCCATCATCCGCTTGGCGATCCGGTGGCCCTCAAGCTTGGTCTCCTCGTAGTAGGAGGTGAATTCCTTGCCGGGGTGCTCGTAGCTCTCATCGACAACCTTGCCGTGGGTGTTGCCGAAGATGCCGACGGTCGAGACGTAGACGACCTTGCCTACTTTGGCCGCGAGGGCCGCTTCAAGCACACGTTCGCTGCCGCGCACGTTGGCCTCGTACATCGCCGGGTGCTGCTTGGCCGGGATCCCGACCTCGTACATCGCCGCGGCGTGGATCAGGCCGTCGCAGCCCTCCATGCCGGAGCGCAGGGCTTCGGCGTCGCCGAGATCGCCGCTGATGAGCTCGCAGCCGAGCTCCCTCAGCTTGCTCGCTTTCTCCGGGCTGCGGACGAGGCAGACGACCTGATCGCCGCGGGCGCGCAGCTGATGCACGAGCTCGCCGCCGATGAATCCCGTTCCTCCCGTTACGAAGACCTTCACGGAGCGTAAGCCTAGCCACCTACAATCAAGAAAGGTGCAGCGATCGAGAAACGGGCGGAAGGTGGAAACACGCAACGGCATGGGTGGCGCCGGTGTTTCCAATCCGCGCGCCCGCCAGCGCGCCCTGGCGATCGGGATTACAAGTGGGCAGGAGGAGGGCGACCCGCTTGCCGAGCTGAAGGAGCTGCTGCGCACAGCCGGCGTCGCCACCGCCGGCGAGGCGGTGCAGCAGCGCGAAAAGCCCGACCCCGACCGCTACGTCGGCCGCGGCAAGCTGACCGAGCTCAAGGCCGAGATCGAGGCCTGCGACGCCAACGTCGTCGCCGTCGACGACGAGCTGGCACCGCGTCAGGAGCGCAATCTCGAGGCCGCCCTCGGGGTGCCGGTGATCGACCGCACCGCGGTGATCCTCGACATCTTCGCCGACCACGCCCACTCGGCCGAGGGCAAGCTGCAGGTCGAGCTCGCCCAGCTCGAGTACAACCTCGCCCGCATGCGGGGTCTCTGGACCCACCTCGAGCGGCTCGGCGGTGGCATCGGTACCAGGGGCCCGGGGGAGAGCCAGATCGAGACCGACCGCCGCCTCGCCCGCGACCGCATCGCGGCGCTGCGCCGCCGCCTCGGCAGGCTCGAACGCAACCGCGGCGTGATGCGGGCCCGCCGCGAACGCTCCTCGCTGCCGCGCGTCGCTCTCGCCGGCTACACCAACGCCGGCAAGTCGACCTTGCTCAACGCCCTCACCGGGGCCGAGGTTGGGGTCGGCGACCGGCTCTTCCATACGCTTGACCCGACCACGCGCAGCCTCGAGCTCTCCGGTCGCGACTACCTCGTCACCGACACCGTCGGTTTCATCGAGAAGCTGCCGCACCAGTTGGTCGAGGCCTTCAAGGCGACGCTGGAGGAGACCGTGCTCGCCGACCTGATCCTTCACGTAGTCGATGCGGCGGCGCCGGAGGAGCGCCGGGTGGCCGACATGCAGGCGGTCGACGAGGTGCTGGAGGAGATCGGCGCCGGCGAGAAGCCCCGCCTGCTCGTCCTCAACAAGGCGGACTTGCTCGACCCCGACGAGCCGGCTGAGGTGCTGCTGCGCCATCCCGGCGCGGTCCTCGTCTCGGCACTGGATGGCACCGGGCTCGACCAGCTGCGCGGCGGCATCGAGACTGCCTTCGAGGACACCCTCGCCGAGGTCGAGCTGCTGATTCCCTACACCGAGGGCGGCCGCCTGCACGAGCTACACGAGGTTGCCGGCGAGCTGGAGCGGACCGAGCGCGAGGACGGGGTCCTGGTCCGGGCCAAGGTCCCGGTCGCCGAGCTGCATCGCTTTGACGATCTCGCCGTCGTCTAGGGTTGCGCTCGTGAAGCTGCCGATCTCGAGGCTCAACGACGACGCCGTGCTGCCCAGCCGCGCCCACGAGGGTGACGCCGGGCTCGATCTTTATGCCTGTGAGGCTGCGCACATCGGGCCAGGGGAGCGCTGGAGCGTCGGCACCGGGATCGCGGTCGAGATCCCCGACGGCCACGCCGGCCTGGTGCTGCCGCGCTCGGGCCTGGCCAAGCGCCACGGCATCAGCCTGGTCAACAGCCCCGGCCTGATCGACTCGGGCTACCGCGGCGAGATTCGCGTCCTCCTGCTCAACACCGACCCGGCCGAGGTCTTTCGGGTCGCGCCCGGCGACCGCATCGCCCAGCTCGTGATCACCCCGATCGCCCCGGCCGAGCCGGTCGAGTCTGAGGCTCTCGCCGACTCCGCCCGCGGTGACGGCGGCTTCGGCTCAAGCGGCCGCTAGCCCAGCGCTGCCCGCCGCGCCGACTCGTGTGCCGCACGCTCGAGCCCGTCCTCGAGCGCTCCGAGCTCGGGGCGCTTGCCATAGCGACGCTCTAGCGCAAGCGCGATCAGGTGGTCGGCCAGCCAGGCGTTCTTGGGTAGCAGCGGCCCGTGCAGGTAGGTGCCAATCAGGTTGTTGAGCCACACACCCTCGAGGCCGTCCTCGCCGTTGTTGCCGAAGCCCTTCAACACCTTGCCCAGCGCCGCCGCCCCGGCGCCGAGGTGGGTCCGGCCGCCGTGGTTCTCGAAGCCGGCGAGGACCCGCGGTCCGTCGCCGAGGTCGACCTCGATCGCGACGTTGCCGATCAGGCGCGGCCCCGGGCTGCGGACCGTCTTCAGGTCGACCAGGCCGAGCCCCGGCAGGCTCTCATCGTCAAGCTGATAACTGCTGCCGAGCAACTGGTAGCCGCCGCAGACGGCGAGCACGACGGCGCCGTCCCCGGTCGCCTCCACCATCGCGACCTGCTTGCTCTCGACCATGTCGGCGGCCACGACCCGCTGGTCGCGATCCTGGCCGCCGCCGAGGTAGATGAAATCGTGGGCGGTGGGATCGAACTCTTCGCCGGGACCGGCACTGGCGTAGGCAAAGTCGATGCCGCGCCACTCGCAGCGCCGCTGCAGGAAGAGGACGTTGCCTCGATCGGCGTAGATGTTCATCTGCTCGGGGTAGAGGGCGAGGAAGCGGAGCTCCATCAAGCCACCTTCTCGAAGAGAACGACGGTGGAGCCGACGTGGGCTTCGGTCGCGGGTATCTGGCGTCGCCCGCTCGGGCGCAGACCGGCGGCGCGGCCCTCTTCTTCGAGCGTCTCGGCCGAGAGCATCGCCAGCTCGAGCTCGTTCAGCTCCTCACTCATGTTGCCGTCGGGATCGACCGTCTGGCGCAGCCGGCGCAGCAGGATCGCTTCCGGCAGTGCCACTGGCTCGAGCGGCAGGCTCGAGTAGATCCAGCCTTCGATCTCGCGCACGTCGGGCAGCGGCGGCGCGCTCGTGCCTGGGGGCGGCGGATCGGGCATCTGTTCGACGATCGCGAAGGCGGCGCGCGCACCCGGCAGCATGCTGTCGACGACGCAGGAGAGGCAGGAGACCCGCTCCTGACTATCGCTGAGCAGTTGGATCAGCTGCATCGGCGCGATCACCAGGCTGAACTTGGTCGCCATCGGTTCAAAGGCGCGGATGTCCTCTTGCTCGGCGTCGGCTGTCGTCCCGTGCCCCCTTTCCCAGATCGCCTCGACCAACTTCCTGTTGTGGTCGAAGCCGATCACGAGCAGGCCGGTCTTCTCGGCGAGGTGGAGCGTGACCCGCCCGGCGCCGCAGCCGAGCTCCAGAATCGGCTTGTCGGTTCGCCCGGCGAGCTCCTCCCAGAGGGCGAGGTCGGCGGTGTAGGCGCCGCACTCAACTTCGTGCCAGATCAGGCTGTTCACCGCCAGAACTCCTCGGCGAGGCCACGGTCCGCGAGCAGCTTGCGCAGCTCGAGCAGTGCCGTGTAGGTGGGCAGGGCGAAGAGGCGCTTGGGGGACTCCAAGAGCGCCCGGTCAAGCGAGTCCTCGACTCCCGGTACGACCAGGATCGAGCGCTCGGGCCAGCCGGCGTACTTAAGTCTCAGGGCCATCTCCGGCGCTCGCGTGCCGGCGCAGATGACGCGCCGCACGCCGCCGGCAAGCAGCTCAAAATCCGCATCCCAGATCCAGGAGACATCGCGCCCGTCGGCGATCCTGTCGTTGAGCCCAATCCAGAGGTCGAGCTTCTCCGCGCCGGCCTCGAGCATCAGCGTGCGCAGGACCTCGTTGGCGCCGGCCGGGTTCTTGATCAGCAGGATCGAGAGCTGTGAGGAACCGATCGCGATCGTCTCGACTCGGCCGAAGGCGGCCCGCATCGTCTGCAGCGAGCTGGCGATCGTCGCTGGCGCCACCCCGAGCTCGAGCGCGGCGGTGACTGCGGCGAGCGCGTTGTAGACGTTGTAGAGGCCGGGCAGCGGCAGTTGCAGCTCGATCTCTCCTTGTGGGGTGCGCACGGTCACCAGCGAGCCCGACATCCCGCGCAGCTCGATCGCCGTGGCGGCGACGTCGGGCCGCGGCCGCGTGGCGCCGCAGTTGGGGCAGGAGTAGTGGCCGAGGTGGCCGACGAAGGCGCGCTCATAGGCATAGGGGTGGCCGCAGCGGCGGCAGTGCTTGGCGTCGAAAGCGTGCTGCAGCTCGGGCAGGGCCTGAGTCGCATCCTCGATGCCGAAATAGACGACCCCCGCGCGGGCCTCGCCGCTCTCCTCGCGACCGAGGTCGGCGATCGCCGGGTCGTCGGCGTTGAGCGCGAAGCGGCTGTATCCGGTGCGCGAGGCGACGGCCTTGCCCCACTCGGCGGCGAGCGTCTCCATCTCGCCGTAGCGATCGAGCTGGTCGCGGAAGAGGTTGCCGAGCACCAGCAGCGAGGGCTCGAGCTGGGAGGTGACCTTGGGCAGCCAGGCCTCGTCGACCTCAAAGAGCCCTTCGGAGCCCCGCTGCTCGAGCAGGGCGGTGGCAACTCCCCAGGTCATGTTTGAGCCGGCACGGTTGTGGACCGGGTGGCGGCCGTCGGCCTCGAGCGCGGCGGCGACCATCCCGGCGGTCGTCGTCTTGCCGTTGGTGGCGCTGATCAGCGTCGAGCCGCGATCGAGGCGCTTGCCGAGCCTGGCGATCGCGTCGGGCGCGATGCGCAGCAGCATCCGTCCCGGCAGCGTCGTGCCGCCGCCGCGTCCGCTCGCCCGGCTGGCTACGCCGACCGCGCGCGCCGCGGTGAGCTTTGCGCCGAACAGCACTCAGGCCTCAGCGGCGGCTGGGGCGAGCACGCTGAGTGCGCGAGGCAGGACGCGAACCGAGACCGGGAGTTCGGTCAGGTGCTCACCGTCGGCGTAGACGGGGAAGGGCCGGCTCGCCGTGATTTCCACCCGCGAGGCGCGGAACATCTGCACCTGCTCATCGTCGATGTGCGTGCCGTTGAACACCTTGCGCAGATTAGCCACGAAGCGCAGCTTTCCGACCTCGCCGACCGTGATCACGTCGAGCAATCCGTCGTCGAGCAGCGCCTCTGGCGCGATCCGCATGCCACCACCGAAAGTGCTGTTGTTTGCGACCGAGATCGAGTAACCGCTGGTGCGGATCCGCTCGCTCTCGCTGCGGATCGTGAACCGCGCCGGCTTCCAGCTGAGCAGGGTGCGAAAGAGGGAGTACACGTAGACCAGGTTGCTGCGGATGATCGTGACCTCATTCGCCAGGCGGTTGCATTCGGAGTCGAAGCCGACGCTGATGATGCCGAGGAAGCGTTTGCCGTTGGCCTCGCCGACGTCGATGCGCCGGCTCTCGCCGGCGGTGAGTACCGCCACGGCGGCGACCGGGTCATCGGGGATGCCGAGCACGCGGGCGAGGTCGTTGCCGCGGCCGCCGGGAATGATGCCGAGTGGCGTCTCCGAGCCCGCCATCGCGCCGCCGACCGCGCCGACTAGACCGTCGCCACTGATCACTACCGGGACCTCGTTCGCCTCCACGGCTCGCAGGGCCCGCTCGATCCCGTCCTCAAGCCCGCGCGTGCGCTCGACCCGGAAGGGGATTCGGCGCTGGTCTAGCTCCTGCTCGACCGCCGGCAGCAGCTTCAGCGTCCGCCCGTGCGCCGAGGCGGGATTGACCAGCAAAGTGAGTGGCATGCCCTCGATCTCCATCCGCGTCGCAGCCTAAATGTCGGCGACGGGAAGGCGTCTCCGCCAGAGCCGATGCCGGACTCCGCCCAGCCGGTCGGCAGGCGGCGCGCAGGCAAGAATCAGGCGCGCCTCGGGGCGCATGACGCGAGCGATCTCGCGCGGCGGCGGGCGGCCCGCGAAGATCACGACCAGGTCGAAGAACTCGTCGGGGAAGGGGAGCCGGCGCGGCGTGGCCTGCTTGAAGGCGACGCGGCCCTCGGGGTCGAGACCGACTCGGGCGCTCGCCGCTCGCACCCGTTCCGCCGAGGTGTCGGTGCCGCGTACCCGTGCCGAGGGGAACTCACGAGCGAGGAACAGCACCGGCTCGCCGTCCCCACAGCCGCAGACGAGCGCCCGCTCGGGTGCGGGAATGTCCAGTACCGCGCGGGCGAGGCGGGTTAGCGCGGACTCTTGCACAGCGCGATGATCGCAATTGCCGCGGGCCGATCCTCTAGGCTTCGCCGCCGATGGAGCAGGGAACCGACCGTCGTTTGTTCATCCTCGCCGGCTTCGCGGTCGTCGCGGTCGTCGTCGTCGCGGCGATCCTGATCAGTCGCAGCGGTGGCAGTAGCGACTCCTCGACCACGGCCAGCTCCGGTGGCTGCAAGGAAGTCGAAGCGCCGGCGCCAAAGAAAGTCAGCTTCAAGGCGCCGCCCCAAACTGTGAAGAAGGGTGAAAAGCTGACCGCCGTAGTCGCAACGAGCTGCGGCAGCTTCGACATCGCGCTTGACTCGAGCCGGGCGCCGAAGACGGTCAACTCCTTCATCTTCCTCAGTGATGAAGGCTTTTACGACGACCTCACTTTCCATCGCATCGTGCCTGGCTTTGTGATTCAGGGCGGCGACCCGCTCGGAACCGGTCTCGGCGGGCCCGGCTACACCGTGGTCGAGAAGCCCCCGGCCAACCTCGCCTACACCAAGGGGATCGTGGCAATGGCCAAGAGCTCATCCGATCCGCCCGGCAGCTCGGGTAGCCAGTTCTTCGTCGTCATCGGAGCCGATGCGGGCCTGCCGCCGGAATACGCCCTGGTCGGCAAGGTCGACAAGGGCATGGACGTGGTCGAACAGATCGGCAAGCAGGGCACGCCGGAAGAAAAACCCAAACAGACGGTGCTGATCGAAAAGATCACCGTCGAAAAAGGCTGACTGCACTAGTCTGAGCCGATGGCGAAGGTCGACGTAGGCGACGCGGCACCGGACTTCGAGCTGCCCGGCACGGGTGGCAAGACCTACAAGCTCAGCGATTACCGCGGGCGCAAGCTCGTGCTCGCCTTCTACCCGGGCGATTTCACCGCCGTCTGCACCAAGCAGTTCTGCTCCTACCGCGACCAGGGTGAGAAGCTCGACCAGATCGGCGCCGAGGTGCTGGGGATCTCGCCGCAGTCGGTCGAGTCACACGAGCGCTTCACCCAGGAGAAGAGCCTCAATGTGCCGCTGCTCGCCGACGAGGACAAGGCGGTCGCCAAGGCCTACGGGGTGCTCGCCGGGCCGATGGTGCGGCGAGCCGTCTTCGTCATCGACGAGGAAGGGATCATCCGCCACCGCAGGGTGACTCTGGTCGGCCTCAGCTTCGAGTCGGTCGACGATCTCGCACAGGCAGTCGCCGCCGCCGGTTGATGCCGCCGGAGGCGGTCGCGTTCAGCACCGGCGCCGCGCCGAGGATTCGCGGTGAGGCGGTGGGGGAGGGACCCCCGATCGTGCTCTGTCATGGCATCACCGCCACTCGCCACTCGGTAATTCACGGTTCGCGCCGGCTCGAGCGCGCCGGCCACACCGTGGTCAGCTACGACGCCCGCGGCCACGGCGAGTCCGACCCGGCGCAGGCGGGCGCGGGTTATGGATACCCGGAGCTGAGGGGGGACCTGGCGGCGGTGATCGATGGGCAAGCCGGTGGGGGGCCCGTCCTGCTGGCGGGCCACTCGATGGGCGCCCACACGGCGGTTGGTTTTTCCCTCGAGGACCCGGCCCGCGTCGCCGGACTGGTCGTAATCGGGCCCGCTTATGACGGCGAGATCAGCGAGGGCTCGTTGCGCTACTGGGATGGGCTCGCCGCCGCGCTCGAGCAAGACGGCATCGACGGCTTCCTCGCCTACATCGATCGCGTTCAGGGCATCGACCCGCGCTGGCGCGACTCGGTCCTGCGCTTCACCCGCGAACGGATGGAACGCCATCGCCACCCCGAGGCGCTGGTCGCGGCGCTGCGGGAGGTGCCGCGATCGCGGCCGTTCGGGTCCCTGGACGAGCTCGAGGGCCTGGCGGTGCCGGCGCTGGTGGTTGCCAGCCACGACGCCGCCGATCCGGGCCATCCCTACGCGGTCGCCGAGGCCTATGCGGCGCGCATCCCCGGCGCCCGCCTGACCAGTGAGCCCGAGGGGCAGTCGCCGCTGGCTTGGCAGGGAGGGCGCCTCTCGCGCGAAATTGAGGCTTTCTACAGGGAGCTGCAATAGCGTGCCGGGCATGAAAGCACCGGCCGAGGGCACGCTGCGGGGAATTGCGACCTTCCTCGCCACTTTCGGCATCGGCGTCGCCACCTACATCGCGATCGCCGACTCAGGCGGCGGCTCGCCCGTCTGCATCGCCGGCGGCCACGGCTGCCAGACGGTTGCCGAAAGCTCCTACTCGCATCTAGCCGGGGTCAACATCGCGATCTTCGGTATCGGCGGCTACGTGGTGCTGCTCGCCTGCGCTCTGCTGCGCGGCGACGCCTTCCGCATGGTCGGCTTCGTCGTCTCGCTGATCGGCTTCGGCTACAGCCTCTACCTGACCTACCTCGAGCTCTTCACGATCGACGCGGTCTGCCAGTGGTGCGTGGCGAGTGCGGTACTGATGACCCTGCTCTTTGTTACCAACGCAGTGCGCATGCTGGCCTACGTCGGAAGCGAGCCATGAGCGGCCGCAGCGATCGCGAGGCGCGCCGCGAAGAGCGCCTGCAAGAAGAGCAGCAGGCCGGGGCGGCGGAGCGACGTCAGCGCATGGTCAAGCTGGCCAGCGCCGGCGCCTTTCTGGCGCTGGCCGTGGTTGCGGTCCTGATCGTGGTCAGCAGTAGCGACAACGGCGGCGGCGACAGCAGCAATATCGTCGAAGCCAAGGAGGTCGACCAGCTCCTCGCCGGAATTCCCCAGAAGGGCATGGTTCTGGGTGATCCGAGCGCCAAGGTGACGGTGCTCGAGTTCGGCGATCTGCAGTGCCCGTTCTGCAAGGGATACTCAGAAGAAGTGCTGCCCCAGGTGATCGAAAACCGCGTGCAAGGCGGCGAAGCGAAGCTCGCCTTCCGCAATTACACGATCATCGGCCCGCAGTCCAAGCCGGCCGGGGCGGCCGCAATCGCCGCTGGAGAACAGGGCCGCGGCTGGAACTTCGTCGAGCTCTTCTACCGCAACCAGGGCACCGAGGACACCGGTTACGCCGACGACGAATTCCTCACGGCGATCGCCAAGGCCGCCGGGGTGCCGAACCTGGCCAAGTGGAACCGGGCGCGAAAGAGCCAGACCGTGATCGCGCGGGTCGAAGCGACGAGTGCCGAAGCCCAAGAACTGGGATTCAGCGGGACTCCGTCGTTTGCACTTGAAGGGCCCCGGGCAAAGGGAGTCGAAGCGATCGCAACGCCGGAATCGGCCGATGCGCTCGAATCGGCAATCGAAGACGCAGGGGGATAGTGGTCGGCAAGAGAGCGGCGGCAGCTGGGACAGGCCTCGCGGTGCTGGCGATCTTCGGCGCGATGCTGTTTCCAGCCGGCGCCGAAGCGATTAGCGGCGCCGAAATCGTCCAGCGACTGAGTCAGCAGCGCGAAGCAAACGGGATCCCGGGCGGGCTGATCGAGCGCCCGGACTGGTCAGCCGATTGCGCCAAGCACAACTACTACGGGGCGCAGACCGGTGAACTCAGGCACTCGGAGGACCCGAGCAGCCCGTACTACAGCGCCGAAGGCGACTGGGCGGCTGAAAACAGCGTCCTCGCCAGCGGTTCCAGCTGGAGTCAGGGAAATCCCTGGGAGGAAGCCCCGATCCACCTGATCCAGCTGCTGGCGCCGCAGCTGAGCGAACTGGGCGCGGCCGAAAACGACAACCACAACTGCGCCACGACCTGGCCTGGATACCACCGACCCGAACAGACGAGCCTCACCGCCTACAGCTATCCCGGCAACGGCGTCTCCGGCGTTGTGCCGACCGAGCGGGCCTTCGAGTCGCCGTCGGTGCCGGGCGATCAGGTCGGCCTGCCTCAGGGCACCGCCACCGGACGTCACCTGCTCGTCTATCTCGCCGGCCTCGATCCCAGCGACGCGCCGGACGTCACCGTCACCGCGACGCTCTCTGGCAGCAGTGGCGCCGTCGACCTGCGCGTGGTCGACTCGACCAACGAAGAGATCGGCGGCTATATGCCGCAGCCCTCGGCCTTCCTGATCCCAGCGCAACCGCTGAAGCCGCAGACGACCTACCAAGCGGACGTCAGGTGGTCGATGGAGGGTTCAGAGCTCTTTGATCAGCGCTTCAGCTTCACAACCGGATACAACCCCGGCGAAGGGATCGTCCCGATCAAGAAGCGAAGCAGCCGTTGCCGCGGTTACTCACGAGCCGCACGCTCACTGCGTCGACGGGCTGCCAGGGCCCGTCTTCATCATCAGCCGGTCCGCTCACGCCAGATTGAGCGCTTGGCGAGACATAGGACCAGACAGGCCAAGCGCTGCTGGGCCAATCTACGCTCAGGTTGACATAACCACCATTATCGTGCGTTAGGTCGATTTGGCAGGGGGCCGACCTCCTCATAGACTGCCGCCCGATGCGCCTCCCCGTCTACGAACCGGTCACCAAGGGCGTCCTGCTGGCGCTCTTCTCAGTCGCCGTCGCCAGCATCGGCGCCGCGTTCTTCCTCGGCGCGGTTCCGCCGGCCTCGCCGGACCTGCTGCAGAGCCTGGCCCTGATCGGCGCGATCCTGCTGCTGGGTTATGTAGTTGAGGTGATCTGGCTCGTTCCTCGCATGGGTCACGGCGAAGAACTCGAAGAATGGCTCGGCTTCATCGTCGGCGCCGCGATTGCCGACCTGCTGGCAATTGCCGTCGCCCTGCTCGGCGTCCAGCATCGCCTCGCCGGACACTCCAACTCGCTCGATGACCTCGGCCTCGCATTCGTCATCGTCTCACTCGTGGTCCTCGCCGGCACCCTGGTTGCTCAGCCGCTGCTGGCGCGGCGCTTCAGCGAGCCGGAGCCGGCCGAAGCCCGGTCGCCCGGCGCCGAGCTTCCCTAAGCGGCGACCGCGCTGCCGCAGACCAGCGGGCGCACGATCGGGGGCGTCTTCGGCAGCTCTCCCAACTCGACCAGCTCGAGCTTCAGCGGCGAGCCCTCGATCATCGCCACGGTGTCGCGGTTGCAGTGACAGCCATCGGCGAGAAAGCGCCAGGGCTTCTCAAGGCGGTCCTGCCAGCTAGCCAGGCCCGCCTCCTCGGCCCGCACGTGCTCGATGAAGAGCAGCTTGCCGCCCGGCTTGAGCACCCGCGCCGCCTCGCGCAGCGCCAGCTCTGGATCGGGGACCGTGCAGAGGACCAAGGTGAATACGGCCGTGTCAAAGCTGCCATCGGCGAACGGGAGCTCCTGCGCCGAGGCCTCGAGGAGCTCGACCCCTCCCCTGCCCGCGGCTTTTGCTCGAAGTTGTTTGAACATGTGAGGGTCGGGCTCGACCATGACCAACTCACTTACCGCCCCGGGATAGAGATCGAGGTTGACACCGGTCCCAGCGCCCAGGTCGACCGTCCTGCCGCTCGCCCCGGACAGGAC
This sequence comes from Solirubrobacterales bacterium, assembly GCA_035554595.1. Classification (GTDB taxonomy): domain Bacteria; phylum Actinomycetota; class Thermoleophilia; order Solirubrobacterales; family 70-9; genus VRUE01. Next base: position 34,691 of record DATMIH010000170.1, read on the forward strand.
CTCACGGCGCATGTCCCGCAGGCCGTTCTCCTCGGTGGCCTTCAGACCACGGTCATAGAGAGCCGCGAATGCTCGGCCCCAGGTGGCGTTGTAGATGGCGCCCATTGCGGAGATATACGACGGAACCCCGACTTGGGTTCAGGCGGCGTCGCGCTGCGCGGGGGCCGTCTCCGAAGCGGACTCGGTGGCCGCCGGCTCGCTCGCCGCCGCCCGCTCCTCGTAAGCCTGCCGGGCCTGCTTCGGCACGTTGGTCATGATCTTGTCGAGGCCCATCAGCCTGGCGACCGCCTCGCGTGCCCGCCGCGGCAGCAGCGCGCCAGCCGCGATCGTGTACTTCAGGTAGGGCGGCACGAAGACGTCGAAGCGCGGCACTTCGAGCGCGTCGACAATCTCGTTGGCGACATCCTCGGGCTCGACCTTCTTTACCCCGAGCGTGTCGGAGACACCTTCGGTGAGGGCGGTGTTGACCGTGACGGGCATGACGCAGGAGAGCTCGATACCCGTGCCACGAAGCTCACCCCGCACCGCCTCCGTGAAGCCGACGACGGCGTGCTTGGTTCCCGAGTAGGTCGCGATCCCAGGCACTCCCGCTTTGCCCGCCGAAGAGGCGACGTTGACGATGTGGCCGCGATTGCGGGGCTGAAACCGCTCGGCCGCCAGCTGCGTGCCGGCGATCACCCCGTAGACGTTGATATCGAGCTGGCGTTTGATCGAGTCGTCGGGCTCCTCGCCGAACGGCGTCACCGGCATGATCCCGGCGTTGTTGATCACGACGTCCAGTTGGCCCAGCTCGCGCTCGGCGGCATCGAGGAAGGCGGCGAAGGAGCCGCGGTCGGTGACGTCGAGCGACAGCGCGAACGTGCCGCCGCCCAGCTCCCCCGCGGTGCGCTCGGCCAGCTCGAGGTCGAGGTCGCCGATCGCGACGCGGCAGCCCTTGCGCACCAGCGCCGTCGCCGTCGCCTTGCCGATCCCCCGCGCACCGCCGGTGATCGCCACGACCCTGCCACTGAGGGACTGCCGCTGCTTTGCCATCGGGACCTCCTCCTCGGCGACCGCTAGGCCGCCGGCTTGTAGACGGTGACCACGGCGGCGCCGCCGAGGCCGATGTTGTGCTGCAGCGCCAGCTTGGCGCCCTCCACCTGCCGCTTGTCGGCGTCGCCGCGTAGCTGCCAGGTCAGTTCCGAGCACTGCGCCAGCCCGGTCGCGCCCAGCGGGTGGCCCTTGGAGATCAGCCCGCCAGAGGGGTTGACGACGACCTTGCCGCCGTAGGTGGTCGCTTCTTCCTCGACCAGCCTGTGCGCCTCGCCCTCTGCCGCGAACCCGAGTGCTTCATAGGTGATGAGCTCGTTGGCGCTGAAGCAGTCGTGCAGCTCGCAGACGTCGACTTCCTCGGCGGCGACGCCGGCCTCGGCGTAGGCCTCGTTGGCGGCCTGCTTCGACATGTCGGAGCCGACGATCTTCATGCAGTCGGTGTCCTCGGCGAAGGTCGAGCTGAGGTCGGTCACCATCGACTGGCCGGCGATCTCAATCGCCCGGTCGCCGAGGCCGTGCTCTTCGACGTAGCGCTCGGAGGCGACGATCGCGCAGGCCGAGCCGTCGGAGGTGGGTGAGCACTGCAGCTTGGTCAGCGGGTCGTGGATCATCCGCGCGCCCTTGATGTCCTCGAGGCTGTACTCGTCCTGGAACTGGGCGTAGGGATTGTTGACCGAGTGCTTGTGGTTCTTCCAGCCGATCCAGGCGTAGTGGTCAGGGTTGGAGCCGTACTTCTGCATGTGGTCGCGGCCGGCGTTGCCGAACATCTGCGGGGCCGGCGGTGACTGCTCGGGGTCGCGGATCTCGAACATCCGCATCGCGTGCTTGTCGAGCGCGTTGGTGCGGTCGGTGTACTTGACGCCGAGGCTGCCGGGCTCCATCTTCTCGAAGCCGAGCGCCAGGGCGCAATCGACCAGGCCGCCCTTGACCGCCTGGCGCGCAAGGAAGAGCGCCGAGGAGCCGGTCGAGCAGTTGTTGTTGACGTTGACGACTGGGATCCCGGTGAGGCCGAGCTGGTAGAGCGCCCGCTGGCCGTAGGTGGAGTCGCCGTAGCAGTAGCCGGCGAAGGCCTGCTGCACGTCCTCGTAGGGAATGCCGGCATCGGCGAGCGCCTTCTCCCCCGCCTCCTTGGCCCAATCGGGGTAGTCGCCCTCCTTGGTCCCGGGCTTCTCGAACTTGGTCATCCCGACCCCGATCACGAACGTGCGGTTGCTCAAAGTCTGCTCCTGTGTCGCCGCGAGCGCCTCTCGCGGTTTGGCTGGTCAGCCAGGAAATCTACCGGTCGGACCGGTGCGGTGGCGATACTGCATTGAGTGATCGTCGACTGCGCCGTCTATGAGCAGGGAAAACGCCGTGCCGGCGGCCTCAGTCTCGACCAGGCGGGCAAAGCCTGCCGGACCGACGGCGGCTTCGTCTGGCTCGGCGTGGCCGAACCCTCGGCCGAGGAATTTGGAGAGGTCGCGCGCGAGTTCGGGCTGCACGAGCTTGCGGTGGAGGACGCGGTCAAGGCCCACCAGCGACCCAAGGTCGAGCTCTTCGGCGAGACCCTCTTCGTCGTTGTCAAGACCGTCACCCACCCCGATCCCTCTCCGAGCGGTGGCCACGCGATCGAGATCGGCGAGCTGCTGCTCTTCGTCAACCCCGACTTCATCATCACCGTTCGCCACGGTGCGGGCGAGCTGAGCTCGGTCAGGGAGCGGGTCGAGCGCCGGCCCGATCTGCTCACCCACGGCACCGGCGTCGTCCTCTACGCGATCCTCGACCACGTCGTCGACGGTTACGGCGACGTCTCCCAGACGATCGACGGTGAGATCCAGGCGGTCGAGCGCGAGGTCTTCTCCGAGGAGCGGACCAACCCGGCCGAGCAGATCTACAAGCTCGAGCGCGAGGTTCTCGATCTCTACCGGGCGGTGGCGCCGCTGCTGGAAGCGGTGGACGAGATCGACGAAGGCCGCTTCGAGGCAATCCCCGGCGAGCTGCACGACTACTTCCGCGACGTCCACGACCACCTCCAACGCGTCACCGGCCGGGTAACGAGCTTCCGCGAGCTGCTGAGCAGTGCCCTGCAGGCAAACCTGACCCAGGTCTCGGTGCGCCAGAACGAGGACATGCGCAAGATCTCGGCCTGGGTCGCGATTGCCGCCGTGCCGACGATGGTCGCCGGCATCTACGGGATGAACTTCGACCACATGCCGGAGCTGCACTGGCGCTACGGCTACTTCACCGTGCTCGTCCTGATCGCCCTGGTCTGCCTGGCGCTGTACCGGCGCTTCAAGCGCGTCGGCTGGTTGTAGGAACCGCCGCTACCCGCTCGAAGCGTCAATCTGAAAAACTTGAGCAATGAGCGGGAGGGCATTGCGAATCTTTCTGATCTGCGCGTTGACGGCCTTGCTAGCTGGCGTGACTGCTGCCAATGCTGGCGCCGTGGTGTGGAAATTCGAACACAAAGCGCTGGCCGGCTCGGAATCGATCGCCGGGGCTGCGGTTGAAAGCAGCTTGACGGCCCCTGGCTTGAAAACCGTCTGCGACTTTTCCTATGGCATGGCGATCTCGAATTCCAATTTGAAAGCCGCAGGAAAAATGAGCGAAGTCGCGATCAGCAACTGCCATACGGACAGCAAAGCCTGCACGGTCAAATCCAGCACGGCACAAAAACTTCCCTGGAGCGCGCACGGGACGACGGTCGGGTCGACGAACTACGTCGTCGTCGAAGGAATCAAATTCAGCATCCTCTACGCGGGCGAAGAATGTGTCCTGGGGGAAACGCTGGTCACGTTTACCGGGACTGCTGGTGGCAAATACGACAACACCGTCGGCACTTTCACTTTCGACAAAGCGAGTTTCTTGGCCACGGGCACCGCGATCGAAGGACTGACCGAATGGAACGCGACCTTCACGACTGAAGCGCTCGGTCCGCACAAAGGACAGCTGCTGGAACTCGGCTAGCCGGTGTTTGTTTCACCACGGTTTGGCCAGAGCAGGAAGGAGGCGCCGGCAATCGCTATGCCGATCGCGGTGGCGATGGCGCGCTGGCCGGCCGCGTGCAGCGCCCCCTCCCCAATCGAGTCTGCGAGCAGCACCGCGTAGGTCGTAATCGCAGCGGTGAAGAGCGCGTACTGGACCGTCAACAGGCCGTAAGCGAAAGCGGTCGCGAGTGTCAGGGCAACGGCGACCGCCACGCCATTGCCGCCGATCCACTCGGCCAGCGCGGTGGCCAGCACCAGGCCCACCACTGTCCCGACCGCGCGCAGGATCAGGCGGCGAAAGGTCTCTTCTTTCTCCGGGCGCAGGACGAAGAGGATCGTTAGCGGGATCCAGAAGCCGTGTTCGTGCATCCCGATCAGCCAGTAGACCGAGACGCCGGCGGCCAGGGCGGCGCCGAAGCGCAAGCCGTGGCGGAGGCTGGTTGAGCTCAGGCTCAGGTTCGAGCCCAGGGCGGCCAGGGCGGCGCGGCTGCTCCATCCCTCCGCTCCCCCCTCCTCGCTGCGGTCGCCGGCGATCCAGACGCAGACGGAAAAGGCCGCCTGCAGCAGTCCCCCAGCCGTCGCGAGCAGGAAGGCTGCGCCGATGTCGCCGAGGTCAAGCGGTAGGTCCTGGGTGATGACCAGCGCCAGCGCCACCGAGAGGCCGGCGATCGAGAGTCGCAGTGAGACCGAGAAGCAATAGCCGGCCGCTGCGCCAACCACCGCTATCGCGGCGACCGCCGGTAGGGCGCTCGATCCGGTCAGCACCCCCAGCGCCGCGGCAAGGCCGATCAACGGCGCGACGGCTGCCTGCCAGGCCGCCCGGGTCCGTGCCGGCGCGTCGAGCCCCGGAAAGCCGGCAAGCAGCGCGCCGGTGCCGATCGCCCCCTTGCTCGCGCTGCTCAGTCCCAGCTCGAGCAGCAGCGCCAGGCCCACCGGCACGGCGACCAGGGCGCCGCGGCGAAGCGCCGGCCCGGGCTGGCTCGGGCCGATAGCCAGCAGCGGCGACGCTCTTAGGCGGCTGGCGGTGCCGGCAGCGTTGAAGAGCTCCACGCCGCAAGTCTCTCGTTGGCGGCGGCGGCGAGGGCGAAGGTCAAGGCGTAAGGGAGATGCTTCCGGCGGTAGCAGGGGCAGGGGTTGTCCTCACAGGCGACGCCGTCGTTGTCGCCATCGAGGCGGTCGGGGTCTTCCTGGGGGCCGCCGTGCTTGAGGAAGAAGAACTGGGCGGCTCGCTGGCTCTTGAAGTCGGCGCAGTCCTTGTCGGCGGCCGACGCCGTCGCCGGCAGGAGCAGCGCCGCGCTGATCGTCAGAGCGGCGAGGCAGAGGAGAAGCGGCTTGCGCAGGGCTAAGGGCATGATCGGACTCCTTACGTTCCTGGACAGGGACGCGGACGATCTTAAGATCCAAACCCGCCGGAGGGCCGCCCAAGTACCCTGGTGGGCCGTGCTTTTCGCCGCCCTGAGCACCGACCCGGCCGCCGGAGTCGGCATTTTCGCCGCCCTCGCCGCGGGGGTCGTCTCCTTCCTCTCCCCCTGCGTGCTGCCGCTGGTTCCGGGCTATCTCTCGGCCGTCAGCGGCGTCTCAGCGGCCGAGCTAGAGACGGCGGGCTGGCGGCGCATCCTCGCCCCCAGCCTGCTTTTCGTCGCCAGCTTCTCGGCGATTTTCGTCGCCGAGGGCCTGACCGCGACCGCGCTCGGCTCCGCCTTCCAGGACCACGAAGAACTGCTCAGCAAAATCGCCGCGGCGCTGATCATCGCCATGGGGGTGCTCTTCGTCTCCTCGCTCTTCGTCACCCGCCTCAACCGCGAGTGGCACGTCGATGCCCTGCTCGAACGGGCGGGGCGGGGCGGCCCGATCGTCGCCGGCGCCGCCTTCGCGATTGCTTGGACCCCTTGCATCGGCCCCACTCTCGGCGCCATCCTCACCGCCGCCTCACTGTCGGGCTCGGCCGCGCACGGTGCTCTGCTCCTGGTCGTCTACTCGGCCGGTCTGGCAATTCCCTTCCTGCTCACCGCGATCGCCTTCTCGCGCATGACCACCGCCTTCACCGTGGTCAAGCGCCACTACCAGGCGATCGTCGCCACCGGCGGCGTGATCCTGATCGCGATGGGCGTGCTGATCTGGACCAACGAGCTGACCCAGCTCAACTCCGAAGCCCAGCGCTGGCTCTCCGGCCTCGGCCTCGATTTCTGGAACAGCGTTTGAGCGCGCATCCGACTTTGACCACCCTCAGGCGGGGTCAAGGTCGGATGGGCGCACCGGCCTCAGTTGTTGACGACCGGGACGACGGTCTCGAGCTCTTGGCCGACTGCCTCAGTCTCCTCCAGCCCCTCGCCGTCGAGGTCGCGGGAGCAGACGATGCGGAAGCGGCCGGTGCCGATCTCCGCGTCCGGCACGACGGGAAGGCCGCGGATGTGATCCCAGCCCAGCCGCTCGACCTCGAAGGGATTCATCCGCACCTCAGCCGCCGGGAAGGGGCAGCTGGAGTTGTGCTGGTCGATCGCCTTGGAGATCGCCTCGAGGTTCTTTGCCTCAGGAGAAGCCATCGCCGGGAAGTCTAAGAGGGTCGTCCAGCTACAGGGTGCCGCCGGTGTCGTAGGTCTCGCCCGGCGTGGCGCCGAGTGCGAGCAGGCGCAGGCCGCCGGGGCCCGGCGTGACCTTGCGCTTGACCGAAGGGCCAACGCGAACGATGTGGTCGGGGCTGAGCTCGTAGCGCTCCCCGTCCGCTTCGAGCGTGCCGGAGCCGCGCAGGGCGACGTAGACCTCTTCCTGGCCCAGCTGCTGAGGGCGCTTGGCGAACATCTCGCCACCGAGACCGTCCTCGGAGTGATCGTGTTCCGGGTATTCGTCGGCGCCAGGATCGAGATCGACGATCGAGATGCCAAAGGCGCTGATGCCGAGTCCTGCGGCAACTTGGACCATCGAGACCTTCTCAAAGTAGCCGTCGAGGGCGTTGAGGTCATCGATCTTGCTGTGGGCGACGTCGGCCATGTCGACACGCTACCCAGCCTCCCAGAGTCTGAATCGCCGTCTTCCCTCCCTCCTACCATCGGACCGTGGCCTTTGAGCGAACCGTCGCGCACCTCGACATGGACGCGTTCTACGCGTCGGTTGAGTTGCGGCGGCGGCCGGAGTTGAGGGGGAAGCCCGTGATCGTCTGCGGCTCGGGGCCGCGGGCGGTGGTGACGACGGCCAGCTATGAGGCGCGCAAGCTGGCGGGGATCCACTCAGCGATGCCGGCGGCCGTGGCGCGGCGGCGGTTGCCCGACGCGGTCTATCTACAGCCTGACTTCACCACCTATCGCGAGGCCTCGGTGCGGGTGATGGAGGTGCTGCGGAGCAATGCGGAGACGGTTGAGGTGGTCGGGCTCGACGAGGCCTACATCGACCTCACCGGGCTCTTCTCTCCGAAGGCGACGATGCGGCGAATCGCCAGCGAAATCCGTGAGCAGACCGGGCTGACCTGCTCGGTCGGTATTTCGGAGAGCCGCATGCTGGCCAAGATCACCAGCGAGCTAGGCAAGCCCGCCGGTCTTGTCGTGCTCTCGCGCGAGGAAGCGCTGGAGCGCTTCGCGGCTGAGTCCCCCGGCCTGATCCCCGGGATCGGGCCGAAGACGGTGACCAAGCTCGGCGGGATGGGCATCCGCACCCTGACCGAGCTGCGCGCCCAGGACCCCGAGATGCTCGAGGGGGCATTCGGGCCGCGCCAGGGGCGCTGGCTGCACCGCCGCGCCCACCTCGAAGACGAGACGCCGGTGACGGTCGTGCGCGAGACCAAGTCGCAATCGGCCGAGACGACCTTCGACGTCGATATCGGCGACCGAGCCGAGCTCGAGAGTCACTTGGGACACCTCGCTGAGGAGCTCTGCCGCCGCCTGGGCAAGCGCAATCTGCGCGGCCGCTCGATCGGGATCAAGGTGCGCCTCGACGACTGGACCAACATCACCCGCTCGCACAGCGTCGCCGAGCCGACCAACGATCTCTCCGTGGTCGGGCCGATCGCCCTCGACCTCCTGCGGGCCTACGACCCGCCCCGGCCGGTGCGCCTGCTCGGCGTGCGGGTTGCCTCCTTTGAGAGCGAGGCCGAGGAGTCGGCCGAGCCCGAAGAGGAGCGCGATCAGCTGCAGCTCGGCCTGACCGCCTGAAGCACCCTCCGCGGCTTCACAAAAGCTCTTGGATCGTGTGCGAAGATTGCTCGGGTGAGCGCCGACAGACTGACCGGACTCGACTCGTCATTCCTGCACATGGAGCGCGCCGGCGCCCATATGCACGTCGCCTCGACCAGCATCTTCGTGGGACCGGCGCCGAGCATCGGCGAGTTCCGCGACCACATCGCCTCGCGGCTGCACCTGGTGCCGCGCTTCCGCCAGAAGCTTCGCTTCGTCCCCTTCGGTCAGGGCCGGCCGGTCTGGGTCGACGACCCGCACCTCAACATGGAGTACCACGTGCGCCAGACCGCGCTGCCGGCACCGGGCTCCGAGGAGCAGCTGCGCAACCTGGCGGCGCGGATCTTCTCCCAGCAGCTCGATCGCAGCAAGCCGCTCTGGGAGCTGTGGCTGGTCGAGGGCCTTGACGGCGACCGCTTCGCGATCGTCGGCAAGAGCCACCACGCGCTCGTCGACGGCATCTCCGGCGTCGATATCACCACCGTCCTCTTCGACACCGAGAAGGAACCGGACAACCCGCCGGCGCTGCCGCCCAAGTGGGCGCCGCGGCCCGAGCCAACCGATTTCAAACTGCTCAGCGACGCCCTGCGCGAGCGCACCACCAGCCCGCAGGAGATCGTCCGCGGTGTCCGTGCGGCGCTGCGTGGGCCGCGCCAGGTGCTGCGGGGGGTCGGTGCGACCAGCAAGATGGTCAGCGCCGGGATGGCGGCGCCGTCAACCCCCTTCAACGTCGAGATCGGCCCCCACCGCCGCGTCGCCTTCGTCCGCAGCGACCTCGGGGCGCTGAAGCAGATCAAGAACCAGCACGGCGGCACCGTCAACGACGTCATCCTCTCGGTCGTCGCCGGCGCGATCGGCAACTACCTGCGTGCCCGCGGCCACGACACCGAGGACCTCGAGATGCGGGCGATGGTGCCGGTTAGCGTGCGTGCCGAGGAGGAGCGCGGCGCGCTCGGCAACCGCATCTCGGCGATGATGGCGCCGCTGCCGATCTGGTGCGAGGACCCGGTGCGGCGGCTGCATCTGGTCAGCGAGATCATGGGTGACCTCAAGGGCTCCGGCCAGGCCGTCGGCGCCGAGATCCTCACTCGCATCGTCGACTTCGCCCCGACCACGATCGCCTCGCAGGCAGCCCGCCTGCAGCCGGCGCAGCGCTTCTTCAACCTCGTCGTCACCAACGTCCCCGGCCCGCAGTTCCCGCTCTTCGTGCTGGGACGGGAAATGGAATCGATCTTCCCGATGGTGCCGCTGGCCCGCCGCCAGGCGCTCTGCGTCGGGATCATGTCCTACAACGGCCAGGTCGACTTCGGCCTGATCGGTGATTACGACGCAATGGCCGACCTCGAGAGCTTCGGCCTCGATCTCGAAGGGGCGATCGCTGAGATCGCCGGGGCCGCAGCTACCGGCTCTCAGGGCAGCAGCCGAGCCGAGACGCGGAACGGCGCGCTGTCGGTCAAGTAGGCCCAGTCGAGGCGCCGGGCGCTGAAGCCCGAGGCGCTGGTGTCGGCGTTGGCCAGCACCGCGGTGAGGCGCCGGAAGCGCCCGGGGTGAGCCAGGTGCACGCTCATTGGACCGCCGTTCTGCTTGAAGCTGAGGGTGCTGACGACGTGACCCTGGCGCTCGCTGCCGGTTCTCCCGACCAGGGCGAGGCCAGCGGCGATCCCGTGCGGTGCCACGGCGTCGACGATGATCGCCCGACCCCCGCGAGCGTGCACGTGGAGCAGCTGGACGGTCGTGTGGTTGAGCGAGCGGGCGAGGATGCGGCCATCGAGTGGCAGGCTGCCCTGGCGCGAGACATCAGGGTATGAATCGCCCTCGGGGAAGACCGAGTCGGTTCGCCACTCCGGCAGATCACGGGCGAAGCGGGCGAAGTCACGACTGAAGTCCGAGTTGCCGGCCGCCTCGATCGCCGAGTTGTAGGCCGCAACCGAGAAGCCCCCCGGCCTGGTGTGCACGGCGCGCGCCCAGGCGTTGCGCACGATCGAGCGCCCGTAGCGGTGGGCCAGCCACTTGTTCCAGACCGCCGAGCCGTACTCCTTGATCGAGTTCGCGGTCAGCGGCGTGTCGTAGCGCTTGACCCAGCGCCGCACGTAACGCAGGTAGTCGTTGATGCCGTTGTAGACCTCGTCCTCCATCCAGACCGCGCTCGACTCGGCGAACCAGGGGTCCTGATAGGCGTCGTAGCCGAACTGGAGGATGTGGTCGTACTCGTGGGCGAGGGTCACCTCGAGGTCGTGCTCGGGCGTGGTGCCGGGAAACTCGCTCCGGGCGTAGTCGTTGTCGAGTACCAGGTAGCCGTGCAGGTGGCGCGGCAGCCGGTGCCCCTCCGTGCTCTGGCCGCGGTCCGGCGCCGCGTAGCCGAAGAGCGCGCCGCCGATCTCGTCGAGGTAGATGTCGGTCTTGCCGCGCTCGCCACCCTTGCGACCGTCGGAGCGGGGCTCGCGCCAGCCGAGCTTGTCGTTCTCGATCGAGTGGACGTGTTCGGCCACCGCCTGTACCCGCTCGACGTAGTCGGGCACGCCGTCACCGTCGCTGTCGGCGAGGCTGGGGGCGTCGATGCCCTCGGCGACCCAGTGCACGCAGAAGTTGCGCGAGCAGGCGGGCGAGCGCGGCGCCTCGGGCACGGTGTAGGCGTTGCGGTTGGGATCGGGATGATCAGTCGGCCGGGCGGCCGGGGCGTGGAAGAACCACTGGCTGGCGGCGCTGGCGCCGGCGGGCACGGCAGCGAACACGGCGATAGACGCCAGCGACGCTCCTATCAACCGCCAGCGGGACCGCACGCGCGGCAATCTACAGGCGCGCTCAGCGTCCGGCGGCGATACTTCAGCCTTGATTCCCGCGAGGACATCGACGTGCGCGTAGCTCTGGCCCAGATCAACCCGACCGTCGGCGACATCGACGGCAACGCGGCCAAGGTCGCCGATTGGATTGGCCGGGCCGAAGCCGAGGGCGCCGAGCTGACGATCTTTCCCGAGCTCTGCATCCCCGGCTACCCGGCCGAGGACCTCTACTTGAAGCGGCACTTCGTCGCCGCCAATCAGCGCGCGGTCGAGGATCTGGCTGGCGCTGTCCGCGGCACGACGGCGCTGGTCGGTTTCGCCGAGCCGGTTGCCGGCGGCGGCGACTTTCGCCACGCCCACAACTCGCTCGCCGTGCTCGCCGACGGCGCCGTGCAGGCCGTCTACCGCAAGAACCGCCTGCCCAACTACTCGGTCTTCGACGAGCAGCGCTACTTCGTCCCGGGCAGTGAGCCGGAGACGATCGAGCTCGGCGGCACCCGGGTCGGCCTGACTGTCTGCGAGGACGTCTGGACGCCCGGCCCGCCGGCGGAGAGCGAGGCCGCGGAAGGCGCGGTCTTGATCGCCAATCCCTCGGGCTCGCCCTATCACCGCGGCAAGGGCAGGGAGCGCGAAGTGATGTTCGCGGAGCGAGCCCGTGCCTACGGCGCCGCCTTCGCCTTCTGCAACCTGGTCGGAGGTCAGGACGAGCTGGTCTTCGACGGCCACAGCCTGATCGTGGACGCCGACGGCGCCGTGCTCGCCCGCGCCGCCCAGTTCGAGGAGGAGCTGCTGCTCTGCGAGGTCCCATCCCCCGCGCCCGAGGGCCTGCGTGAGCCGCTTTCCGACATCGCCGAGGTCTACGCCGCGCTGACGCTCGGCCTGCGCGACTACGTGCGCAAGAACGGCTTTCGCCACGTCGGCGTGGCGCTCTCCGGCGGGATCGACTCCGCCCTCGTCGCCCTGCTCGCCGTCGATGCGCTCGGGCCCGAGAACGTCAGTTGCGTGGTCATGCCCTCGCCGCATTCGAGCCCTGAAACACAACAGGACGCGCGGAATATCGGCGCCAATCTCGGCGTCGAGCTGCTCGAGATCCCGATCGAGGCGGCGATGGCGGAGTACGAGAGTGCCCTCGCCGGCTCGTTCGGCAACGCGAACGGTGGCTCCGCCGAGGAGCCGTTGCCGCGCGACCCCGCCAGGCCCTCGGAGCCCGACCTCGCCGCCGAGAACATCCAGGCGCGGATCCGCGGCAACATGATGATGGCGCTCTCCAACAAGCACGGCTGGCTGGTCCTCACCACCGGCAACAAGAGCGAGATGTCGGTCGGTTACGCGACCCTCTACGGCGACATGGCCGGTGGCTTCGCGGCGATCAAGGATGTGCCGAAGACGCTCGTCTACGACCTCGTCCGCCACCGCAACCAGAGCGCTGGGCGCGAGCTGATCCCGGCCTCGGTCCTCGATCGGGCGCCCTCGGCTGAGCTGCGGCCCGACCAGTTCGACAGTGACTCCCTCCCCCCCTACGAGCTGCTCGACCAGATCCTCGAGTCCTACGTCGAGCGCGACGAAGGCCGCGAGGAGATGATCGCCGCCGGCCTGCCGGCCGAGGTGGTCGACGAGGTCGTGCGCATGGTCGACCGCTCCGAGTACAAGCGGCGCCAGGCGGCGCCGGGAATTCGAATCACGCCGAAGGCCTTCGGGCGGGACAGACGCCTGCCGATCACGAACCGCTTCGGCGGTTAGTCGCGCTGCGGGATCGGCCGCACCGCGATCGTCATCTGGGCGAGGGCGCAGAGACGATCCTCGGCATCGTGGACCTCGGCTTCCCAGATCCAGGTGGTCCGGCCACGGTGGCGGGCCTTGGCTTTGACTTCCGCGTGCCCCTGGGTAACTGGCCGAATGAAGTTGACGCTGATCGACTGGCCCATCGCCATCATCCCGTCGCCCATCACGGCGAGGGCTGTGGCGCGGGAGCAGACGCTCTCGACCAAGCTCGAGATCACGCCGCCGTGCAGGAGGCCGACGGGCTGGCGCAGCTCATCTCGCAGCGGCAGGCGCACGCGGGCATGGTCGGGGTCATCGTCAAGCCACTCCGTGCCCAGCAGGGCGTCGAAATGGGAAAGCAGGCCGCGCGGGTCGTCGCTCATCGCCGCCAGCTTAACCTCAGGCACGCCCTTGCCGAGAGCCGCTCGCGTAGGCTTCCCGATCGGTGGGGTTGACCGACGACCAGAAGGCGATGCTTCGTCTCCTCGCGCAGCGCGAGGAGGGCTACGACGACATGGCGGCGTTGATGGGAATCAGCGTCGAGGAAGTGCGTGAGCGGGTCAAAGAGGCGCTGGCCGAGGTCGAGGAGCCGCCGGTTTCTGAGACGCAGCCTGAGCCTCCCGTCGCGCCCACTCCCCCACCGCCTTCCGCGCCAGCGCCCCCCGCGGTAGCAGAGCCTCCACCGACACCCGCGGCTGAGGAGCCGGCGCCGACTCCGCCCGCCCCGGCAAAACCGGCTGGCGAGTCAGGCTCCAAGTCTGCGACGACCAAAAAGCGCTCTGCCGAGATTCCCAGCCTCAAAGTCCCCAAAGACCGCGGCGCCCTGATCGGTCTCGGCGCCGGTGCGCTGGTTGTGATCGCGCTCGTGATCGTTTTGATCGTCGGCGGTGACGGCGGCGGCTCGAGCTCATCGGGCACCACTTCCGGCGAAGCGAGCCTGGCGGAAAACGCCAGTGCGGCGGCGGAAAACAAAAACTTGACCCAGGCGGTTCTCAGTGCCGATGACGGCAGCGATGCGAGCGGCCAGGCGATCTTCGGGCGCTTCAAGAAAAAGGTCCTGCTGCAGGTGACGGGCGAAGGGCTCGAACCGTCGAACAGCGGTGAGTCCTACGCGGTCTGGCTCTCGCACTCGGGCCAGGCGATGGTGCCGGTTGGCACCGTCAAGGTCAAAGACTCCGGCCAGCTTGCCGCCCGCTTCGAAGTGCCGCCGACGGTGCTGGTCCTGGTGGCGCGCGGCGCCTTCGATGAGATTCAGGTGACCCGCACCTCCGACAGCGCGCTCAGCGCCGCGATCGCCAAGGCACGCAAAACCAAGAAGGAATCCGCCTACACTGGCACCCCGGTGCTGAGCGGCAAGATCACCGGGCCGTTGGTCGGCGCCGGCGGCAAATAGCACTCGCCTGAGTCGGCCAAGCAGATCAAGACCGCAGGGAGCGTGGCGTGCTCTGCACGCGAGCGACTGAGGACGCAGAGATGCGCCGGTCGAATCAGACGAGGAGCTTGCCGGGGTTCATGATCCCGGCTGGATCCAGTTGTTGCTTGACCGCACGCAGCACGTCGAGGCCCGTGCGGCCAACCTCGGCCTCCATGTAGGGAGCGTGATCGCGACCGACAGCGTGGTGGTGGGTGATCGTGCCTCCGGCGGCGACGATGGCCTCGCTGGCGGCCCGCTTGACCTGGCGCCACTGCTCTACCTCGGCCCCCTCGCGCGAGCGCGAGATGAAAGTGAAGTAGAGCGAGGCTCCGTCGGCGTAGGCGTGTGAGAGGTGGCAGAAGACCAGGCCCGGTGTTCCCTGCCCGGCTAGGGAGTCGCGAATCGCGCCGCTAACGGCAGTGTGAAGCCCGGCCAGCTCGGTCCAGGTATGCGAGGTCTCTAGCGTCTCGACCATCGCCCCCATGCCGATCAGGGTGTCGCGCAGGTACGGGCCCTGGTAGCGGCCGTGCTCCCAGGAACGCCCGGCCGACCGCCCCAGGTAGACGCCGCCGCCGCGGTGCAGCTCGCGCACGCTCAGCGCCCGCCGCCTGGCGACCGACTCCTCCTCGCCCTCGAGGCCGACGACGATCAGCGAGCCGCCACGGCGGCGGCGCAGGCCCAGGTAGCCGCCAAAGAGATTGCCAGCGAGGCCGCGGGGGCCCGAGAGCGCCAACGAGACCTCGGTCTCTTCCTCGTCGGAGACGCGGATCACGTCGGGAAGGCCGGGCCCCTGCGCCAGCGCCCGCACGATCTCCGCCCCCGCCTCGAAGCTCTCCGCCATCCAGGCCTCGTAGCGACGCTGCCGGGGCTCTGGTCGCACCCGCACGGTCACATCAGGAATCACGCCGAAGATGCCCTCGGAACCGATCACGAGCTCGCGCAGCGCCGGGCCAGCTGCCGTGTGTGGCGTCGCCAGCGTCTCCAGGTCGCCCGCGGGCGCGACCAAGCGCACCGAGCTGACCAGCGAGTCGAAGCGCCCATAGCCGCTCGATGCCTGGCCGGCCGAACGGGTCGCAGCGAAGCCGCCGATCGTGGCGTACTCGAAGGACTGCGGGTAGTGACCGAGCACCAGGCCGTGCTTGCCCAGCTCGACTTCGGCCTCAGGGCCGCGCAGGCCGGCACCGAGACGGGCGGTAAGCGAGCGGCGGTCGACCTCGACCGTGCGCAGCCGCGTCAGGTCGAGGCTGATCAGGCGCTCGTGGCTTTCGCGCAGCGGCTCGACCCCGCCGACCACGCTTGTGCCGCCGCCGAACGGGACAACCGCAACGCCTTCCGTCGCGCACAGCTCCAGAACGCGTTTCACCCCGGCCGCGTCGGCCGGGAGAAGCACAGCGTCCGGCGCGGCATCGAGCTTGCCCGAGCGCAGGCGGGCGAGATCCACGTATCCGCAACCCGTCGCGTGGCGCAGGCGGTCCTCTGCTCCAGAGAAGACGTTCTCCTCCCCAACGGCTTCGATCAGTGCGGGTGGCAGAGCCTGGGCCGGCGGCAAATCGAAACCAGCGAGCTCTGGGAGAGGCGATGTCGGTCGCAACTCGCCGATCCGCCCGCGCAGCGTCTCCAGCGCCGGCCCGTCGAGCTCAGGCGTAATCGTGGGATCCCCCCACCCCCACCACTTCGAGTCTCGTCGCGGGCCGCTCACGTCAGCGCTCGTTCGAGTCCGTCAAGAGCTTCATCCAGCAGCGCTCCCTGCCCTCGCCGCATCATCGGCGAGCCCAGGCGCGAGAGCCCGCGCAGCGTTTGGGTCGCCGCCAGTGTCACCGCCGTGTTGTCCCCTTCGTCGCTCAAGGACACCTCGACGTCGTAGCGGCGCAGGTGGCGCTCGAACGGCGTGCCCGGGATCAGCTGTTCCCAGCCGAAGCGTTCCCCGTCGACGCTCCCGATACAGCGAAAGTCAGCGCGTACGCCCCGCCCCTCTGCGGTCCCCAGAACCTTGGTCCATTGCAGATCGGCTCCCTCCCCCTCAACGCTCTCGACTCGCATCGTCCGCGGCCACCAGCGCGCCAGTCCGTACGGATCGGAGACCAACTCCCAGACCATGGCTTTTGGCGCTCCAACGCTGCGCCGGCGCGTTACCCGTGGCATCGCTGCGCTCCTAGACCGGTCTAGTCGCCCGCGAGTCTGCGGAGGTCTCGTACGAGCAGCAAATGCTTGAGGTGGCTCACCGTCGCCGCCAGGCTCTCCAGGCTCTCCAGCGCCTCCTTGCGGCGGTCCGGGTTGCGCGAGCGCAGTGAGGGGCCGAGCAGCGCTTCCAGCAGGTTGGCCTCGCGGTCGGCCGAGGAGCGGAAGACGCGCAGGTTGCGGGCGGCGACGCCGACCCGCGAGAGCTCGTTGGCCGAGCGCACCACTTCGCGGTCGGTCTCGTCGTAAACCGTCTTCCCGTCGCGTTTCTCGGGCTGGACGATGCCGAAATTTTCCAGTTCGGCGATCAGCTCCTCGCGCGCGCCGGTCTCCTCGATCACCTCGTCGAGGGTCAGGTAGGCGCGCGAGGTGTTGACCAGGATCGCCCGTCGCACGGCCCCGCTGGAGGGTCGCTTCTCGCTGCTGCCGCCGGCCGGAACGAAGTCGCCGCCGGCCGCCAGCTCCTGGCGGATCACCCGCAGCGGCAGGAACTCGTCGCGCTGCAGGCGCAGGATCGTGCGTAGACGTTCGACATCGGACTGGCTGTAGAGGCGGTAGCCGCCGGCCGTGCGCCGCGGCGTCAAGAGCTTTTGGTCCTCGAGGTAGCGGATCTTCGAGATCGAGACGTCGTCGAACTCGCTCTGCAGGATCTTGCAGACGGCGCCGATCGTTAGCGCCTTGCGCGGGCGCGAGTCACGCGGGCGGGTCTGTTGCTCGGAGACGGCCATCGCCTACTTCTCCAGGTAGCTGAGCTTGTACTTGCCGACCTGGATCTCGTCGCCGTCGGCGAGGCGGTGGGACTCGATCCGGCGGCGGTTGACGTAGGTGCCGTTGAGCGAGCCAAGGTCATCGATGTAGAGGCCGTCGCGGCGGCGGACCAACAGCGCGTGGTTGCGCGAGACCGTGACATCGTCGAGGAAGACCCCGGCGTCGGGGCTGCGGCCGATGCTGACCCGGTCCTCGGCCAGCGGAAAGCTCTCGCCGGCGCGCCCGCCGCCGGCGCGGATCACCAGCGCGGCGCCGCTTCGCTCGACCGTCTCGTCGATATCAACCGGCTGCATCTCGCCGGTGTCATCGACGGTGTAGGTCATCGTCGTCGGTTCGTCGCCCCCGCCTCCATCGCCCTCGGCGGGGCCGCCGACGAAGGCGCCGCACTTCTGGCAGTAATTAGCGCCCTCGGGGTTGACGAACCCACATTCGGGACAGTGGACGGCCATCGCGAGCTCCGCTCAGGCGGCGGAGTCGTCCTCTGAAGAGGGCTGTTTGCCGGCGAGGATCTCGGTCAGCTGCGCAACGTCGTCACCGGAGAAGAGCGACTCGCCCTGCTCACGCTTCTGTCGCAGCCGGTTGACCAGCTCCGCTCGCAAGATGTCGATCTTGCCGTGCAGAGTGCGGCGCTTATAGGAGATCTCGTTCTCCTCCTCGGTGAGCTTGTCGATCAGGTCCTTAAGTTCCTCATCGCTGAGCGAACCAAGATCGGGAAAGGTGTCCTCCATCTCACTCCTTAGTTGCGGGTCTTGACCCCAGCTGAGGTCGGTCGAACGATTATAGGTCGCTGGTCCCAAGGTTCAACTGAAGGTTGAAGGTTGACTCCGCCCTTGCACGCTGACTTCGTCTTTGCAGACGAAATACCACCCCAAACGACAAAGTCAGCCGCGGGTGGAGCGGACTTCGCGGATTCCCGTTTGGGCGTAGAGGACGGTGGCGACGATCGCGAACCCGAGGCCGATGATCAGCAGGGCCGACGGGACCCAGCCGGCGAAGACCATGGCGAAGAAGATGCCGCCCATGATCGGGAAGACCGAGATCCGGCCCGGCCAGTTAACGCGGATCTCCACCCCGTGGCGCAAGCCGTACTGGCCGAGCAGGAGCATTGCCAGCTCGCGCACCGCAAGCAGGGCCAGGGCCCAGCGCGGCAGCAGCTCGAAGTGCCAGCAGACGACCGCGCCGGAGAGGATCGTCAGGCGATCGACCACCGGGTCGAGGATCGAGCCGAGGCGGCTGTACTGACCGGTGATGCGGGCGAGGAAGCCGTCGAGGTAGTCGCCGGCGGCGATCAGCCAGAAGACGATCGCGGCCGGGGCGCTGCGCCCGTCGCCTGATTCGAAGGCGAGCCAGAGGAAAAGCGGCAGCGCCGCCAGCCGCAGGTAGCCGACCGCGTTGGGGATGGTCCAGGGGTTGAGCGGTTCGCCCTTGCGCACCTGGCGCGGTGGCGGGCCGCTGCGGTCGAGCCCGAAGAGGCGGCGGACGCGGCCACGGCCGAAAGGCGCCATGTCACTCATCACGTACCGCCGGCGCCCGCGTCGCCGTTAGTACGCCTTGCCGAACACGGCTTCGACGACTGCCGGCTTGCCGGTGAGGACGCAGGCGCTGTCGGGCGCCAGATGCTGGTCGAAGGGGATGCACCGAACCGAGACCTTAAGCTCTTCGAGGAGCGAGGCCGACTCCGCCGCTTCGCTCCAGGGCGCCCTGACGAAGCCGCTCGCCGCGGCGTCCTCGTCGTCTCCCTTGAACCACACTCGGAACTCGTCCAGGCCCTCGATCTCCCGGGCCGTCCTCGTCGCCAATCGCTCCGCTGCCAGCTCAAAGTAGCCGGCCTGAATCTGGTCGAGGACCGGCGCTATCCAGGTGCCGATCTCCCCCCGCGGCACGCTCTCCATGCGGAGGTCCTCATCGTCTCGGCGCCGCACCGCGACGACGCCCTGATCGAGGTCGCGGGGCCCGATTTCGATGATCAGGGGAACGCCCTTCCTGGTCCACTCCCAGCGCTTCGCCTGCCCCTCACGGTCGCGGAGGTCGGCCAGCACGCGCACCGCGCGACCCTGGAATGTCTGCTCGCGAATCTCGGCCGCCACGACCTCGACCTCGGCAAGGACAGCATCGTCATCCTTCCCCCTCAGCACCGGGATCACGACCACCTGCTGCGGCGCCACCGTCGGCGGCAGGCGCAGGCCGACGTCGTCGCCGTGGGACATGATCAGGGCGCCGAGCAAGCGGGTGGAGACGCCCCAGGAGGAGGTGTGGACGAGCCGGCGCTCGCCGTCTTTGTCGAGGAAGTCGATCTCGGCCGCCTCGGCGAAGCTCTGCCCCAGGTAGTGCGAGGTGCCGGCCTGCAGCGCCTTGCCGTCCTGCATCATCGCCTCGATCGAGAGGCTCATCACGGCGCCGGGGAAGCGCTCTTCCTCGGGCTTCTCGCCGGTTATCACCGGCATCGCCAGGAACGACTCGGCGAAGCGGCGGTAGACCTCGAGCATGTCCTCGGTCTCGCGCCGCGCCTCCTCCTCGCTGGCGTGCGCCGTGTGGCCCTCCTGCCAGAGGAACTCGGTGGTCCGCAATAGGACCCGCGGCCGCATCTCCCAGCGCACCACGTTGGCCCACTGGTTGACCAGCAGCGGCAGGTCGCGGTAGGAGTTGATCCATTTGGCGAACGACTTGCCGATGATCGTCTCCGAGGTCGGGCGCACGATCAGCGGCTCGGCCAGCTTGCCGCCAGGCCGCAGCTTGCCGGGGTCATCGGGGTCCTCTTCGAGCCGGTGGTGGGTGACCACGGCCATCTCCTTGGCGAAGCCCTCGACGTGCTCGGCCTCCTCTTCGAAGTAGCTGAGGGGGATGAAGAGCGGGAAGTAAGCGTTCTGGGCGCCGCTCGCCTTGATTTCCCGGTCGAGCTCGGCCTGCATCAACTCCCAGATCGCGTAGCCCCAGGGCCTGATCACCATCGAGCCGCGGACGTGGGCCAGTTCGGCAACCTCGGCCTCGCGGACAACGCTCTGAAACCACGCCGGAAAGTCCTCTGCGCGGGTCGGCGAGATTCCTTTCGAGGCCATTCCGGCGAGTCTATTTCCTGAGGCGCGAGAGCTTCAGGCTCGGGTGAAGCGGCGTCCCGCGGTGGGCGAGGCCTCCTCATCGAGCAGGACCTTGTCCGACTCGCCCTTTTCGGCCGCTTCGTGCTCCATCCGGGCGATCTTCTCCGGCGTCAGGTCGCCGGCGTTCTCCGCCTCGATCTTGGCCAGCCAGGCCGCGCCCTCGCGCGACTCGTTCTCATCGAACTCAACCGTACCGCGGTCGAGCGACTTGTCGATCTCTTCGAAGAGCGTGTCGACCAGCTTCTCCTGCGGGACCTTGCGCAGCGGCTTGCCGTGGGCGTAGATCAGACCCTCGTTCTTGGCTCCGGCGATGCCGAAGTCCGCGTGCGAGGCCTCGCCGATCCCGTTGACCGCGCAGCCAAGCACGGCAACCTCGATCGGCTCGGCGTAGCTTTCCAGCCGCTGCTCGATTTCGGCGACGACCGAGTCCATGTCGAACTGCAGGCGGCCGCAGGTCGGACAGGCGATCAGGACCGGGCCGCGCTCGCGTAGCTGCAGCGCCTTGAGGATCTCCCAGGCGACCTTGACCTCCTCCTCAGCGTGGAAGGTCGAGAGGCTGATCCGGATCGTGTCGCCGACCCCGTCGGCAAGCAGCGTTCCCAGGCCGACCGCCGACTTGAGCGAGCCCGACCACTTGGTGCCGGCCTCAGTGATGCCGAGGTGCAGCGGGTAGGGAATCTTCTCCGAGAGCAATCGGTTGGCGGCGATCGTGTTGGGCACGTTGGTCGACTTGATCGAGACCTTGAAGTTCTCGAAGTCGAGGCTCTCCATGAGCTCGACGAACTCGACCGCGGCCGCGACCAGCGCCTCGACCGGGCTCTCACGCTCGAGCGCGTGCAGGTGCTTGGGCAGCGAGCCCGAGTTGACCCCGATCCGCATCGGCACGCCGGCCGCGTTGGCGCGCTCCGCCACCTCGGCGACCTTGTCGCGGCCGCCGATGTTGCCCGGGTTGAGGCGGATGCAGTGGGCGCCCGCGTCGATCGCCTTCAGCGCCAGCGTGTGATTGAAGTGAATGTCGGCGATCACCGGGATCGGCGAGTCCTTGACGATCGTCTTCAGCGCCTCGACGTCCTCGTCGCGCGGCACGGCGCAGCGCACGATGTCGGCGCCCGCCTCGGCGACCTTGTGGATCTGCTCCATCGTCGCCGCCAAATTGGCGGTCTCGGTCTTGGTCATCGTCTGCACCGCGACCGGAGCGCCGCCGCCGATCGGCACGCCGCCAACGAATATCTGCCGCTTGGAGGCCATGTACAGAGCCTAGCGACGGGGCTTGGTTGCGCGGATTGAACCTTGGCCATGGGTGGCGCGTATGCAGAAACGCATGGGGACGCAGATCCGCGGCAAAGGGAGAGCGGCTACTGACCGATGGCGGGTGCGCATTGGCCTGCCCCTGCTTGCCAGCGCCTTCCTCCTGCTCGCCGCCGCGCCCGCGCAGGCGACCTTCCACCTGATCAAGGTGCGTGAGGTCCACCCCGGCACCAGCGACGACAGCTACGTCGAGCTGCAGATGTACGCAGCGGGCCAGAGCCTGCTCAGCGGCCACGCGATGACCGTCTATAACGCCAGCGGCTCGTTGGTGCACAGCTCGACCTTCTCCGCCTCGGTCCCCAACTCGGCAAACCAGCAGACAGTGCTGATCGGCGACACCCGCGTGCAGGAAGCATTCGGCGTTGCCCCTGACCTCCTCGACAGCGGCCTCACGATCAGCGCCGCCGGTGGTGCCGCCTGCTGGAACGCCGGAGGCCTACCGGCTGACTGCGTTGCCTGGGGCAACTTCAGCGGCGGTGCGGCCCTCCAGCTAGCCACCGGCACTTCGGTGGGATCCCCGGTCTCGCCCGGCGGCATCACCACCGGCAAGGCGATCCGGCGCACGATAGAACCGGGCTGCCCGACCCTGCTGGAGGAAAGCGACGACAGCGACAACAGCGCTACCGACTTCGCCGAGGTCACTCCCGCCCCGCGCAACGACTCCAGCCCGATCAGCGAGCAGACCTGCGCCGGCGCGCCCAACACGGCAATTGACGACAAGCCAGCGTTGCGCTCAAACAGCAGCAGCGCCGAATTCACCTACGAAGCACCTACCGCGACCAGCTACCAATGCAAGCTCGACGCGGCGGCCTTTGGCGCCTGCCCAATCGGCGGGCCGGTGGAATACACGGGCCTTGCCGACGGCAGCCACACCTTCCAGGTGCGGGGCGTCAACGCCTCCGGGCCGGACCCGACTCCGGCCAGCTACACCTGGACGGTCGACACCACTCCCCCGCTCGCCACGATCGACACCCATCCAGCCGACCCAAGCCCCGGCGCCACCGCCCAGTTCACCTACCACGCGCCGAATGAGCCGGGCTCGAGCTTCGAGTGCTCGCTTGACGGCACTCTCCCGTCAGCCTGCCCGACCAGCGGAATGACCTATCACGGCCTCGCCGACGGCGTGCACACCTTCGCCGTCGAAGCCACCGACGGCGCCGGCAATCAGCAGCTGGCCCCAACGGAATTCAGCTGGACGGTCGACAACTCGCTGCTCGACACAACGCCACCGCAGACGACGATCGAGTCGGGACCACCCGACCCGAGCGAAAGTCCGAGCGCCAGCTTCACCTACGCCTCGAATGAGCCGGGCTCCAGCTTCGAGTGCTCGCTCGATGGCGCGCCGTTCGCGAGTTGCCCGCCCGGCGGCATCTCTTACGGCGGCCTCGGCAACGGCCCTCACACCTTCCAGGTGCGCGCCACCGACCCCAGCAACAACACCGATCAGAGCCCCGCCGGCTACAGCTTTGAGGTGGCGCTCGTGGCGACGGCGCTGCCGGTGCAGTCCTCCCCACCCCCGTCGCCGCCAGCCATCCCATCCCCGGGCAAGGCAAAGCCGGTCGCGCCAGAGACGACGCTCACCGCCAAGCCCGCTGTTACGACGCGCGACCGCACCCCCACCTTTCGTTTTCGATCCGCGACCCGCGGAGCCAACTTTCAGTGCCAGCTCGATCGTGGTCGGTACCGGTCGTGCCGCTCGCCCTTCACGACCGCCCACTTGAGCCCCGGGCGGCACACCTTCAAGGTACGCGCCGTCCTTGCGAGCTCCACCGACCCGACCCCGGCGACCGCGTCTTTCAAGGTTCTGACGGGATGAGCCTTGATCGGCGACGAGGAGGAAGCACGAGCCCAGCGCTTGGCGTATACATTGCTAGATGGACTGGTTTTCCCAACAAATCAAAGGATTCCGAGCATCGAGTCGGGTTCGGCTAACCCTCGGCATGCTGCTCTCCTACCTCGTCCTGCTGGTCCCCGCCCCGCTCGCCCACGCGACCTTCCATGAAGTGCTGATCAGCGAGCTTTATCCTGGCTCGACGGCGAGCCCGCAGTCGAGCTTCCTCGAGCTGCAGATGTACTCCGCGGGACAGAATTTCGTCGGCGGCCACACCATCACGGTCTACAAAGCAGACGGAGGCGTAGTTGACACCTTCGCCTTCCCCAGCGATTTGCCCGGCAATGGGGTCAACCAGCAGACGATGCTGGTCGGCGACAGCGCCGTCGGGGAAGCCTTCGGTGTCACGCCCGATCTCGTCGATCCCGGGTTCAACATCCCGGCGGCCGGCGGCGCCGCCTGCTGGGACGGCCTCGACTGCGTCTCCTGGGGCAGCTTCAGCGGACAGACTGCGCCCTCCAGCGGGGTTCCGGTTGATCAAGGGGGAATTCCCGACGGCAAGGCGATCGAGCGGCGCATCACCGCGGGCTCCTGCAGCAACTGGCTGGAACTAGCCGACGACACCGATGACAGCGACAGCGACTTTTTCGTCGCCGCCC
>DATMIH010000171.1:0-9558 GCA_035554595.1 Solirubrobacterales bacterium
CCCGCCTTCCCGGCTGATCTCACCTCGATCGCGCTTGCCTTGGCCACTCAGGCCGACGGCGAGATCCTGATCTTCGAGAAGATGTTCGAGAACCGCCTCTTCTTCGTCGACAAGCTTGTCGCCATGGGCGCTCGGATCACGCTGTGCGATCCCCACAGGGCGATCGTCAGCGGTCCGAGCCGGCTTCACGGCGAACGCGTCGAGAGCCCCGACATTCGCGCCGGCATGGCGATGCTCATCGCTGCTCTGGCGGCCGAGGGCAGCTCGGAGATCGGCAACATCCGCCAGATCGACCGCGGCTACGAGCAGATCGACGAGCGCCTGCGCGGCCTCGGCGCCCAGATTGAACGGCGCTCGTCAGAGGTCCCGGCCTAGCAGGGCTTTCACGCCCACTCTCGTAAGGTCCGGCGGATGATTCACCCGATTCCACCCGGCACGCGTGACGTGCTGCCCGACGAGATGCGGGAGCTGCGGCGGCTGCACCTGGCCCTGATCGGCGTCTTCGAAGAGCACGGCTACGGCGAGGTGGCGACGCCGGCGATCGAGTACGACGAGGTGCTGGCCCGCGGCGATGGCCGCACGGCTGACACCGCCTACCGCTTCTTCGACGGCAGCGGCGACCTGCTGGCGCTGCGCTCCGACATGACCGTGCCGATCGCGCGCTTGGTTGCCACCCGATACGCCAAAACCGAGATGCCGTTGCGCCTCTGCTACCTGGCCAACGCCTACCGCGCGGTGCGCCCGCAGCGCGGACAGATGCGCGAGTTCGCCCAAGCGGGCGTCGAGCTGATCGGCGCGCCGGCGCCAGAGGGCACCGCTGAGGTCGTCGCGGTGCTCGAGGCGGCGCTCAGTGCCGCGGGCCTGGAGCGAGCGGTTATCGGCCTCGGCGACGCCGATCTCTACCGCCAGCTGCTTGCCGAGTTCGGCATCGACGGTGAGGCACGCGACTCGATTCTCGCCCGCCTGGCGGCCCACGATTTGGTCGGGCTCGAGACCGAGCTCTCCGAGCTGCAGGGCGTCAGCGACGACCAGGTCGCCACCTGCGTCGCCCTCTCGCAGCTGCGCGGCGGCAAAGAGGTTCTTGAGGAAGCTCGTGCACTCGGCGGCGCCGCGGTCGAGCGGGCCACGGCCCGCCTCGGCGAGACGCTGGAGGCTCTGGAGGCCCGCGGGGTTGCCCAGCGCGTCCAGATCGACCTCGGCCTCTTGCGCGACCTTGGCTACTACAGCGGCGCGATCCTCGAGGTCTACGACCCGGCGCTCGGCCACGTGCTCGGCGGCGGCGGCCGTTACGACGGCCTGCTCAAGCGCTTCGGCATTGACCAGCCGGCAGCCGGGTTCGCCCTCTACATGGAGCGGGTCCACGTCGCTCAGATGGAGGAGGAGCCGCGCGGGGGTGAGCGGTCGTGAGCGCTGAGGTTGCCGGAATGAGCCGCGCAAAGGCGGATGGTCCGCTGAAGGTGGCGGTCCCCCGCGGCGCCCTGCTCGGAGAGACCCTTGACGCGCTCGATGCGGCCGGCATCGACACGAGCGAGGTGCGCGGCGAGTCGCGCTCGCTGATCTTCCCGGGCCAGAACATCACCCTGGTGACGATGCGCCCCTCCGACGTTCCCACTTACGTCGAGGCCGGCGCCGCCGACGTTGGCATCACCGGCAAGGACGTGCTGCTCGAGCAGGCCGACCGCGTCGTCTACGAGCTGCTTGACCTCGGCTTTGGCCGCTGCCGCATGGTGCTGGCCGGGCGCGTGGGCGATGAGCGGCTGGGCGAGTCCGAGCGGCGCCTCGGCATGATGCGGATCGCGACCAAGTACCCGCGCATCGCCGAGCGCTACTTCGAGGGCACCGGCCGCCAGGTGGAAGTGATCGAGGTCAAGGGCTCGGTTGAGCTGGCGCCGCTGATCGGGCTGGCCGACGGCATCGTCGACCTGGTCGCCACCGGCCGCACCCTGGAAGAGAACGACCTCGAGGTGCGCGAGGAGATCCTCGAGTGCACCGCCCGCTTCGTTGCCAACCGCGTCGCCCACAAGCTGCGCGCTCGCGAGGTCGATGGTCTCGCCGCCAAACTGCGCCAAGGCTTGGCCTAATGAAGCGCCGCCAGTTTCACTGGGAGGGCGCTGAGCAGACCGCGGCGGCGATCCGCTCTTGGACAGCGGCTTCGGCACCCAGGGTCGACGTCAGCCCGATCGAGCGTGAGGTGCGCGAGGGTGGCGACGGAGCGGTGCTCTGCATGACCGCCCGTTTCGACGCGACCGAGCGGGCGCCCACGACGCTGCGAGTTGAGTCCGGTGCGGGCGCTGAGGCGCTGGCGGGGCTCGACCCCGCACTGCGCGAGTCGCTGGAGTTGGCAGCGGCAAACGTGCGCACGGTGGCTGAAGCGCAGGTCACCGCGGAGCCAAAGACCGTCGATCTCCCCCAAGGACAGACGGTGACCGTGCGCGAGGTCCCGGTTGGCGCCGCGGGTCTCTACGCACCGGGTGGGCGTGCGGCCTACCCGTCGAGTGTCTTGATGTGCGCGATTCCGGCCAAGGTCGCCGGGGTGGGGCGAATCGCGCTCGCCTCGCCGCCGGGCTCCGATGGCACGGTCAACCCGCTTGTGCTCGCCGCCGCCGAGCTCTGCGGGGTCGAGGAGATCTACGCGATGGGCGGTGCCCAGGCGATCTTCGCTCTCGCCCTGGGCACCGAGACGATCGCGCCAGTTGACGTGATCGCCGGCCCCGGCAACGCCTGGGTGAGAGAGGCCAAGCGCGCCGTCTCGGGGACCGTCGGCATCGATTCCCTAGCCGGCCCCTCTGAGCTGATGCTCGTCGCCGGCGACGGCACCGATCCCGAGTGGGCGGCGCTCGATCTCTGCGCCCAGGCCGAGCACGGTGCCGAGGGTCCGCTGGTGGCCGTGGCGGTGGAGGAGGCGGTACTGGAAGCCGTGGCGGATGCGACAGAGAAGGCCGCGGCCGAGCACGATGGGATCGGCGAGGCGCCGCTGGCGCTGGTTCAGGTCCCCGACCTCAGCGACGCGATCGACCTCGCCAACGCCTTTGCCCCCGAGCACCTCGAGCTCTTTGAGGAGGACGCCGCCCTGCTCACCGACGGGGTGCGAACCGCCGGCTGCGTGTTCGTCGGGCGCTACGGCGCGACCGCCTTCGGCGACTATGTCGCCGGTTCTAACCACGTGCTGCCGACCGGAGGTGCCGGTCGCTTCTCCGGCCCGCTCGGTCCCGGGGTTTTCCGCCGCCGCATCGCCGCCGTGCAGGTTCCCGCCGAGGCGGCGGCGAAGCTTGCACCGCACGTCGATGCGATCGCGCGGGCGGAGGGCTTCCCGGTCCACGGCGAGTCAGCGATGATTAGACGATGAGTCGCACATCGAAAAGAGAGCGCAGCACGGCCGAGACCCAGATCAGGCTCTCGCTGGATCTCGATGGTGGGGAGTCGAGCGCCAGCACTGGCGTCGGTTTCCTCGACCACATGCTCGACCTGCTCGCTCGCCACGGGCGGCTTGGCTTGCAGGTCGAGGCCAATGGCGATCTCGAGACCGGCGCCCATCACACGGTTGAGGACGTTGGCATCGTGCTCGGCCAGGCGCTCGACGAGGCGCTGGGCGATCGGGCCGGGATCAGGCGCTACGGCTCGGCCGTGGTGCCGATGGACGAGTCGCTTGCCGAGTGTGCGATCGACATCTCGGGCCGCCCGCTCTGTGTCTTCAGTGCCGACCTGCCCCCGACCACGATCGCCGGCTTCGACACCGAGCTGGCCGAGGAGTTCTTCCGCGCCGTCGCCAACAGCGCCAAGCTGACCCTGCACGTCAACGTCCGCTACGGCACAAACGCACACCACATGATCGAGGGCTGTTTCAAGGCTTTTGCGCGCGCCCTGCGCGTCGCCGTCTCGATCGATCCGGAGGAGAGCGGTGTGCCCTCGACCAAGGGAACCCTGAGCGAATGAGCGCCCGAATCTGCATCGTCGACTATGGGATGGGCAACCTGCGCTCGGTCGAGAAGGCACTGGAGCACGTCGGTGCCACGGCGAAGATCGCCAATGACGCCGAGACGATCCGCGCCGCCGACGGGCTGATCCTGCCCGGGGTCGGCGCCTTCCCGAAGGCGATGGCGGGCATCCGCTCGCTCGGCCTCGACGAGCTGATCGAGGAGCGCCGGGCCGCCGGCGTGCCGATCCTTGGCATCTGCCTCGGCTTGCAGTTGCTCTTCGACTCGACCACCGAGTTGGGGGGGGCGGAAGGCCTCGGCCTACTCGCTGGCGAGGTCAGCGAGCTCGACGCGCCGGGGTTGAAGATTCCCCACATCGGTTGGTCGCCGGTGCGCTGGGAGCGCCGGTCCCGCCTCACCGAGGGAATCGAGTCCGAGACCCCCTTCTACCTTGTGCACTCCTTCGCGCCCAAAGCGGAGGCCGGCGAGCTGCTCGGCACCGCTGCCTACGGCACTCGCTTCACCTGTGCGGCTGAGCGCGACAACGTCTTTGGCGTCCAGTTCCACCCGGAGAAGTCGAGCGCGGCGGGCCTGCGCCTGCTCTCCAACTTCGCCGGCATCTGCGCTTCCGTCCCGGCGTGATCCTCTATCCCGCGATCGACATCCGCGGCGGCAAGGCGGTGCGGCTGCTGCAGGGCGACTACGCACGCGAGACGACTTACGACGCCGACCCGGCCGACGCCGCCAAGCGCTGGGCGGCCGAAGGTGCCGAGTTCCTTCACGTGGTCGACCTAGACGGCGCTAAGGCGGGTGAGCCGCGGAACCTCGAGTCGGTACGTCGGATTGCCGCGGCGGTCGAGTGTCCGATCCAGGTCGGCGGCGGCCTGCGCGACGAGACCTCGGTCGCGGCCGTGCTCGATGCGGGTGCGGAGCGAGTCGTGATCGGTACGGCCGCGCTGCGCGATCCCGACTTCCTCGCGGAAGCGCTGGCCACGCATGGTGAGCGGGTGGTCGTCTCGGTCGACGCCCGTGACGGCAAGGTGGCGCTGGCCGGCTGGGTCGAGGCCAGCGACGTCGATGTCGCCACGGCTATAGGCGAGCTGGGAGAGCGTGGCGTCTCCCGCTTCCTCTGCACAGCCATTGAGGTCGACGGCACGATGGAGGGCCCCGCTTTGAGCGAGCTCACGCGCATCGCGGCTTCAACCCAGGCCCAGGTGATCGCTTCAGGTGGAGTCGGCGATCTCGCCGATCTCGAAGCGCTCGCCAGCGTGGACGCTCCGAACATCGAGGGCGCCATCGTCGGTCGTGCTCTCTACGAGAAGCGCTTCACCATCCGTCAAGCAGTCGAAGTGCTGGGCCGCTAGGAGATCCGGGTGCCCTCCCCCGAAGGCTTCAGCGCCCACTGCCCGAACCATCCCCCACGACCTGCTGCGCAACGGTCTTCGGGGGAGGGCACCCGGATCTCCTACCTCCCTACGCTTAGACCATGGTTCTGAAGCGCGTCATCCCCTGTCTGGACGTCGACTCGGGAAGAGTCGTCAAGGGCACCAACTTCGTCGGCCTGCGCGATGCCGGCGATCCGGTCGAGCTGGCCGAGCGCTACGACGCCGAGGGCGCCGACGAGCTGGTCTTCCTCGACATCACCGCCTCTCACGAAAAGCGCGAGACGATCGTCGAGCTGGCGCGGCGCACCGCCGACAACGTCTTCATCCCGTTCACGATCGGCGGCGGTATCCGCTCGGTCGAGGACGCCCAGGCTGTGCTCGACGCCGGCGCCGACAAGGTCTCGGTCAACTCCTCGGCACTTGCCCGGCCCGAGCTGCTCACCGAGCTCGCCGACCACTTCGGCGCCCAGTGCGTGGTGATTGCGATCGACGCCAAACGCGAGGGCGATGGCTGGGGCGTCTACGTCAACGGCGGTCGCAAGAAGGTCGAGGGGCGTGACGCCGTTGCCTGGGCCCGCGAGGCGGTCGAACGGGGAGCGGGGGAGGTGCTGCTGACCAGCATGGACCGCGACGGCACCAACGATGGCTACGACATCGAGCTGACCCGGGCAGTCGCTGACGCGGTCTCAGTACCGGTGATCGCCTCGGGCGGCGCCGGCAAGCTCGAGCACCTCTCAGAGGCGATCACCGATGGCAACGCCGACGCCGTCCTCTGCGCCTCGATCTTCCACTACGGCACCTTCACGGTCCACGAAGCGAAGGAGCAGATGGCGGCCGCAGGGATTCCCGTACGGCGTTAGCTCAACCGCTGCCGAGGTCTTCGGCGAGTCCCGTGACCCCGCTGGAGCCGAGGATCTCGAAGCGGGCCAATTCGTAGGGCGCTTCGCGACTCGCTTCCCCAGGGATCTCGGTTGTCGCGGCGGCGTAGCCGGCGGCCTTGACCGCGTCGATCACGGTTTCGTCGAACTGGCCGGCGGGATAGCAGAAGTCGGCCACCGGGACGCCGTATTCGCGTCGCAGGATGGCGCGTGATCCGGCGACTTCTTCCTTCAGTTCAGCCGCGCCCAGGGTGGTCAGGTCCTGGTGGTTGATCGTGTGGGCGGCGAGCTCCCAACCGGCATCGATCATCGCTTCGACGTTGCTGGTGTAGAGGTCCGACCCTTCCGCCTTGAGGTTGAGCACGCCGGGCCAGCCGTGGCGGCGCAGCTCCGGCAGGGCGTAGGTGAATTGGGGCCGGTAGCCGTCGTCGAAGGAGATCACCACCGGCTTAGCAGGCAGGGTGCCGTCGTCGTACCAGGCGCGCTCGACCATTTCGAGCGTCACCGCTTCGAAGCCGTGTTTTTCCAGCCACTCCATCTGCTGGTGGAAGTCCGGCCGGGTCACGTAGAGCTCCGGGTAGGGAGCGTCGGCGGGCGCGGCCCCGAGCACGTGGTACTCGAGAATCGGCACCGGCCCGGTGTGCGGCTTCCAGTTGGGCCGTGGGGTCGCGTTGCGGACCAGGCCCGTCGAGCTTTTGGTGGCGGTGCTCGTCGCCTTCCCGCCGGTCTTTGCAGGTTCTGAGGGCGAGCCGGAGGAGCCACTCAGGCTCGATCCGAGGACAATCCCTAGCGCCGTCGCGGCCACCACAACGGCGATGACGGCCCCTGCTCGTCTCCAACGCACGCGATCATGGTAGGCAACGTACTCATGCAGGCCTCCCACGACCACAGCGAGAGCATTGCCGAGGCGCTCGATCACATGCACCCGGAGCTGGCGGTTGTGCGCGAGGCCGGCGGCGACCCGGTCTACCTGGTTGGCGGCGCGGTGCGCGATCTCCTACTCGGACGCGGGCGCGCCGACATCGATCTCGTCGTCGAGGGCGACGCGGCGGCGCTGTCCGAGCGGCTGGGGGTCGAGGTGACCGCGCACGAGCGTTTCGGCACCGCCAAGTTGATGCTCAGCGGCCACGAGGTCGACATCGCCAGCGCTCGCTCCGAGAGCTACCCACAGCCGGGAGCGCTGCCGGTCGTCAAGCCCGGGGCAGACCTCGCGGCCGATCTGCGGCGGCGCGACTTCACGATCAACGCGATGGCGATCCCGCTGCAGGGCGCGCCGCGCCTGATCGATCCCCACGGCGGCGAGGCGGACCTGGCGATTCGGCAGCTGCGGGTTCTGCGCGACGGCTCGTTCATCGACGATCCGACTCGGGCGCTTCGCGCCGCGCGTTACGCATCCCGCTTCGGCTTCGGGCTGGAGGAGCACACCGCCGAGCTGATTCGCGAGACCGATCTGGGGACGGTCTCGGTCGACCGGCGCGAGGCTGAGTTGCTGCGCCTGGCTAGCGAAGCGGAGGCCGCGAGCGGCTTCGCCCTGCTCGCGGAGTGGGGACTGCTCGAGTTGAGACCAGAGGGTGCGGCGCTGGTCGCGGGGACGGCGGAGCTCCTGAGTAGCGACCCCTGGCGGGGCTCTGCGCCACGCGATCGCGCCCTGCTTGCCGCGGCGCTTGGGCCCCCGCGTGGCGAGCTGGCGCTGGCCGAGGCACAGCCCGAGCGGCCCTCGCAGGCGGTTGCGCTCGCCGCGCCCCACGGCGAGATCGAGCTGGTTCTGGCCCGCGCTCTCGGCGCCGAGTGGCTCGATCGCTACATAGGTGAGTGGCGCGACGTGGCACTGGAGATCGACGGCTCGGACCTGATCGCGGCTGGTCTCAGTCAGGGCCCAGCGCTGGGACGCGGGCTGGAGGAGGCATTGCGGCGCAAGCTCGATGGCGAGGTGAGCGGCCGCGAACAGGAGCTGGCCGCAGCCCTGGAGGCGGCGAGGAGTAGCGATGGAGTGGCGTGAGCACGACGGCATGCGCTGGCTCGAGGCGTCCCTGTCGGGAGGAACCGCCGCTTTCACCACCCGCGCGTTCGGTTCGGCGCGGGAGAGCTTTGCGCCCCTGGCAGTACTGGGCGTCGACCCAGAAACGATCGTCAGCGCCTGGCAGGTCCACGGCACCGACCTCGCCGTTCACGACGGTGGCGCTGTCCCGGCGGAGGCAGACGGCCATGTGATCCCAGACCCCGGGACTGTCGGCCTCGTCTTCGGAGCCGACTGCCTGCCGATCGCTGGCATTGGCCCCGGCGGGGCCGTGATCGTGCACGGGGGACGACGCGGCCTGGAGCAGGGGATAGCGCTCCGCGGCGCGGCGGCGGTGGGTGCCACTGCCGCCGCGATCGGCCCCGGTATCGGGCCCTGCTGTTACGAGGTCGACCTCTGGAGCGAGGCCCGCCGCCAGCTGCGCGAGGCGGGTGTAGAGCAAATCCAGTCGGCCGACCTCTGCACCTGCTGTGAGACGGAGCTCTTCTTTTCGCATCGACGCGATGGCGACCCGCGGCGACAGGCAGGACTCGTCTGGCTCGACGGGGAGGAGGGCTGAGTTGCCGGGGCTGATCCACGGGCTCGAGCCCGAGAAGATCACCGCCAATCTCGCCGCGGCGCGCGACCTGGCCGGGCCCGGGGTCGAGATCCTCGCCGCCAGTAAGTACGTGCCGGTGGAGGAGATGGGGGCGTTGGCCGAGGCCGGCGTCCGCCTCGTCGGCGAGAACCGCCAGCAGGACCTCCTCGCCAAGCACGAGCGCTGGGGCGATGCCTTCGAGTGGGACTTCATCGGCAACCTGCAGAGCCGCAAGATCAAGCAGCTGCTGCCGATCTGTCGCCTGATCCACTCGGTCGCCAGCAACTCGGCCCTGGAGCAGCTCGGCCGCCACGGCGACCCGGAGACCGAGGTCCTGATCGAGGTCAACGTCGCCGCCGAGGAGGGCAAGGGCGGTGTGGCGCCGGCGGACCTCAGCTCGTTCCTCGAGCGCTGCCCGGTCACGGTCGGCGGACTAATGACGATGCCGCCTTTCAGCCAGGATCCCGAGGACTCGCGGCCCCACTTTGCCCGGCTCGCCGAGCTCGCCGCCGAGCACGGCTTGGCCCGGCTCTCGATGGGAACCTCGCAGGACTGGCGGATCGCGATCGAGGAGGGGGCGACGATCGTCCGGCTCGGCACGGCCCTCTATGTGTAAATCCGCACAGGTCTGGTCATAATTCCGTAAAGGAGTCGGCCCACCTAGGCCGAAACACGCGACTAACCATGGCCCTACGCGATACCTGGCATCGAGCGCTGGTCTACTTCGGTCTTGCCGAGGACCACGACTACGGTCCCGAATACGAGGAAGACTTCGAGCCCGAAACGA
>DATMIH010000172.1:0-4639 GCA_035554595.1 Solirubrobacterales bacterium
CTCGCCGACAAGGCCGCCGACAAGGAGCGCTTCAAGGCATCACGGGGTTTCGCCAAGCGGGTCAAGGAGATCCTTGGTGACGCCCCTGACATCGTCTTCGAGCACGTCGGCCGGGCGACCTTCCCGACCTCGGTCTTCGTCTGCAAGCCCTTCGGCAAAGTCGTCATCTGCGGCGCCACCTCGGGCTTCCAGCTCGACTTCGACGCGCGTTACCTGTGGATGCGCCAGAAGCAGATCATTGGCTCCCACGGCGCCAACGCCTACGAGAGCATGAAGGCCAACCAGCTAATGGCCGAGGGCAAGGTCCGCCCGGTGGTCTGGCGAACGATGGGCTTCGATGGGGTCGCCGAGGCGCACCAGCTGATGTACGAAAACAAGCATCTCGGCAAGATCGCGATCCTGGCTGGCGCCGAGTCCGAGGACGACGGCCGCAACGAGGACGGCCCCGGCGCGATCCGGGTGGGGTAGGCCGGCCATGGTGCTCTCGAACCAATGCTGGGGCCAGGCCGATGCCGAGTGCGTCGTCTGCGTCCACGGGATCGCCCAACGGGGAAGCATCTTTTCCCAATTGGGCGAGCGGCTCGCCGCTGCCGGCCATTTCGTCGCGGCTGTCGACCTGCGTGGTCACGGCGACTCCGGGCGAGTGCCGCCGTGGGACACCGACACCCATGTCGGGGATCTGCTGGACACGCTCGAGCAGCTCGGGGTCGAGCGCGTCACCTGGGTGGGTCACAGCTTCGGCGGTCGCCTCGTCGCGGCCGCCGCGGCCAAGGAGCCGGAGCTGACCCAACGCCTCGTCCTCCTCGACCCGGCCTCTGAAGTGCCGGCCGAGGCGGCACTGCGAAGCGCCGAAATCGAACGTCTCGACTGGAGCTTTGCGACCCGCGATGGCGCCATCAATGCCCTCCTCTCCGGAAACCAGATGGCCTCCCACCCCGAGCAGGTCGTCGCCGCCTACGCCGCCGCTGACTTGCGCAAGGGCCCCGACGGCCGGCTCCGCTTCAGCTTCAGTCCGAGCGCGGTCGTCGTCGCCTGGAGTGAGATGGTCCTTCCGGCCCCGCCGATCGCGCCGCTGCCGACCTTGCTCGTCCGTCCCGCGGTGCCGCTCTTTGACCCTGCCACGAGGGAAGCGCGGTATCGAGATGCTCTCGGCGACCTGCTGAGCGCGGTGACGGTCCCCAACGGCCACAACGTCCTCTGGGAGGCGCCCGAGGAGACGATCAGCGCGATCGAGGGATTCCTGGGCGGCGCGGCTTGAGCTCGCATCCGTGCGTCTGCCCTCCGCCGCTTTCGACGTCGCAGTAATCGCTGCCCTCGCCGCCGTAGAGCTGGTCGGCGCCGGGGCCGCCGTAGACGCGGTCGTTGCCGGCTTCGCCGTGGCAGCCGTCCTGACCGGCTCCCATCGAGCAGTAGTCGCTGCCGGGGCCGCCCCAGCAGCCGTCGCTGCCGTCGCTGGTCTTGCAGTAGTCGTTGCCCGGCCCGCCGACACAATCGGTGTTGACCGGGGCGGCGACGCAGATGTCGTTGCCGCCGTTGCCGATGCAGCGGTTGCGCGGCGTGCCCTGCGGATAGCAGGAGTCTGGCTCACCGCTGCCGATCAGCTTGTCCGAGCCGGCGCCGAGGTAGGCGATCAGCGGCACCGGCAGCTTCTCGAGGACTTCGACCTTGTCTTCGGCGGGGCCGGTGTCGACTTCGACCTGGCCGACGCCGCTCAGCGGGCAGGTCGCCGCACCGTTGCCGGGGGCGAGCTG
Source organism: Solirubrobacterales bacterium (assembly GCA_035554595.1). Taxonomy (GTDB): domain Bacteria; phylum Actinomycetota; class Thermoleophilia; order Solirubrobacterales; family 70-9; genus VRUE01. Next base: position 1,752 of record DATMIH010000172.1, read on the forward strand.
GCAGCCTTCGGTCGCTGCGGCCATCGGCCCGGTGACGATCAACTCGCCGCCACTGAGGCTGAGCCGCAGGTGCGTTCCCGTTTCGGCGCCGTGGATCACGATCCGCCCCTCGGGCGCGGCGGTGCCGGCGGCGATCAGCAAGAGCAGCGCCGCGGCGCCGAAGGCTGCCAGAGCGCGGCGCAAGCTCAGGATCGCAGCCGCTCGAGCGCCTGCTCGCGACTCTGGTGGGTCGGGATCGTTTCCTTGAGGCCGGTGATGTCGAGCACCCGCTTGACCTGCTGCCCGATCCCGCAGAGCGCCAGCCCGCCGTCGCCGTCGCCGCCGAGCGCCTGCCAAGAGCGCACGATCAGGGCGATGCCGGTGGAGTCGATGAACTCGCAGCCGCTGAGGTCGATCAGCAGCGCTTGCCGGGCGGCAAGCGGCCCCTCGAGCTCTCGCTCGAGATCCGTCGCGGTGTTCATGTCCAGCTCTCCCTCCACTGCGACCACGAACACACCGTCTTGCTGCTCGCTGCGAACTTTGAACGGCGCTGGGTTCAACTCCGCAGCGATGCTACTGGACTACTCGCCGAGCAGTTCCTCGAAGCGCAGCGCCGCGCGACTGGGCAGTACCAGTGCCTCGCTGCGGTGCAGCAGGCCGCAGCCGGCGAGCGAGTGCACGGCCCGCTCGATCGCGTCGCGCTGGGCGAAGTCGCAGCCTTTGCCGGCGATCTCGTCGACCAGCTCGGCCAGGGTGAGCGGGCCGGGGTGGATCGCCAGAACCTGCTGCAGCACCGCCGTTTCGAAGACCCGGTCTTCCTCGCGCGGCGTGCGGATCTGGCCCTGGTCGTTCACGATTGCCCCCATAAGGCGCGCCCTCAGCCCTTCTCTTCCCCCTGCGAGCCGCCCCTGCGCGGTGGTTCCTCGCCCGCTTCCAGCGCCGTGATCGCCCAACCGGCCTTGACCGCGGGGCGGTAGAAGTGCTGGGTCGAGCCGCGGATCTGCTCGGTGCGCACCAGCTCGATCGCGCGGCACTCGGCCAGCACCCTGACGTGGTAGCTGAGCGCGCTGAGCTGCTCGCAGAGCTTGGCGGCGAGCTCGCGCGGACTGACTTCCTCGCCGCCGTCGAGCATCTCGCGCAGGATTCGCCGCCGCATCGGGTGCCCGAGGGCGTTGAAGAGGTCGTTCCCTTTCGGCTTGCTCCCCGCCATCTGCCGAGAATACCGAACAAACGAAATCTATTGTCTGACGACTGTTTGTCTGCGTTACTCAGGCGTCCTCGCGGACGCCGCCCATCTCGGTGAAGACCGCGGTCGGGCCGCCGTCGGCGCGCTGCTCGTCGGCGATCACGTGCGAGACGGCGTTGATCAGGGCCAGGTGGGTGAAGGCCTGGGGGAAGTTGCCGAGGTGGCGGCCGCTCTCGGGCTCGAGCTCCTCGGCGAAGAGGTCGAGCCAGCCCGCCGCCTCCAGCAGCCGCTCGCAGAGCGCCCGCGCCCGCGCCGCCTCGCCGATCTCCGAGAGCGCCGAGACCAGCCAGAAGGAACAGATCAGGAAGCTGCCCTCCTCGCCGCTGAGGCCGTCGTCGGTTTCATCGACCTTGTAGCGCAGGACGAGGCCGTGTTCGGTTAGGTCCTCGGCGATCGCCTTGACCGTGGCCCGCACGCGCGGATCGTCGGCGGGGAGGAAGCGCAGCAGCGGGATCAGCAGGGTCGAGGCGTCGAGCGCGTCGGTCTCGTAGTGCTGGCGAAAGACGCCCTCGCGGACGCCGCGCTCGAGGATCTCCGCCTTCATCTCATCGGCCCTCGCCTGCCACTCCTCGGCCAGGTCGACGAGGCCGATCTCGCGGGCGAGGCGGGTGCCGCGGTCGACCGCGACCCAGATCATCAGCTTCGAGGAGACGTAGTGCTTGGGTTCCCCGCGCGACTCCCAGATGCCCTGGTCGGGGTTCGGCCAAGCTTCGATTGCCGCTTCGACCTGGTGGCGGATCAGCTCTCGATCCGCCTGCGTGCCGCTTCCCCGCAGTGCCTTGAAGTGCAGGTAGATCGAGTCGAGCAGGGCGCCCCAAACGTCGTTCTGGCGCTGGTTGTAGGCGCCGTTGCCGATCCGCACCGGGCGGGCGCCGCCGTAGCCGCCGAGGTGATCGAGCGTGCTCTCGGTCAGCTCGCGCTCGCCGCCGATCCCGTACATGATCTGCAGGTCGGGGTCGTCCCTGCAGACGCCGAGCACGAAGCGCATGAAGTCGCGCGCCTCCTGGTCGAAGCCGAGCGTGTGCAGAGCCCAGAGGGTGAAGGTCGAGTCGCGGATCCAGCTGTAGCGGTAGTCCCAGTTGCGTTCGCCGCCGGGGGTCTCCGGCAGCGAGGTGGTCGGGGCGGCGACGATCGCGCCGCTCGGCGTGTAGGTGAGACCCTTCAGCACCAGCGCCGAGCGCTGCAGGTGGATGCGCCAGGGGTGGTCGGGGAAGTCGCCAGCGCGCAGCCACTCGCGCCAGAACTCTTCGGTCGAGTCGAGCCGCTCCAGCGCCTCAGGGGCGCTGCGCGGGCCGCCGAGGTCGCCCTCGCCCCAGGTGACGGCGCAGAAGCCGCTCTCGTCCTCGCGCAGGCGCAGGCGGCCGCGGGCGGCGCCGTCGTCATCGAGCGTCAGCTCCATGTCGCTGGTCAGGCGCAGCTCGGTGCCGTCGCTGCCTACCGCCAGCGCTTCGCCCAGCTCGCCGCCGCTCCACTGCGCTGCCTCGGCGCCGTAGCCGAAGCGTGGCAGGCACTCCATCGCCACCTCGACCTCGCCGTCGAGGCAGGTGACGATGCGCAGCAGCGAGCGGTCGGACTCGTGCCCGGTCTCGGGCCGGCGGTCGGAGCCGTTGCCGCCCGGCGCCCACTCGGCGATCGAGAGCAGGTCGTGGGTGACCAGCCAGCC
>DATMIH010000173.1:0-14285 GCA_035554595.1 Solirubrobacterales bacterium
GGCGGCGAGAAGATCGAGCTCGGCATCCCCGAGCAGATGCGGGCGATGGCCTCGGCGATCATCCCGCTCGGCCGCCCGGCCACGCCGGAGGAGGCCTCCGGCCCGGTGCTCTTCCTCGCTTCGCCGCTGGCGAACTACGTGCACGGCCAGGTGCTCAACGTCACCGGCGGCATGTTCGGGGGGATGTACACCTGAGCTCGCAAGCGACAGGTGGCAGGCGTCCTCCGCGTTACCTCGACGTCGCGGACAGGGTTTGGCCTGCCACCCGCCGCTTCATGGGCGCCCACACGGCGCTCTACAAGGCAACCGGCGGGCGCCTCGGACACAAGATCCCGGGCGTCCCCGGCAAGATGCTGCTGCTCGACCACAAGGGGGCGAAGAGCGGCACCCAGCGCACCTCGCCGCTGCTCTACTTCAGGGACGGCGAGGACCTGGTCATCGTCGCCTCCAAGGGCGGCTTCCCCAAACACCCAGCCTGGTACCACAACCTCAAGGCCAATCCGGATACCACGGTCCAGGTCGCCTCGCACCACCTTCCGGTCCGTGCCCGCACCGCCACACCGGAGGAGCGGGAGCGCCTCTGGCCGCTGGCTGTCAAGTCCTACCACGGCTACGAGGACTACGCCGCCCGCAGCAAGGGCCGCGAAATCCCCCTCGTCGTGCTCGAGCCACGCTGACGTAGAGGGACGGCACCCCTCTCCCAGAGGCTTTGGCGACCACACTCGAGCCCGGCCAGACGATCTGCTGCGCAACGGTCTCTGAGAGGGGTGCCGTCCCTCTACTTCCGCCGCCGCTCCTCGGCTACGGGGTCGCCACTCTCGCTGGTGATTGCATCAGGTGGCCAGGGGCCGGCCCAGTTGTCGCGGGCGCCGTCGATCGTGATCGTCGTGCCGGAGACGAAGTCACCTGCCGGCGAGGCCAGGTAGGCGACCAGCCAGGCCATCTCCTCGGCCCGACCGGCGCGGCCGATCGGGATCGAGCGCTCGAGGTTGTCGACGACGACCTGCGGATACTTGGTCAGCAGGGTCTCGGTGGCGAACTGGCCGGCGGCGAGAGCGCAGGTCCTGATTCCGAAGCGGGCCCACTCGACCGCGAGGGTGCGCATCATGTTCTCGACCGCGGCGCGGGCGGCGCCCGAGTGCACCATCCCTGGCATTCCGTTGTGGGGCGAGAGGGTGACGCTGAGCACCTTGCCGCCGCCCTGCGGGATGAAGGCCTTGGTCGCCGCCGCGTGGGTCATCAGCCAGGTGCCCTCGACGTTGAGCTCGATCACGGTGCGGAAGCCTTTCGGCGTGATCGACTCCGCCGGCGCCAGGAACTGGCCACCGGCGTTGTTGACCAGCGCGTCGATCCGGCCATGGTCGGTGAGAACGCGGTCGAAGAAGCCGTCGACGGCCTCCTCGTCGCGGATGTCCATCGCCGTGTGGGTGAAAGACCCGGCCAGGCCGGCGGCCAGCTCGGCGGTCTCCGCCAGCGGCTCCTCGCGCCGCCCGCAACCGACCACGATCGCGCCGAGGCGGGCGAGCTCGAGGGCGGTCTCGCGGCCGAGGCCGCTGCCGGCGCCGGAGACCACGCAGACCTCACCGTCGAGCAAACCCTCCCTGAAGATGCGCGAATGCGGGCTTTCACTCATTGGGGCGCAAGCCTATAGACGGGCGCTCACCGTAACCTCAGCGGCAATGAAGGTGAGCGTAGAGCCAAAACCACTGCACGAGCCGCTGGCCGGCGGCACCCCAGGCGCGACGGTCTCGGTCGAGCCGATGGTCGCCGGTCACGTCACCTGGCCGGCGACGATGATGGAACGGCCGGGCGGTCCGTTCGAGACCCTGAAGCTGCTGCGCGCCCTGCTCAGCGGCACCCCGGCCGCCACCGTTCCCTGCCCCGCCTTCCTGATCCGCCACCCCAGCGCCGGCGCAATCCTGATCGACACCGGGCTGCACCCCTCGGTCGCGACCGACGGCAAGGAGAACTTCGGCAGTCTCGGCAGCCGCTTCGGCAACCCCTCGCTCGAGCCCGGCGAAGACATCCCGGCGCAGTTGCGCAAACTCGGCCTCGACCCCGGTGAGATCCCGATCGTGGTGATGACCCACATGCACATCGACCACACCTCGGCGATCTCCGAGTTCCCCAACTCGATCTTCGTCCTCAGCGAGAAGGAGTGGCACGCCGCCGCGACCGGCCCGCGGCCACTGCTCAACGGCTACCGGCACAGCCACTACGACTACGCCTTCGACTACCGCACGGTCGACTTCGACCGCGCCGGCATCGATTCCTACGCCACCTTCGGTCGCTGCTTCGACCTCTTCGGCGATGGCTCGCTGCGGCTCGCCTACACGCCGGGCCACAGCGCCGGCCACATGTCGGTGATCGCCCACCTCGGCAAGCGCGACTTCGTGATCGGCGGCGACGCCACCTACATGCAGGCCCAACTCGACGGCGACGCGCCGCTGGCGCCGCGCCCCTTCGACGAACACAACTACCGCCGCTCGCTGCAGGAGCTAAAGCTGTTCAAGCGCGAGTACCCCGACGCGATCGTCACCCCCGGGCACGACCCGGAGTTCTACGCCGGGCTCAGCGCCCGCTACGAGTAGTAACGGCTAGCGCGAGCCGCTGAGCTCGTCGTACATCGCCCGCACCGGGGCGAAGATCTGCTGGGCCGCCTCGAGCTGGCGCTCACGGCTCGGCGCCTCCTCGGTCGGGAAGTGCAGCGGCTCACCAAACCGCACCGTCACCTTGGGGAAGCTGAGTCGCTTCCAGCGGCGCACCCGCTCGGAACCCTGGATCGCAACCGGCACCACGGGTGCGCCGGATTCGAGCGCGATACGGCCGATCCCGGGCTTGACCTCTTTCAGCTTGCCGCTGCGCGAGCGCCCGCCCTCGGCGTAGACAAGCAGCATCTCGCCCTGCGCGAGGATCGTCGCCGCCGTCTTGATCGCCTCCTCATCGTGGTGGCCGCGGCGCACCGGGAAGACACCGCCGTGCTTGTAGATGTAGGTGAGCACCGGCGGACCAAACATCTGTGACTTGGCCATGAAGCGCACCTTGCGACGCAGGTAGAGGCCAATGAAGAAGTGGTCCATCTGGCTGAAGTGGTTGGGGGCGAGGATCAGCGCGCCTTTCTTCGGCACGTTGTCGACCCCGATCGCCCGCACCCGGTAGATCAGCAGCGTCGGCAGCGAGAGGATGGCGCGGACGAAGGTGTAGGTCCAGCCGACCCCCTTGCGGGCGGAGGCGTGGAACTGGTCGAAGTACTCCGCCGGGCGGTCGTCCTTGTAGATCTGTGGCTTCATGTCTGCCATGGGCGCGCGACGGCTGCAGGCCGTCGCTACGCGGTACCCCCGCCCAAGGCGAGGGTTACGGCTCCTCTTTGCCGGGCTCGGGCGAGACCCAATCCTTGGCGCGATCAAGCGCCCGGTGCCACTCGGAGAGGAGCGCCCCGCGCTCGTCCTCACCCATCGCCGGCTCATAGCGCGCTGCCTCGCGCCACATCTCGCCGACCTGGTCGAGGCTCCAGCGGCCGGTCGCGATCCCGGCCAAGTAGGCGGCACCAAGCGCCGTCGTCTCGGCGATCTCTGGGACGATCACCGGGCAGCCAAGCACGTCGGCCTGGAACTGCATCAGCCAGCGATTGGCCACCGCACCGCCGTCGGCCTTGAGCGCCGCCAGCCGCTCTCCGGCCACGGCCTCCTGCGCCCGCACCGCATCGACGGTCTGAAAGGCGATCGCCTCCAGGGCCGCCCGGGCGAGATGGGCGCGGCCGCTGCCTCGGGTGAGGCCGACAATCGTGCCGCGCGCGTAGGGATCCCAGTGCGGCGAGCCGAGCCCGGTCAGCGCCGGCACGAAGTAGACGCCGTCGTTGCCCTCGAGCGAGGCGGCCAGCGCCTCGCTCTCTTCCGCCCGCTCGATCACGCCGAGGCCGTCGCGCAGCCACTGCACGGCGGCGCCGGTGACGAAGATCGAGGCCTCGAGCGCGTAAGCGGGGGCCTCGTCCGTTCCGCAGGCGACGGTCGCGAGCAGTCCCTCGACCGGATCGGGCGTCGTGGGCCCGGTGTTGAGCAGGACGAAGCTGCCGGTGCCGTAGGTGTTCTTGGCGCTGCCAGGGCTATGGCACGCCTGACCGAAGAGGGCCGCCTGCTGGTCGCCGCCGATCCCGGCCACCGGCACCTCGCCACCGAACTCGCCGGTGGTGCCGTAGACGTGGGCCGAGGGCAACGCCTCGGGCAGGCTCGCTGGGTCGATGCCGAGCAAGTCACAGAGCTCCTCGTCCCAGGCGCGACGGCGGATGTCGAAGAGCATCGTCCGCGAGGCGTTGGTCTGGTCGGTCGCGTGGCGGCCGGTGAGCTTGAAAAGCAGCCATGAGTCGATCGTGCCGAAGACCGCCCGCCCCATGCCCTCGGCGTTGCGCAACAGCCACTCGATCTTGGTTGCCGAGAAATACGGATCGATGACGAGGCCGGTGCGCTCGCGCACGAGCTGTTCGTGGCCGGCGGTGCGCAGCTCGGCGCAGCGATCGGCGGTGCGCCGGTCCTGCCAGACCAGCGCCCGGTGCAGCGGCTCGCCGCTCGCCGGGTCCCAGGCGACCACCGTCTCGCGCTGGTTGGTGATGCCGATCGCGTCGAGCTCGGCGCCCTGGATGCCGGCGTCGACGATCGCCTCGACGGCGACGCGGCGGCTCACCTGCCAGATTTCAGCGGCGTCGTGCTCGACCCAGCCGGGTCGCGGGAAATGCTGCTCGAACTCCGAGTAGGCCCGGCCGGCGATCCGCCCCTCGGCGTCGAAGACGAGGCAGGTCGTCCCTGTCGTCCCCTGGTCGATCGCGAGGATCAGGGAGCGACTCCGCGGATGATCGTGAGCAGGCTCTCGGCGACACTCGAAGCGTCCTCCCCCGTTGCCAGCCGGCGCAGCCCCATCCCATACATCAGCGCCACGATCGTGCGCGCGTGGCGCCCCGGCTCGGGCACCTCGAGCATCTCCAACGCCGCGGCAGCCACCCCTTCGTAGGCCTCAAAACAGCGCAGCGAGGCCTCGCGCAGGGCCGGGTCGCGGGCCGCCTGCAGGTGCAGCTCGATCTCAGCCAGCTCCTGGAGCCGATTGCTCGATTCCTCGACCACCCGCTGGACTTCGGCCGCGATCTGCTCGACGCTCGGTTCCCTACGGCGCAGCTCCGCCGCGATCTCCTCCTGGCGCGCGACCTCTTCACCGACGAAGAGCAACAGACTCTCGCGCAGCAGATCCACCTGGCTGGGGAAGTGGTAGGTGAGCGAGCCGAGCGCCACGCCGGCGGCGCTGGCCACACGGCGGTTGGTCACTGCGGGCACGCCCTCCTCGCCAATCAGCTCGACCGTGGCGCGGAGAATTCGCTCGCGGGTATCGGAGGGCGCGACGGTGGCCAAGAAGCGCCAGCCTACCGTTTTCGCTTATCGTTCGTTCGAACGAACAACAGGCGGCGGCGAGGGAGGCAAGGAATGGCGACGACGACAATGACTTCACCCGCCGGGCTGCAGGAGCAGGTGCTGCTGTTGCGGTCCGGGGAAACCACATCGCGCGAGCTGGTCGAGACGGCGCTCGAGCAGGCCGAGGCAAGTCAGGAGAGGCTGAACGCCTTCCGCGTCATCTGCGCCGAGGAAGCGCTGGGGGCAGCCGAGGAGGCCGATCGCCGGCTCGGCGAAGACGACAGCGCGCCGCTGCTCGGCGTCCCGGTCGCGATCAAGGACGACGTCCACCTCGCCGGCCACACCAGCCCCTTCGGCTGTGGCGGCGGCGAGCCAGCGGTGCGCGACGCCGAGATGGTGCGGCGTCTGCGTGAGGCGGGAGCGATCCCGATCGGCAAGACCCACGCCCCGGAGGTCGGGCTCTGGCACTTCACCGAGACGCCGCTGCACGGCGCCACCCGCAACCCCTGGAATACCGATCACACCCCGGGCGGCTCCAGTGGCGGCGCGGCGGCGGCGGTGGCGGCCGGCGTGGTCCCGGCGGCGATCGGCTCAGATGGCGCCGGCTCGATCCGCATCCCCGCAGCCTGGACCGGGCTGGTCGGACTGAAGCCGCAGCGCGGGCGCGTCTCGACCTGGCCCGACCCCGAGGCCTTCAACGGGCTCAGTTGTTACGGCCCGCTGGCCCGCAGCGCCGCCGACGCGGCGCTGCTGCTCGACGCCGTCCACGGCAACGTCCCGGCCGATCTGCACCGCCCCCCCGTGCCAAGTGAATCCTTCTCGGATGCGGCGGCGCGCGAGCCCGGCGGCCTGCGGGTCGCGATCTCCTTCGCCACGCCCTTCGGCGTCCCCGCCAAGGTCAACCCCGAGCACCGGGCGGCGATTGAATCCTTCGCCGAGCGGCTCGGCGATCTCGGCCACGAGATCGTCCGCGTCGATCCCGAATACGGCCTGGTCGGCCCGACGATCGTCGCACGCGGCGAGGCAGCCGTGGAGGAATGGCTCTGCGCCCACGGCGAAGACCGCTCCAACCTCGAGCCGCGCACCCGCGCCGCCGCCCGCATCGGCAAGGCCCTGCAGGGCGTGCCGCTGCGCATCGCCCGCGCGGCCGAGCCGGGCCTGCGGCGCCGGATCGGCCGCGTCTTCGAGCGCTGCGACGTCGTCCTCACCCCGACCACGGCAAAGCCGCCCCCCCGTATCGGCGCCCTCGAGGGCGAGGGCTACTGGAAGACCGGCAACACCGCCAGCGCTACGTGTCCCTTCGCCTTCGCCTGGAACGTCGTCGGCTGGCCGGGCATCAGCGTGCCGGCCGGACTCACCTCCGAGGGACTGCCGATCGGCGCCCAGTTGCTCGGCCGCGAAAACGACGAGGCGACGCTGCTCTCCCTCGCCGGCCAGGTAGAGCGCGCCGAAGGCGGCTGGCCGCGGCCAAACTGAGGGGCCGATCCCGGTAGGGGTTTCGCTTAACTTTTTCGGTGGAGACGGGGAGGCTGGCGCCGCGAGGAATTGCCGAAAAAGTGCAAGACGCTTCACCCCTACCGGGATCGGCCCTGAGCGCGAACGCGGTAAGCGCCTACGAAATCGAGCAGCTGGCGGCCGCGATGGAGGAAGCCGCGGAAGCTGCGGCCGGTGGTGCGGTGCGTCAGATCCAGCTCGTACTCGTTGACTCGGTAGCCGGCACGTACGGCGTCCACCGTCATGCCGATCTCCATGCCGTAGCCATGGGCGAAGGGCAGCACCGCCCGCAGCGCCTCGACGCGCATCGCCCGCTGGCCGGAGATCGGTGCTTGAGCGTCAAAGCCGCAGCGTTGCCTGATCGCCCAGTGGGCGAAGCCCAGGGCCAGGCCGAAGCCGCCGCCGACCCGATTCGCGAAGGCTGCCACTGCGAGGTCGCAATCGCCCTTCTCCACCGCCTCCACCAGCGGCACCAGTTGAGTCGCCGAAACACCAAGGTCGCCATCGCAGAGAAGGACGATCGCCGGGGGCTCGCCCTCGCTCAGCGCGGCCTCGGCCGCGGCGCTGACGTTGCCGCCCTTCCCGTGCGAACGGCCGCGGCTGACTACCCGGGCGCCGGCACTCATCGCCACCTCCGCGGTGCCGTCGCTGGAGGCATCGTCGGCAACCCAGATCACCGCCGACGGCAGCGCCTTACGCAGGGCCTTGACCGTCTCGCCGATCCGGTCGGCCTCGTTGTGGGCGGCGACGATTGCCGCCAAGGAGTCGGGCACGGCGGATATTGTCCCCCGCCATGAACATCGAGGCTCACATCACCGGCAACGTGTGGAAAATCGAGGTCGCTGTTGGGGACACCGTCGAGGACGGGGACACGGTCGTGATCCTTGAGTCGATGAAGATGGAGATCCCGGTCGAGAGCGAAGACGACGGCACCGTGAAGGAGATTCGCTGCGAGGAGGGCCAGTCGGTCAGCGAAGGCGACGTCCTCGTAGTGCTTGAGTGAAAGCACAAATCGACACGGTGACTTCCGGGTATTCGGGTCCGGGTCGATTTGTGCGGGAACGCGGCGTTCGATGAACGAGCAGCTCGCCGGCGGCAAGCTGCTGCTCGACTCCCCGGCCGAGGCGGTGGTCCGCCTCCGCATCTCCAATCCCGAGCGCCGCAACGCGCTCGACCACGAGATCCTCGATGCGCTCGCCGAGACGCTGCCCCGCCTCGACCAGGGCATCGCCACCCGCTGCCTGCTGATTACCGGCGCCCCGCCGGTCTTCTCGGCCGGTTACGACATCTCCGCGATCCCTAACGAGACCTTCGAGCGCGACGCCGAGGCGCTCGTCGCCCACCCTTTCCACGCCGCGATGGAGGCGCTCGCCAACCATCCCTGGCCGACGGTCGCCGCGATCAACGGTGCCTGCGTCGGTGGCGGACTCGAGCTGGCGGTGACCTGCGATCTGCGGATCGCCGCCGCCGGCGCCAAGCTCGGCATGCCGCCGGTGAAGCTCGGCCTCGTCTATAGCCACACCGGCCTGCGCAAGTTCATCGACACGGTCGGCCTCGCCCGCACCAAGGAGCTTTTCCTTACCGGCCGCAACTTCGAGGCGAAGCGCGCCGCCGAGATCGGCCTCGTCAACGAAGTCGTCGCTGCCGAGCGCCTGGAGGAGATCTCGGTCGCCTTAGCCGCCGAGATCGCCGCTAACGCGCCACTCTCGATGCGCGGCAACAAAAGCGCGATCGATTTGCTCGCCGCCTCGCCGGTCCTCAGCGAGCAGCAGGAGGCCGGTCTGATCGCCCTGCGCGAGTCCTGCTTCAGCTCGGCTGACTTCCGCGAGGGCATCGAGGCCTTCGCCGAGAAGCGCAAGCCCGAGTGGAAGGGACGATGAGCGCGAAGGCGCGCAAGCAGCTCGCCGCAAGTGACCCGACGATGGCGGCGCTGATCGAGCGCATCGGCAAGATCGACCTGGCGACGCGGCTGGCGCGGCGCAAAGAGGAGCGACCCAACGACGCTTACGGCGCACTGTTGCGGGCGATCGTCGGACAGCAGCTCTCGACCAAGGCGGCGCGGACGATCTACGGCCGCGTGCTCGATCTCTTCGACGGCAGCACGCCCTCGCCCGAGCAACTGCTCGAAGCCGACCAGACCGACCTACGCGCAGCCGGCCTCTCCGGCCGCAAGGTCGAGTACATCCGCGACCTCGCATCGCACGTGATCGAAGGCGAGCTCGAGCTCGACCGCCTCGACCAGCTCGATGACGCCGAGGTGATCGAGGAGATCGTCGCCGTGCGCGGGCTCGGCGTCTGGACCGCGGAGATGTTCCTGATGTTCCACCTCGAACGGCCCGACGTCCTCTCCGGCGGTGACCTGGGTATCCGCAAGGCGGTCCAGATCGAGTACGGGCTGGAGGAGATGCCGGCGCCTGCAAAGGTGCTGGAGATTGGCGAGCCCTGGCGCCCGCACCGCAGCCTCGCCTCCCTATACCTGTGGGAGTCGCTTGCAAACGCGCCCGTGAATTGAGCGGCGCCGGTGAGCCGCCGACAATAGTTCCATGCGTCTTCGTTTCTGGCTTGGCTTTGCTGTAGTCGCCGCGATCGCGGTCGGCTCAATCGCGGTGGCGCTGGTCGTCCACGACCGTGAAAGCGACAGCTTCGAGACCCGCCAGCACGGCGAGGCGCTGCGCGCCGCCCACCAGGCTGGAGAGCTGGCCGCTCTCTCGGTCGGCCAGCTCTCCAGCGCCTCGGCCTTCTACCAAGCGGAGGGCCACTTCAACCGGCATGAGTTCAAAGTCGTGGCCGATTCGCTGCTGCGGCCGGGGGGGCTCACCGCCACAGCCTTCATCGGCTCGCTGCCCGCCGCCCGGCGGGCCGGTTTCGAACGCGCCCACGGCTACCCAATCCTCGAACGGGGGCCGCTCGGCAACCTGCGCCGAGCGCGCGAGCGCAGCCACTACTTCCCGATCATCTACATCGCCGCGAAAGGCCTCACCGTGCAGCCGCCAATCGGCTACGACGTCGGCTCGGACAAGCTGCGCGGCTCCTACTTGTTAAAAGCGCGGGACAGCGGCCGGCCGGCCGCCACGCCGGCGATGCGCTTGCCTGTCGGGGGAACCGGGATCAATGTCTTTCGCCCGGTCTACCGCGACGGCGCCCCGCTGCGAACGGTCGTCCAGCGGCGCGCGGCGCTGACCGGCTTCGCCGGCGGCGCCTTTCTGGTCCCCGACTTGACTAAGGCGGCCACAACGGCGCTGCCGAACGGAGTTGCCGCGGCCCTGATCGACCACGGCACGGTGATCGCCGGCCCCACCCTGGATCGCAGTGAATCCGCCACATCGCCGATCCAAATCGCCGATCGCACCTGGCTCCTGGTCGTGCGCGACCCGAGCCGCCCCGGCGTCGACCTGGCGGTGATGATCGCGATCGTCGGCCTCTCGCTAGCGGCGCTGTTGGCGGCCCTGGTGCTCGTCTGGAGCCGCCACGAACGGATGCAGGAGCTGGCCCTGCAGGCCAGCCAGGATCCCCTCACCGGCCTGAAGAATCGGCGCCGCTTCGAGGAAGACCTGCGGGCCGAGCTGGCGCGCAGCCACCGCTACGGCGTCGCCGGGGCGCTGCTGATGCTCGACCTCGACCACTTCAAGCAGGTCAACGACACCCTCGGCCACCCGGCCGGGGATCGCGTCCTCGCCGAGATCGCCGCCGTGCTGAGCGCCCGCGCCCGCGAGACCGACGTGCTGGCCCGGATCGGCGGCGATGAGTTCGCGATCGTGCTTCCCCGCTGCGAGCTGGCCGAGGCCGAAACGGTCGGCGCCGAGATCACCGTGGCGATCCGCGAGCGCATGGGCGTTGAGCCCGAGGTGCCGCCGATAACTGCCAGCGTCGGCATTGCTGCCTTTGGGGTGGGCGAGCGGCTCAGCTACGAAACGGTGCTGGGCCGGGCCGACGCAGCGATGTACGCGGCGAAGGGATCGGGCCGCGATCGAGTGAAAGTCTTCGACGAGACCACGCCAGAGCCGGGGCTGGGCGAGGTGAAGATCAGCGTCGGCGAGCCGCGCTGAGGGCCAGCGAACGGCGCAGGCGCAGGATCCGGCCGGCGGAGGCTTCGAAGCCGGCGCGAGCGCTCGGGGCGCCGCGCAGCGAATCGAGCAGGGCCCGCCCGGCGGCCATGGCGGCGCGGTAATCGGTGAAGAGGAGCAAGTCGGTTCCGGCTGCGCTCGCCGCCCGTGCCGCCGCGGCGGGACCGCCGAAGTCGCGCACCGCGGCCGATTCGAGCGCATCGGTGATCGAGACCCCGCGGAAGCCGACGCGCCGCCGCAGCTCACCAGTCGCGATCGTCCGGGCAAAGGCGGCTGGGCGAGGCGAGAGGGCCGGATAGACGGCGGTGCTCAGCATCACCAGGTCCCCACCGGCGGCAACAAAACGCCGATAGGGGCGCTCGTCGACCGCGCGCAGCGTCCGCTTCGGCAGGTCAATCCGTTGTGCGGCAAAGTCGGTGTTCTCGGCCGCCGCGCCGAGCCCGGGGAAATGCTTGGCAGTGGCCGCAACCCCGCGATCCTGCAGGCCGATCGCAAACGGCACCGCCGTTGTCTCCACGGTGGCCGCGCTGGATCCAAAGCCCCGCTCGGTGGCGGCGATCGTGCCGCCGGGCCGGGCGACGTCGAGCACCGGAGCAAGGTCGACGTTCACCCCCATCCCGCGCAGGTTGGTGGCCGTGGCCCGACCCTGGGCTCGGCTGAACGCCGGGCCAGCCGTCCCCATGCGTGCCGCGGAGGCCGCTGGGGGCCCCGCGAGCCGCTTCACCAGGCCACCCTCCTGGTCGACCATGATCAGCAGCGGGTCGCGCAGGCCCTTCGGTCGGGGGATCGACTCGATTTCAGCGATCAGGGCCCGCGCCCTCGCCCGGCTCGGCAGGTTCTCGCGGAAGAGGACGACGCCCGCCAGACCGTCGCGGCGGATTGCCCGTCGCAATGCCTCCGGCACCTCGGTGCCCCGGAAGCCCACCACGAGACGCGTGCCGACGAGCTGGGGCAACGACAGGCGGGACACTGCGCTGGGGGTCGGGGTGCTGCCGCGATCGCTCAGCACGGCGCCAAAGGCGAATGCGGCGATCGCCAACCCGCCGATCGTGCCGATTGCCAACCGCCTGCGCCTGGTCTTCGGCCCGCTCATGCGTCTGACCCTATGCCGCCAGATCGAGCCCCGAGCTGAGGTACGTCCAGGCGTCCGGACGGCGGCCTAGCCTTGCGCCCGAATGCCCTCCCTGATCACCTTTGAGGAAGCGCTGGCGCTCGGCGAGCTGAGCGATCACGAGGAGATCGGCGACCTGGTCGAGCGCGCCTGGGCTGTACGGCGCGAGAACTTCGGCGACTCGACCGACATGTGCTCGCTGGTCAACGCCAAGTCGGGCGGCTGCGCCGAGGACTGCGGCTTCTGCGCCCAGTCGCGCTACGCCGAGGCGGACACGCCGATGCACGCGATGATGGAGCCGGAGCAGATCCTCGAACACGCCAAAGCCGCAGAAGCGGCGGGTGCACACCGCTTCTGCATGGTCACCCAGGGCCAGGGCCTCTCCAAGCGCGACTTCGAGAAAATCCTCGAGGGCACGAGGCTGGTCGCCGAGAAGACCAACCTCAAGCGCTGCGCCTCGATCGGCCACATGTCGGCCGAGCGAGCGAAGAAGCTGCGCGAGGCGGGGGTCCAGCGCGTCCATCACAACGTCGAGTCCTCGCGCTCCTACTACCCCGAGGTCTCGAGCACGGTCCGCTACGAGGGCCGGCTGCGAACGATCGACGCGATCAAGGAGGCCGGCCTGGAGACCTGTGTCGGCGGCATCCTCAACCTTGGCGAGTCCAAGCAGCAGCGGGTCGAGATGGCCTTCGAGCTCTCCAAGATCGACCCTACCTCGGTGCCGATCAACCTGCTCAACCCGCGCGACGGGACCAAGTTCGGCGAGCGCCCGCTGATGGACGCGATGGAGGTCGTGCAGTGGGTGGCAATCTTCCGCCTGATCATCCCCGGCGCCCTCTTCCGCCTCTGCGGCGGCCGGGTCGAGAACCTCGGCGACCTGCAGCCGCTGGCGGTTAAGGCAGGGCTGAACGGGGTGATGATGGGCAACTTCCTGACCACGCTCGGGGCCGAGCCCGAGGACGACCGGGCGATGTTCGAGGAGCTCGGTCTCAACGTCGCCCGCCAGCCCGACAACGGCGCCAACCCGCGGCCCGACAACCGCGACGGCTGGCTCGACGGCGAAACGCCGGCGACGCCGATGGACGAGCTGATCGACCACCAGGCCGAGGCCAACTTCTGGGATCCATCGACGCAGCTGCGAGTGATCAAGAAGACCAAGAAGCCGCCGCCTTATCCGGCGCCCCAGACCGCAGCATGACCGAGATCGCGGAGCGGCTGGACGAGCTCCGTGACCGGGGGCTCCACCGGCGCCTGCGGTTGATCGGCGGCCCCCAGGGACCGCGCGTGACCCTCGACGGCAAGCAGGTGCTACTGCTCTGCTCAAACGACTACCTCGGCCTCGCCAACCACCCCAAGGTCCGGGGAGCGTCCGCGGAGGCGGCGATGCGGTGGGGCGCCGGGGCCGGGGCCTCTCGCCTGATCTCGGGAAACATGCAGCCCCACTCGCGCCTGGAGAAGCGGCTCGCCGCCTTCAAGGGATACGAGTCGGCCCTGCTCTTCGGCTCGGGCTACCTGGCCAACACCGGCACGATCGCGGCCCTGGCCAAAGACGGTGAGGTCGTCTTCTCCGACGAGCTCAACCACGCCAGCATCATCGACGGCTGCCGGCTCTCGCGGGCGGAGACCTTCGTCTACCGCCACGGCGACGTTGAGCACCTCGCCTGGGGCCTGCGCAGGGCGGGCGGGGGGGCGGCGCTGATCGTCACCGACGGCGTCTTCTCGATGGACGGCGACGTCGCGCCGCTGGTCGAGCTGTCCGGGCTGGCCAAGCAGCACGGCTGCCGCCTGATGGTCGACGAGGCCCACGCCACCGGCGCGATCGGCCCGGGCGGCCGCGGATCGGTCGCGGCAGCCGGGCTGAGCGGCAAGGTCGACGTCGTGATGGGCACGCTGGGCAAGGCGCTCGGCTCCTACGGTGCCTACGTCTGCGCCGACCGCGAGACGACCGACTACCTGCTCAACACCGCCCGCTCCTTCGCCTTCTCGACCGCGCTGCCGCCATCGGTCGCGGCCGCCGGACTGGCGGCGCTGGAGCTGCTCGAGTCCCAGCCCGAGCGGGTAGAGCGGCTGAGCGCCAACGCCAGAACCCTGCGCGGTGCCCTCGCCGATGAGGGTCTCTCGGTGGGCGACGCGGAAACACAGATCGTGCCGGTCCCGGTTGGCGACGCCGGCCTGGCAATGGATCTCTGCGAGCGGATCTTGGAGCGCGGCGTCTTCGCCCAG
>DATMIH010000174.1:0-24986 GCA_035554595.1 Solirubrobacterales bacterium
GCATCAGCTGGCTGTAGCTCAGCCAGTCGACCAGGACGGCGTTTGCGGGGACCTCGATCGGGCGTTGCGGGACGACGCGGTTGGTGGTGGCGACCACGCGAACCGGTTCGTCGGCAAGCGCCGCCAGCGCGGTGCGGACCAGGTGATTCTCGGAGTCGTGGGCGGTGCTGGGGGCGACGAGGACGAGCGGCGCCTCGCCGGGGGGCAGCTCGATGTCGGGGTGCGGGATCTCGAAGGTCATCGGGCCGGTGATCTCAACCCCGGCAGGCCACGGGCGCGGGTACTCGAGCTGCGGAAAGGTGCCGACCAGGGCCAGCTCGGTGCTGATGCCGCCGTGGAAGCGCTCGACCGGTGGCAGGTCGAGGCGCTGGCGCTGGCGGTTGAGGTCGCGCCGGCCGTGCTCGAGGCCGATGTTGAGGGCGCGCTGTCCGGTCCGCCATACCGCGCGCCCGAGCGGCGTCCGCGGCGGCTTCAGGCCGATCGCGAAAAAGGGCAGGCCCGGCTCGACCACCGGGTAGATGTGGGGGATCAGGGTCGCCAGCGGCACGCCGGCCTTCTCGGCTGCCAGCGACGGCGCCAGGGTGAGGATGTCGCTGACGACGACGTGTGGGCGCATCTCCTCGAGCAGGGGCAGCAGCGCCCGCGCCGCCTCCGCCGCGTGCTCACCCTCGGGTGAGTCCGGATCGGGCGGCGGGAACATGCGGTATTCCTCGGCCGCGGCAAAGCCGAGGCCGGCGCCCTCGACGGCAGCGCGGCGCTCCTCCCAGGTCTCGATCGTGACCTCGTGGCCGCGGGCGCGCAGAGCCCGTCCCAACGCGATCGCCGGGAAGACGTGGCCGGGGTCGCCGAAGGCGGCGACGAGGAATCTCAAGGCGTGTCGAGGCCCTCGCCAGGGCGCGTAAAGACAATCTCCGGCACGTGACAATTGCGCGATGTCCGCAGCAGGAAGCGCACCGCCTCGCCGAGGTCCTCGGGACGGATCATTTCCTCGCCGGGGACCTGACCCTTGGCGAACTCGGTCATCGGCGTGTCGACGAAGCCGGGTGCCAGCGCCGTGCACTGGATGCCGGCGTTGCCGACCTCGCGGTGAGTCGACTGGGTGAAGTTGATCACCGCGGCCTTGGTCGCGGCGTAGATCGAGAGCCAGGCCTGGCCGCCCTTGCCGGCGATCGAGGCGGTGTTGACGATCAGCGCCTTGCCGTGCTCGGCGCCGGCCTGTTTCAGCATCGGCAGCCCCTCGCGGGTGCCGATGATCAGGGCGCGCAGGTTGACCCCGAGCTGCATGTCGAGGTGCTTGGTCTGGATCTCCTCCATCGGCGAGCCGATGCCGACGCCGGCGTTGTTGACGAGCACGTCGAGCCGGTCGTAGGCCTCGCGGTGTTTGGCGAAGACACCGACCACGTCGTCCTCGTCGGTCATGTTGGCGGCGACGGTCTGTAGCTCGAGGCCGTCGGCGCGGAGGCCCTCGGCGGCGCTCTCGAGCTTGTCGGGACGCCGCGCCGAGACGGTCAGGGCGTAGCCTTCTTCGCCGAGCACGCGGGCAACCGCCAGCCCGATGCCGCTCGACGCTCCGGTGATCAATGCCGCTCGCTCCGCCAAGACCCTCTCCTTTGCTCGCCCGCTTTCGTTGCGGACCATATCTCGCGTCGGGAAGGGGCGTGGATCGCGCTACGGGCAGGACGGCAGCGTGAATAACATGCCGCCGATGCTCTCTCGCCGAGCCCTCGCCGTTCTCTTCTGCCTGCTTGCCTTGGCGGCAGTCGCCCTGGCGGGCTGCGGCGGCGGGTCCGATGCCACCGGGACCTCGTCCAGCTCTGCGGAAAGCCGGCCTGCGCCGCCAAAAAGCGCTTTCCCGAGCGCCAATGGCAAGAGCCTTGGACAGGTGCTTGAAGCTGCCGATGCGCCCTCGACGCTGGTTGTATCCCCGGCCGCCCAGGTTTTCAACAAAGGCGAGAATCGCTATCCGTTTGGCGTCTTTCAGCGCGACCGCACGCAGGTCTCCGACGCCGACGTAGCTCTCTACTTTGCCAAGGTGCCGTCCGGTAAAGCCGCCAAAGCGAGTGGTGGGTCTGCCTCCGCGGCGGGGTCAAACGGCGCCCGTGAGGCCGAAGAAAGGGCCCTGGACGAGCCAGCGGCCGGCCCCTTCCCAGCCAAGGTCGAAACCCTGCAGACGGAGCCTGCCTTCCGTGCGCAGACGACGACCAGCGATCCCAACGCTGCCACGGTCGTCTACTCGACCAACGTCGATTTCCCCAGTAATGGCGAGTGGCGAATTGCGGCGTTGATCAAGAAGGACGGTGAACTGACCTCATCGCTACTGCCGAGCGCAATCGTCGGTGCCTACTCGAAGATCCCCCAGGTCGGGCAGAAAGCGCCGCTGATCCACACGCCGACTCCTGCCGATGTTGGTAACGACCTCTCCAAACTCACCACTCGCATCCCGCCGGATACCCAGCACGAAGTCGACTACGCGGATGCCTATGGCAAGGAACCGATCGTGCTGCTGTTCGCGACGCCGCAGTTCTGCCAGAGTCGTGTCTGTGGGCCGGTTGTCGACGTCGCTGAGCAGCTCAAGCAACTGTACGGCGACAAGGCCGCTTTCATCCACATGGAGATCTACGACGACAACGATCCGAACAAGGACGTGCGACCCCAGGTGAAGGCTTTCCGCCTGCCGACCGAGCCGTGGTTGTTCGCGATCGGCCGAGATGGAAGGATCAAGGACGTGATCGAGGGCGCCTTCGGCGTCGAAGAACTGACCCGCGTGGTGAAGGGACTGACCGCAGAATGAGTGAGAAGACGAGCCCGAGCCCCGATGCCGAACTGTTGGCCTCCTTCGCCGAGGAGGCGAAACGCCGCTGCGACGTGATCGCCGCCGGCCTGGCCACAGAGACCACGGACTTCGAGACGATGCGGATCGAGGCCCACGCCCTGCGCGGCGCCGCCGGCGTAATCGGCCTGCGCCGCCTCGGCGAGCTGGCCGGCCTGATGGAATCCGACCTCGCCGAAGCGAAGAAGACCGGCTCGATACGCGGCGGCCGCACCCACCAGATCGCCGACGCCGCCAAAGCCATATCCGAGGGCGCCGCAGCCGCCGCCAAGGGCGAAGAAGAGCCCCCCGACGTCGGCCGCTCCCTGGCTCAGCTCTTCAGCGCCTAGTAGAAGGACCTAGCGCTACCCTCCCCAGCCAACGGGGCGGTAGCTCAGTTGGTTAGAGCAGCGGACTCATAATCCGTCGGTCGAAGGTTCGAGTCCTTCCCGCCCCATAGGACGCACCGTCGTCGCTCGGTGTCTCTTTTCGCGCGAAGCAGAAGCAGGCCAGGTGGTGTCAGATCTTGCGATGCTCCAGCGCCTTCACCCGCGCCTGGCCACGGCTCAATCCTCAATCCTCTCCGTCAGTCCACCCTTGCCTCCCGTCCACCCTCGCCCGCTCGCCTCCTGCCAACCACATTCCCCGTCATTGGCCTGGCAGACGGGGCGGGCGGGGGTGGACGAGCAATCCCCACAGCAGTCCACGGTCGCGTCCACCTTCGACCGAACGCCGGCGACCCCATCTGCCGACCTACACCGAGGGATAGCGCTGGGCTTCGGTGCAGAAAGGTCGGCTAGGCCGATCTGCGGGGTCGGAACTGCGATTGTGGCGGGCGCCGCTATTGCGCCGGGTAGTCCGCGAAGGCAACGCAGCGCGGGAGGGCGGGACCCGATACCGAGGTCATAAGCTGCCGGGTCGAATGGGCACCTACACTCGAGAAGACACGACCTTCGAATCCGGCGGAACGGCGTGCGCCACCTGGCTCTACCGACCGGACGGCGTCGAGCGGCCGCCGATCATCGTGATGGCCCACGGCTTCGCCGCGATGCGCGCCTTGCGTCTTGCCGCTTACGCCGAGCGCTTCGCCGAATCCGGCTTCGCCGTCCTGGTATTCGACTACCGGGGCTGGGGTGACAGTGCCGGCGAGCCACGTAGGGTCCTCGAAATCGGCAACCAGCAGGACGACTGGCGGGCGGCACTTGCTTTCGCCCGGGCACTTGACGGTGTCGACACGAGCCATGTGGCCGCGTGGGGTTCGTCGTTCGGAGCCGGGCACGTGCTGAGCATCGCCGCCGAAGATCACGGACTGGCCGCCATCGTCGCCCAGGTTCCCCATATCAGTGGACCTGCGTCGGCCTTTGCCGGCTCCCCGCTGACGATGACGCGCCTGGCTCTCGCCGGGCTCCGCGATCAACTGGGGGCGGCGTTCAGGCGAGAGCCGCTACGTCTCCCGGCGGCAGGAGAGCCCGGCGCCCTGGCGATGATGACCACGCCTGACGCCACGGCGATGATGAAGCGTCTGGCGGGAGACCGGTACGAGGAGCTTCTGCTTCAGAACGACGTCGCCGCCCGGATCGCGCTGCGAGTGCCCTTCTACTCACCCGGCCGGGTCGCAGGCAGGATCACGTGCCCGGCGCTGGTCCAACTCGCCAAAGACGATGTCGTCACTCCTTATAAGGTCGCGCTGAAGGCCGCTCGACGCGTCCCCAGAGGGGAGGTGCTCAGCTACGAGTGCGGCCATTTCGACCCCTATGTCGAACCCCTATTCGACACGATCGTCGGCGACCAAATCGACTTCCTGAAGCGCCGTGTCTGACGATGCCCATCCATAGCCAGGGTTGAGGTCGCACGGAACGGGACCAATTAGAGACTGGCCGCCCCTGAATGAAGAGTCAGTGCTGCTTCCGCATGAAAGCGACAGCGTGGGATATCGCGATTTTGGGCCCGCCAAAAACTTGGTCCCGAAATGGTCCCCGACTCCACCGAACTCAGCGGAACTCCTTGGACGTGATTCGCTCTATCGGACCAGATTCGGCCCCATAGACAGCTTCCGGCGCGACTCATAATCCGTCGGTCGAAGGTTCGAGTCCTTCCCGCCCCATAGGACGCACCGTCGTCGCTCGGTGTCTCTTTTCGCGCGAAGCAGGAGCGAAGCGGTGTTTTCAGCGACACGCCTGAACGCCACTTGACCACCAACTTTTAACGATTGCGCCGGGCGGTGCCAAATGATCTAGTAGTTTTAAGCTATTAACTTGCTTCCCTAGCCAGCGGGGTCCACGAATCGTGTTATCGCCACTAGGAAACGCGCTTGAACGGGAGCCCGATGCGCGCGCCGTCTTTCACCGCGTCCTCCTCCCTCACCTGCAGGTGCAGGGCGCCAGTTCCACTGCCGAGATCAAACGCCGGGGCATCAGCCTTTTCGGGCTCGCCCTCAACGACGACGAGGTCGTCGACGTCCTCGAGCTCGCCCGGCGCAACGGCCTCGTCGAGCCTTTCGATCAAAGCTCCGACGCATACGACAACCGGATCAGCGCCGTCGAGTGGTCGCCCACCCACCGCGGCGAAAAGCTCGGGCCGCCAACCGGAATGTCCGTCAAGGACCTTCGCGATTACTTGATCGCCGTCTTGCCGATCGGCTCCAAGGCAATCCACAGCATCCTCGCTTTGGCGGGTGCGCTTCTCGTCGTTCCCTTCTTCGGCTCGCTCTTCGGCCAGAAGCCGCTTACCAGCTCCGCGTCACCCGACGCAAGGGCCTACATGATGGCGGCCGGTCTCCTCATCGCCCTGATGATCGTTCTCGTCATCCATCGCGGTCTCGAGGGCGATCGTCAGCTGCGCTGCGCAGCCCGCAGCTGGCAGCGCCTGAAAGCCACCTGGCCGGGTTTCTGGCGCTGGCGGGTGAACCCGTTGCGGCCCTGGGCCGCCCTAACGGCAATCGGCATCTACCTCGCCGGTCTGGCCCTTCGTCTCGCCGCCCATCCTCCCAATGTCCTCACGACGGTCATGTTCGTCCTCTCGGGTGTCATCTGGGCTGTCGTGTGGACCCTGCGCAGCGCGTCCCTACCCAATTCATCGCCCGCCGCCGTCCCGAACCCAGCCTCCGGAGACTGAAGCCAGTCCCCTCGCCGGCACCGCTCACCTTCTCGCCACGCCACACGCCTCCTCCGGTCCCGCAAAGGCTTAGCGCAATAGATCCGCAAACGCCTGGATCGTATGTGCTGCCTCCTCACGCACACCTTTTGCCGAGCAAATCGGAGTAGCGGTTATCGCGCAAAGCGGCAACGACGGATCTGTTCACGCTTCATTGGCGAGCGCCGCGGATCAGAAGTACCATCCCAAGCATGACTCCGCGCCAGTTCCGCATCGGGGGGATTGTCCTTTCCGTGGTCTCCGCGGGCCTCGGCATCGGGGCACTCGCTGAGGCCAGATACGGCACCGGCGCCTTCTGGCTGGCAATGAGCGTTGCCTGGATGCTGAACGCCCTCTTCAGGAACAACACTCTGCGAGTGCAAGAGCGTCGGCGACAGCGATTGGAGACAAAGTACGCGTCACGACCGATCCCGGCGCAACCGGACAACCCGCCCCGTTGGTGCAGCCTGGATAACCCGCCTGGTTGGTACTTGAATCCCGCCACCAACGAACCTGCGTACTGGTCTGAGATCGGTTGGCGGACGAAGGAGCCGAGCCGGACCTAGTCCGAATCGTTGGTGAAGATACGAAGGTCATCCAGGCGCAATTTCTTCATGAATGATCGGCGCTCGCGCGAGGGGCGGACATTTACGACTCGGAGTCAGCGCGCTCCCAAATCGCGCGAAACAGAAGTGGAACTCCGATTGCCCGAACGGCGCTAGTTGCCCGGCTTCGCTTGCCGCGCGTCCTCTCCAAGCTTCTCAACCATCTCAGTCCATTGGGCCGCGTCAGTCAGGCTCCGGATCTCTGACTAGCGGCCCGAGGTGGTCTCGCAATTCTTTGCTGGCGACCAGCATTACGCGATCGGCCTCAGCCTGGTAAATGGCCCTGGCATCGCGCGAGACTGGCGTTTCCGTTACGGCCCGCGCCGCGCCAAGAAACTTCGCATAGACATCGCGCTTGTGCATCTGCCAGGCGGCGAACCGGTCGGACTCCGCATTCAACACACTCGCGCCAGATTGCTCCTGAGCCGAGCGGACTGTTGCCTCGGCCTGCTCGTGGGCTGCCGCTAGGGTCGATTCGGACTGCTTCCTGGCCGTAATAACTCCTCCGACTACCCCAAAAGCGCCTGTCAGGAACGCGACCACGATCGTAACCGAAGCCGGTACATCGGCGGTCACAAAAAGGGCACTCAGTGCGAGCGACACAGCGATGACTCTCTCATGTCCCTGCGCACTAGGTCAACTGGGTTTGAGCATGAGACGCGACCGCCATACCGCTTGTCGCGCAAAGCGCTAGTGAACGGAGGCATCCGTTCGGTGCGCGCTTCGGTATGAGATAGCTTGGCTTCATGCCGGTGCCCGAAACGCACGAGCGCGACCATCCGGAGCCGTGGAAGCGCAACTATCTCCTGAAGACAGACGGTTCCGGCATGGGGACCCTCGACAATCCATCTCAAGGTGCGATCGGAGTCGTCCTCAGGGACCCCGATGGTCAGCTAATTGAAGAGATCTCCAAACCGATTGGGCCCACCATCAACACCGTTGCGGGGTATCGGGCTCTCATCGAAGGACTCAAGCTCGCCCGCAGTCGCGGAATCCAACGCATCCGGGTGTTCCTTGACTCGGAGCTCGTGGTCGACCAAGTAAACGGCTGCGCGAAGGTTGGCAAGGAGCACATCAGACCCTGGCACGCGGAAGCGTGCTCCCTGCTCCAGGAGTTTCCCAACATCAAGATTTCGTGGATTCCGCGAAAATGGAATGCCGAAGCGGACGCACTTGCAACCAAAGCGCTTCCTGGTCGCTGAGCGCAGCGGTGCACACAGGCCTGGCTTGACTCCGCTTCCGCGTGGAGGCGACAGTGCGAGATGCTCGACTGATGCGCGCCGAAACTTGGTCCTGAAATTAGTCCCCGACTCCACCGAACTCAGCGGAACTCCCTGGACGTGATTCGCTCTCCTGGGCCAGATTCAGCTCTACAGATGACTTCCAGCCCGACTCATAATCCGTGGAGCGCAGGTTCGAGTCCTGCCCGCCCCATAGGACGAACTGATGTCGCTTTTCGCGCTGAGCGACAGCGGATGGCTCCGCGTCATGCACACTCACATTTCGTCCTTTGCACCAGTGACCGCGGCCGGTGCTCAGACGCACGCTCAACTCACGAAGCATGAGTGCGGCGAGGGGGCCTCGTCCCCGTAGGCACAGTCCACCGCCCAGTTTGTGTCGCGGGGTGGTCGATGCGACGATGTACTCCGATCCCGCCGAGGTTCGAAAGCCGCGGTAGTCTCCGAGTGAGGTAGCGTTTGCGCCCAATGTTCGGGTGGAGAACCTGGAGCCGCGTGGAGAAGCTCACGCTTATCGGAGTGGTCATCGCGGCCCTCAGTCTGCTCGCGGCCCTTTCGCAAATGAGCGGCAAGGGAGGCGCGTCCAAAGCCACCAGCGCTGGACCGACGCCGTCGGCGACGACGACAAACCCGGTGACGGACCATCCCACGCCTACCTACCTCGAAACGCTCACCCCCAGCGAAGGGGACAGGCCAGAACGCGGCGAGGCTCAGTTGGACGGACGGAATTTTCCCCATAGCATCTTCTACGAAGAGATCGGCGGCATCTCGACTGCTAGCAGCGGGTGTCAAGAAGAAGAAAACTGTCGCGCAACCTTCTACCAACTCGGCGGTCGCTACTCGCTGTTCACCGCGGACTTCGGAATCTTTGCGCACGGCACGAGCGCGGCCGGCCAAATTGCCACCGGAGAATGGCGCGTCGCAGTCGATGACAAAGTCGAATCGAAGGGTAAGGTCGTAGCTAACACGACTCCCGAATCGATCAGCGTCCCGCTGCCCGGCGGGCAAGTGCTCGAACTGCGTATCACGGTCGAAGAACCCGGGATCGGCGAATCGAACACGGGGGTTTGGGGAAACGCGAGAGTCAAGTAGGCCCGTGGCGTGGCGCACCTCAGGTGACTTAGGCAGGCGCGAAAGCTCCAAAAACTCGGGCGAAACAGGAGCGTCGAGCACAGCCGCATCGGCCGCTGTTATGTCCCGAAGCGAGCATCTCTGCGATCTGGGTGAAACGCTCGCAATTCGCGAATTGCGAGCGCGCCGCCTCGCAGCAGCCAGACGATCGCAAGGGACGAGGAGCGAGCGTGACCTTCAGCGAGATCGAGCTCCCGCTTCGCGCGAGGAGGGGCAGCCTTCGCGGGTTGGCAGCTCGCTTCGGCAACCGCGTGCAAGCGACAGCGTGGGATGTCGCGATCAGGCCCTCCGAAAACTTGGTCCCGAAATTGGCCCCCGACTCCACCGCACTCAGCCGATCTGCTTGGACGTGAATTCGCTTTATCAGGCCAGATTCGCCTCTATAGACGGGTTCCGGCGCGACTCATGATCCGTCCGGTCGAAGGTTCGAGTCCTTCCCGCCCCACTATTTCGGAAACAGCTCGTCCACCGCGGCGCGGAATGAAGCCGGGTCGATTGCGGGGAAGCGGTACAGGTCAGGCTCGATCAGGTCGAACTGAGTCCGCACATCGTCCGGACTTACTAGACCGGTGGCAACCATTTCCTGCACGTCGCGAATGTCTTGGGTGTGTCCGCGCTCGACCTTCGAAAGGACCTGGGCAACAGGGTCGAAGTGGTGGAATGAGAGGCGACCCTCCCGGCGGATCAAGGGGCTTCGATCCTCCCAGCCTGGCGGCAGCGGGATGAAGTCCGATGGTGCTGCCAGCTCGACGTTGACGTTCAATGCCTCCTTCAGTCGAGGGATCTCTCGCAGAATCTCATCGCGGTCTGGAACGAGCTTGATGTCAACGTCGATCGTCGTGTCTCGCCAGCCATGGAGAACCGCCGTCGCTCCACCGGTGAGATAGACGCGACCGTCGACGGAAACGGCTCGCCCCAGCTCATGCATGAATTGCTCGATGCGAGCGGAGTCGACTAACTCGCGCATGCCGCCGCTCGCTCGAAGCTGACGAGTCTGCGGATTAGGGCGTTGTAGGCAGAGTGGGCCGCATCGCCCTTCTGGCTGACGAGAAGGGCGTAGAGCCGGTGCTCGGGCGACGCAATCGGCGTAGAGAGCTCTATGCCCAAAGACCGCAGGCGCGGCGCACCAATCGAAACCAGCAGCGCCTCGGTCGACTCGTGCCCAGCATCAAGGTCTGCGGCACCCCGCCTGATGAGGTCGGCGCCGGGGAGGGCTTCCAGGGTCACGAAGCTGTTCATTCCGATCAGGGTAGCGGCCCTCGGGTCGAGGCCGAGATGGTTCAAGGTCTGCTCGAGAGCGAGGGCATTCCGAGCATGCTCCAGGCAACCGGCGTAAATGGTCCGCAGCTCGGGGTTGGCCTCTCGCCGCAGAGCCCACAGCGGGTGATGGTTCGAGCAGAACACGCCGATCTCGCTCGTCGCCTGCTGGCCCGAGAGCCGACGGAAGAAGACTTGGAGGTAGGCGAGCTCGCCAATGCCGGGTACTTGGACGAAGCACGGGGAAGGGGGCCGCGGAGCTATGGGGTGATCGGCGCCTACGCGAGGATCTGGTTCTGGTCGTTTGTCGCTTTCGCGGTTGCCGTTGGAATCTTCTTGCTCGCGCGCGTCACCTGATTCGTCGCCTCGATTTGGCGATGGACTAGGCTCATCGCAGGCGCAGCGTCGTTGCGCCCAACCAATTGAGAGGCGGTCCCTTGGATCCTGTCGGCTATGAGCTTTGTACTCCCGAAGGCGACAAGGGCGGTGGTGTTCGCGCAACTCGTGGCTTTGAGGCCGGTGAGACGGTGATGGTCGGATTTCTCGAAGGCGACGTTGCTCACAACGATTCGCACGCGACCCAGGTCAGCCGCACCCGTTGGGCTCGCCATGGCGGTCTCGGACCGAAGGTCAATCACTCCTGCAGCCCCAACTGCGGGGTCGAGCTGAACGAGACCGGCGCCTGTGACTTCGTCGCCCGGGAAGCGATCGCTAGCGGCGAAGAGATCACCTTCGATTACGCGATGCGTAACTACTCGATTGAGCATTTCCCGGGTGGCTGTCTTTGCGGAGCGGACATCTGCCGTGGCTCGGTGACCGGCTGGAAGGATCTGCCGGCGGAGCGCAAAGCCGAATACGAGGGCGAGGTGGCGCCCTACCTGCTCGAGATCGATAGCGAGCTGAGCGGCTCGCTGGTCTGAGGGCATCTGGGTGAATGGCTGACGCCCGCGAGCCAGAGGACTTCGAGTCGCTGGTGGCGCGGGCGATCGATCGCTTGCCCGACGAATTCCAAGAGGTGCTGGCGAAGGTCGCCGTCATCGTCTCCGACCTCGGTGCCGAGGTGCACGCCTATGGCCAGTACTTCGGCGACGGGGTCGCGAGCGAACGCTATGAGGACCGGATCGTGATCTACCGGGACACGCTCGAACGCGACTTCGGCCACGATCGCGAGCTGCTTGCCAGGCAGGTCGAGCGGACCCTGCGCCACGAGCTCGCCCACCACCTCGGTTGGAACGAGGAGGGGGTGGGCGGCCTAGGGCTCTGAGGGGGCGTCCGCCCGCCGTTTCCTGATCTCGCGGCTGCGCTCCTTCGCCTCGCTGTAGGAGGATTCGACCAGCTCCTTGCCGCCCGACCAGCCGAAGACCCAGGAGACGAGGACGATCGCAAAGATCACGTCCCAGGCGGAGATGATCAGCTGCTGGCCGATCGAGTAGGCGGTGGCGGTCTTGGCCGAGGTCTCGCCGGAGAGCGCGGCCGAGTTCATCGCTTGGGTGACGCCGACCCCACCTGGGGTCGCGGAGACGCTGTTGGAGACCGAGTTGGAGGCAGTGACGGTGGCGACGTTCTCGAAGGTGACGGGGATCGAGTAGGCACCGAGGAAGACCGCGACGATCGCAAGGCGAGCGGCGTAGCTGCCGAGCACCGGCAGGAAGAGGCGCGTGGCGGTGCGCCGCGGCGAGCGCAGGATCGCGCCGCCGCTGATTAGTTGCCGTCGCAGCTTCGCCAAGCGCTCCCAGAAGATGCGGGCGAGCAGGACGAGGAGCACGATCACGCCGACGACGAGGAGGATCACCAGTCCGGTGTGATCGGCGAGGAAGCCGAGCTTGATCGAGAACGAGCCGCTGACGGTGAGAAAGAGATAGAGATAGAGCGCAACGTTGAAGACCGAGAAGGGGATCTTCTCGACGATCAAGCCGGAGAAGACGAGCGGGAAGGTGGCGCCGACAATCAAGGTGGTGAACATCACCAGCATCACGAAGGTGCCGAGGTTGGCCGGCAGGAAGCCGTTGAGCGCAACCGCCACCGCGTAGCAGGCGAGGATCAGCCGGAACGGCATCACGGCAGCGGGCAGGGCCGCGCGCAGGATGCCGTACCAGGCGAGCGCCGCGAGGCTCGTCTGGGCGCTCTCCAGTGCCACCCCGGCGACGATCGCCCAGGGCGGCACGTCGCCGACCTTGTCGAAGAGGTCGCTGATCCAGTCGAAGGCAGGCACGCCGAGCAGCTCGAGCAAGCCGAGCAGGAGCGCGATCCCGCCGAGCCAGAGTGCGATGCGGGCGAGCCGGCGTCTCACCGGCGGCACCCTAGTTAACCGCGCTGCCGCCGCCTCGATGCCTCAACTGGTCACGCGCCGCGAACGATGCGAAGATCGCGCCGTTCACCGCAACTGAGAGGAGCTGATGTGTCAGGAGAGAGCTTGAACCGGAGGTGGGCGCGGATCACCCGTCTGCTGCCCGTGGTGCTGGCGATAGGAATCGCCGCGTTCGTTGTCGCCGGCTGTGGGGGCAGCGACAAGACCGACAGCATTTCCTCCGAAGCCCAGAATCGGATCGAAAAGGGCTCCGAAGAAGCCCAGAAGGGCATCGAAAAGGCCAAAGAAGAAGTGAAGAAGGGCTTCAACGAAGCCGAAGAAGCCGCCAAGAAGGGCGTTGAAAACGGCAAGGGACAGACCAGCAAGACGATCGAAAACGCCAAGAAGGAAGCCGAAGAAGGCATCGAAAAGGGCAAGCAAGAAGCCGAATCGGCGATCAAGGAAGCCGAAAAGAACTACGGCAACTGATTGTCGCGGCGCGGCCGGGCGACTAGCGGACCTTGCAGTCGCCCGGCAGCCTGCTGGTCAGTTTCTGGTCGCTGGCGAAAGTGAAAGTCGCTCTTGCCAGTTCGTAGGGAACGACGGTAAATCCGGCAGGCGCCGCACAGCTGGCGCTGATGAAACTGCGCTGGCTGCCTTGGTAGTTGTACTTGCGGCCGATCGTCAGGTCGATGTCGGTGACATAGCCCTTGTCAGAAGCGATGCGGGGGATATGGGTCGTGAAGACAGTGCCGAACTTCCCTTCGCTCTTGCGGGCGATCCGGAACGGCAGGACGAAGGCGGCGCGCACAGGGCTGGAGCCGTAGAGGTGCAACAGGAGTCCCGGCCGGTTTTTAGTCGAGCTGTTGAAGACAAGCACCGTGCCGCGGGCCGGGAATACCGGTGATCCGCTGAAATCCACATTTGCGGCGAAGTGCCCGCGCCCAACCAGGGCCCTACGGCAAACCGCCAGGGCCGCTTCGGTGCTCGTCTGTTGCAACTGGGGCGCTTGACAGCTCGGCAGCCCCTTGGTCGAGACAATCCCGGCCCGGTTCATCGCGATCGAGATCTCGCGCAGCTGCGGTGGCGTGCTGCCGTCGGTAGTCCGGATCGCCCCAGCCAGGTGCACGGTCACGGGCGCGTTGCGTTCGCGCGGCAGGGCGTGGGGGAGCAGCTTCGCTTCGAAGGCGACGCGCAGCGTTCCCTGCTGGACGAACTGGCGTGCAGCCGCGACGCCTGCGGGAAGGCAGACGAGGAGGGCGGCGGCGATGGCGAGGCGTCGCATGGTCAAGTCCAGTGTAGGAAGGTCGGCGTTGCGTCCGGGTTAAAGACCCGGCCCGTGGCGGCGGGCTAGGGTTCGCGAATGGCTGAGCCGGCTCGCGGAATCGAGCTCTCCGACGGCGACGAGTTCGCCGGCTACCGGGTCGAGCGCCGCCTCGGTCGCGGCGGCATGGGGATCCTCTACCTGGCGATCGAGCCGGGCCTTGAGCGGCGGGTGGCGCTGAAGCTGATCGCGCCCGAGGCGGCCGATGACGAGGTCTTCGCTCGCCGCTTCGCCGAGGAGTCGAGGATCGCCGCCTCGATCGAGCACCCGAATGTGGTGCCGATCTACGCTGCCGGCGAAGAGGACGGCGTGCCCTACATCGCGATGCGCTACGTCGCCGGCGCCGACCTTGCCCGCCGCCTCACCCGTGAGGGGCGGCTCGCGCCGCAGGCCGCCGTCGACCTGATCGCCCAGATCGGCAACGGCCTCGATGCGATTCACGCCGCTGGCCTGATCCACCGCGACGTCAAGCCGGCCAACGTCTTGCTCAGCGGCGACGACGGCGGCGACCACGCCTACATCACCGACTTCGGCGTCGCCCGCAACGTCGCCACCGAGTCGGGTCTGACTCAGACCGGCCGCTTCGTCGGCACCCTCGACTACGTCGCCCCCGAGCAGATCTCCGGCGGCGCGATCGACGCCCGCGTCGACGTCTACGCGCTCGGCTGCCTGCTCTTCAAGCTGCTCACCGGCGAGGTGCCCTTCCCAAAGGAAGGCGACGCGGCGCGCCTGTATGCCCACCTCAACGACCCGCCGCCGGCTCCGTCCCTCTACGTGCCCGAAGTCTCGATGGCCCTCGACGACGTTGTCATCCGGGCCATGTCGAAGAGCCCGGACGACCGCTATCCCTCGGCCGGAGACCTGGGGAGAGCCGCACGGGCGGCCCTGCGCGGTGAGCGCCCGGCGACTCCCGAGCGCACCGTCGCTACCGGCGCCGCGGCGACGCGGACTGCCGAGACGATCTCGACGAAAGCGGGGGAGACGCGTACTTCGTCGCCGCCGACCGAGCCGACCCGCCGCCTCGGCGATGAGGCGCCGCCCGCTGCGGCAGAGCCCAGTGCCGCCGCCCCCGGTCGCCGCTGGGCGCTGATCGGCGGCCTTGCCGCGCTGCTCGTCGCCTTGGTCGTGGTGGTCATCTTGATCAGTGGCGGTGGCGGATCAAACCCCGATACGACAGCGACCACAGGTCCGGCAGCCACCGAATCCACTAACCAGAAACCGAAGGCGAAGCCCAAGCCGAAGACGCTGACAAAGTCGGAGTTGATTGCAAAGGCCGACCAGATATGCGCCAAGAGCAAAAGCACCTACACGAGCGTGCGATCTGCGGCGCTTGAAGAAACTCCTGATGTGCCGTACGCGGCGACGCTCGCCGGAATTTCTCAGCGCGGGGTCAACGGCTTTCGTCGCCTCCATCCGCCGCCATCGGTCGAACCTGCCTTCGGCAGGTACCTAGCCGCGCAGGAACGAGTGATGCGGTACGACCGCCAGGCTCTGGAAGCGGCTGAAGCAAACGACACCACTGCATACCTGGAAGCCCGCGAACGCCGTGACGCCGAGGCCGGAGAACGCTACGACCTCGCCCGCGAAATCGGCCTCGAACAATGCAGCACCAATCGCAGCTAGTCGCCCGAGGAGCCCAAAGCTCGAATGGCTCGACAAGGTGGCGCCGCCGAGCTGGCAGCCAGCCGCGAACGAGGTCGCCGCAGAGCTGCTGCCAGATGAGGGCGACTACCGCCACCACCGCGGCGGCGAGGACAACGGCGACGCCCATCTGAAGAACCTGCTGGTCCACCACCAGGCGATCGTGCCGGTGACCGCGGGTCGGCTCGACCTCGGGCCCTGGCAGCAGGTCTTCTACTGCGAGTTCGACGGCGGCCGTTCCAAGCGCCTGGTGATCAAGGCAATGGGTGAGTAATTGCCCGAGCTAGGAGCTCGGCGTTGGGTGCAGTTCGGTGGCGCCGCCCTTTTCGCGAATCAGGTCGACGGTGAGCAGCACCGCCGCCACCGCGTAGAACGGGGTGAAGGCGATATTCGAGAGCACGTCGGCGAGCCACTCGCAGATGAATTCGCTGCCGACGATCCCGTGAGTGGCCTCGGTGGCGAGCTTGGTCAGCGCATCGCCGACGATCTCGATCGGGATCAAGACAAGGGCGACGATCCAGAATTTGTGGCGCACCAGCTCAACGCTGCGCCGGAAGGCGGCGCGGATCCCCCGGTGCTCGATCTCGACTACGGGTGCTGCCAGCCCGAACCAGACGAAGACGAGGGCGCCGGGAATGACGAAGAAGATGGTCCCGACGGCGAAGGCGAAGCCGTAAAGCAGGTCGATCGCGATTAGCGGGCCGTACTTGACCATCCCAGCGATTTCGCGCAGAGACGGTGCTTGCCCGTCGCGGGGATGGGTGAGCAGGATCGACACCGCGCCGGTATAGAAGACCTCGCCGACCAGACCGGTGACAGCGAGCACCAGAACGGCGCCGGCGATCGCGAGCAGGTGCAGCCCGCCGCTGAAGTCGAACGAGCCGATATGGGCTTCGAGCGTCAGCGCGTGGACCGCGCCGAGCGGTATGAAGACGACGACGGCGAGCAGCAGCAGCGAGGGGGCCCAGCGCCAGTAGGTGCGCCAGATCCGCGCGTAGATCGAGAGCAGGTTGCGGGGGCGGCGCACGTCAGCGCTGGCGCCGGCGGCCGGAGGGGCGCCTGCCCCGCCGCTCGAGCTTTGACTGCGCCGACTCGGAGGTGGGCACCCGCCGCACGTCGCCGAGCTCGCCGATCAGCAGCTCTTCGGCGCAGCGGCGGTGCCAGTGATGATGTTCGGTGCCACCGAGGCGGAAGACGTACTGGACGACGACGTGCTCGCTGCCGATCTCGATCTCACCGTGACAGGAGGGGCAGCGGTAGAGCTTGCGCGAGATACCGCGGATCAGCCAGGCCTCATCACCCTCTTCGGTGATGCCGCGCAGGCTCCAGCGCTTATCTGGCAACCCCGAGAGGTCGGCCACGGCTTACTTCCTCGATAGCCAGGCGAAGCCAGCGGCCATCGCCAGATTGGCGACGCCCGCGAAACGAAGACCGAGTTTGGCTCCTGGCCGGCTGACAGCGGGGGACTCGGCCCAAAGTGCATCGGTGGCGATCTCGGTACCGCGCAACCAGGCAAGCGCCCACCAGTCGCGCTGCTCACCCCGCACCTCGGCCATCGTGTGCGCGGCGGCGAAGGTGAGCCAGATCGGCGCGCAGCGGCGGAAGAGGTGTTCGGCGTCGGGGGAGGGATGCTCGTGACCGAGCAAGCGCAGGGTCGCGGCGGGAGCGAGGAGGGCGCCACCGCCGAGCGCAAGATCGAAGGCGATCATGTTGCGGTTGGTGAGGCGCAGCGCCTGCTCGAGCGTCATCGCAGTAACCATCCAACCAGATTGCCGGAAGGGAAAGCACGGGGTCCGACGAATTGGACGCCGTGACCAAGACTGCGACCAAGACCCCCACCAGCACTGTCCCCAGCCTTAAGAGCCTTTCTGAGTACATCCAGGAGCGCTTCGAAGAGTTCTCGCGCTCACAGAAAGACGTCGCCCGCTACATCGTCGATCACCTCGACGAGGCAGCTTTCCTCACCGCCGAGGAGTTGGCCCGCAGAGCGAGCACCTCCTCATCGACGGTGGTGCGCTTCTCCCAGGCCCTCGGTTTCGAGGGTTACCCCGAGCTTCAGCAGGCGGCGATCGAGGAGTACCGCACGGCAGGTGCCGCGGCGGCGAGCGCCGCAAGTTCCGGCGCCCTTTTTTCCTTCGACCACTCCGAGCTGGAGGGCTCGCTGGGAGCCGACTACGCCAACCTCGAGGAAACCGCGCGCAAGCTGACCCGGGAGCAGGTCGACGGCGCCGTCGCCGCCCTCGCCGAAGCCCAGCGCGTGGTGATCGTCGGCGTCGATCAGATGGCCTTCTTCGCCAGCTACCTGCGCCACACTCTCAGCCTGCTTGACATCCGCGCCGAAATCGTCGCCAGCACCGGCGGCGAGTCTCTGCAGCGACTGGGCAGAATCGACGAGGAAACGCTGGTCATCATCCTTTCGTCGGGCCGTGCGCACCCACTCCTGCTGCGAGCGATGAAGCTCGCCCTGCACCGAGGCGCCCGCACGCTCGCGGTTTCCGATGCCTCGATGTCAGAGGTTGGGGAGCACGCAGAGCTGACCCTCTATTACTCGTCCAACAGCCCTTCCTTCGCCCGATCCAACACTGCGCTCATGGCCCTAGTCCAAGCTCTCGCGCACGGTCTTTACGCACGTGACGAAGACACGCACAAAGACCGAATCCGCGCCTACAAGCTCAAGTAGCTGCCCTCTGACGTATCTCCCGCGGGTGGCGCCGTAGGGGGGCCCGCCCCTGAGGACGCTTTAGCGACCGGAAGGGGTGGGGGGTCCCCTGCGGCGACAGGACCCGCGGGCCGATACGTAAGATGCACAGTCCGTGGCTGAGCGAGCGACATTTAGGGTGAAGACCGGTCTGGCGGAGATGCTCAAGGGCGGGGTGATCATGGATGTGGTTACGCCCGAGCAAGCGCGGATTGCTGAGGACGCTGGTGCCTGCGCGGTGATGGCTCTGGAGCGCGTGCCGGCAGACATCCGCAGGGATGGTGGCGTGGCCCGCATGTCCGACCCGGCGATGATCAAGGGGATCCAGGAGGCGGTGACGATCCCGGTGATGGCCAAGGCACGGATTGGCCACTTCGCCGAGGCCCAGGTTCTGCAGTCGCTGGAAGTCGACTACATCGACGAGTCCGAGGTTCTGACTCCGGCCGACGAGCGCCATCACATCGACAAGCTCGCCTTCGAGGTGCCTTTTGTTTGCGGCGCCACCAACCTCGGCGAGGCGCTGCGCCGGATCGGTGAGGGTGCGGCGATGATCCGCTCCAAGGGCGAGGCCGGCACCGGCAACGTGGTCGAGGCGGTCCGCCACATGCGCGAAATCACTTCCGGGATCAAGCGGCTGGCGCAGCTCGGCGGCGAGGAGCTGGCCGGCGCCGCCAAGGAGCACCAGGCGCCGCTCGAAGTCGTCCACGAGGTGGCAGAGCGTGGGCGCCTGCCGGTGCCGCTCTTCTGTGCCGGCGGTATCGCCACACCGGCCGATGCGGCGCTGATGATGCAGCTCGGGGCTGAGGGCAACTTCGTCGGCTCGGGAATCTTCAAGAGCGGCGATCCGGAGCGGATGGCCAAGGCGATCGTCGAGGCGACTACGCACTTCAACGACCCCGAGCGGGTGGCGGCGGCCTCGGTCGGGCTCGGCGGCGCGATGCCGGGTCTCGAGATCGCCGATCTTGCCGCTGCCGACGCGCTGCTCCAAGACCGCGGTGCCTGAGCTGCGCCTCGGCGTGCTCGCCATCCAGGGAGGCTTCGAAGCGCACCACGAAGTGCTGCGCGAGCTGGGCGCGGAAGTCGCGGAAGTGCGCCTTCCCGCTGATCTTGATGGCCTCGACGGGTTGGTGATTCCAGGCGGCGAGAGCACGACGATCTCGATGGGGATCTCCTCAGCGGGCTTGGAGGAGCCGATTCGGGAATTCCGCGATTCGGGTGGGACGGTCTTTGGCACCTGCGCCGGGATGATCGTTTGCGACCGCGAGCACCTCGGCCTGATCGACGCCAGCGCCGCCCGCAACGCCTTTGGCCGCCAGCTACAGAGCTTTGAGGCGGACCTCGAGATCGAAGGGATCGGCGAGGAGCCCCTGCGGGCCGTCTTCATCCGCGCCCCCTGGGTAGAGCGCTGTGGGGAGGGCGTCGAGGTGCTCGCTTCTTATCAGGGTCACCCGGTGGCGATTCGTGAGGGCGGAGTGCTTGCCTGCGCCTTTCACCCCGAGCTGACCGACGATTCGCGAATGCACGCGCTATTCATGGCCATGACAACAAGCGCCCGCAAGCGTGAGCGGGAGCACGAGGAGGCGGAAACGTGAGAGACCCCAGAGCGGAGAACCTGGCAAAGATCCTGGTCGGGTACTCGACCAAGGTGAAGGCGGGCGAGGTGGTCTCGATCGACGGCGACCTCGGCGCCGAGCCCCTGCTGCGGGCGATCTACGAAGAGGTGCTGAAGGCAGGCGCTCACCCGATCCTCAACGTCGGCCTCGACGGCCTGGCGGCGATCTACTACGAGAACGCCAGCGATGAGCAGCTGGAGTGGGTCTCGCCGCTGATGGAGTGGACCGTCGACAACGCTGACGTTCGGATCGGCGTCGGTGCCAGCGCCAACACCCGCGAACTCTCGAAAATCCCACCGGAGCGCCAGACCCGCCGCCAGACCGCTACCGGCCCGGTGCTGAACCGGATGATGGAACGCAGCGCTGCTGGCGATTTCCGCTGGTGCTACACGCTCTTCCCGACCAACGCTTACGCCTCGGAGGCCGAGATGAGCCTGGCCGCTTACGAGGACTTCTACTTTGGCGCCTGCCTCGCCAACGACCCGGACCCGCTGACCGCCTGGACGCGGGCCTCGGCAGAGTGCGAGCGCCTGGCCGATTGGATCCAGGGCCACGAGGAGGTGCGGATCACCGCGCCAGGCACCGACATCAAGCTCGGCATCGCCGGCCGTACCTTCATCCCCTGTGTCGGCGATCACAACATGCCCGACGGCGAGTTCTTCACCGGTCCGGTCGAGGACTCGGTCGAGGGCGAGGTCACCTTCCACCTGCCGGCGGTGATCGCCGGCCGCGAGGTTTCCGGGGTGCGGCTGCGCTTCGAGGCCGGCAAGGTCGTCGACGCCAGCGCCGAGCGCGGCGAGGAGTTCCTGATCCAGCTGCTCGACACCGATGAGGGCGCCCGCCGGCTCGGCGAGCTCGGCATCGGCACCAACTACGCGATCGACCGCGGCACGCTCGAGGTCCTGCTCGACGAGAAGATCGGCGGCACCGTCCACATGGCCGTCGGCAAGTCCTACCCAGAGTCGGGCGGCGTCAACGACTCCGCCGTCCACACCGACCTGGTCTGCGACCTGCGTCTCGGCGGCAAGCTCGAAGTGGACGGCACCGTCATGCAGCAGGACGGCAAGTTCGTCGTCTGACGCCCCGGCCCGCGGGTCCTGTCGCCGCAGGGAACCCCCCCACCCCTTCCGGTCGCTAAAGCGTCCTCAGGGGCGGGTCCCCCCTACGGCGCCACCCGCGGGAGGAGCGTCCAGGACGACGTAGCTACTGGTTCGGGATCGGGGACCCGGCGAGGAGGAAGAACCAGACGGTGAGGGTCGCGCCTGCCAATAGAACCGAGCCCATCAGGACGGCCTCGACCACGGTAGTGCCGCCGACCTGAGGGGAGGAATCGCGCATGCTCTTCAGCCAGGCGGGGCGCATCGGCTCGAGCTGGTTGGTGCCGGTGACGCCGATGTAGAGGCGGTTGAGGCGGCCGATCAGCCAGGCGACCAGGAGCACCGAGACGATGATTCCGGCGGCGACGACGAAGTAGGGGCCCTGGCTGGGGAACTGGGTGTGGGAGACCTTGGAGCCGATGTAGAGCCAGCCCAGCGGGATCGCCGTCCAGATCGAGAGCGCGGCAAGAAGCATCACGACGAAGATCAGGCTGGCGGCCAGTCCCCTGGTCACTCCACCTCTGTGTGACTCGGTGACCATTTCCACACTCATACAATGCCAGCTATGTCTGGACACTCGAAGTGGTCTTCTATTAAGCATAAGAAGGGCGCGGCCGACGCAAAGCGGGGCAAGCTCTTCACCAAGTTGGCCCGCGCAATCACAGTCGCAGCGCGCGATGGCGGGCCCGACCCCGACTCCAACGCGCCCTTGGCGACCGCGGTGCAAAAGGCTCGCGAAGCCTCGATGCCGAAGGAAAACATCCAGCGGGCGATCGATCGTGGCTCGGGCATCGGCACCGACGCTGACGCGATCGAGCAGGTGCTCTTCGAGGGCTACGGTCCCGGCGGCGCGGCAATCCTGGTCGATGCCCTGACCGACAACCGCAACCGCACCAGCGCCGACGTGCGCCACGCCTTCACCAAGCACCACGGCAACCTCGGCGAGCCGGGTTCGGTCGCCTGGATCTTCGAGAAACGCGGCGTCATCGTCGTCGATGCCAACCGCTATGGCGAAGACGACCTGATCGTCGCGATCGACGCCGGCGCCGAGGACGTGCGCGAGGACGGCGAGCAACTGCGGGTGATCTCCGAGCCGGCGGACCTCGGCGCCGTGCGCGAGGCGCTCGCGGGCAGCGGCGTCGAGGTCGACTCCGCCGAGGTGACGATGGAGCCGAAAAACACCGTGATGGTCAAGGGCACCGACGCCGAGTGGCTGCTCAAGCTCGTCGACACGCTTGAGGAGCACGACGACGTCAACGAGGTGCATGCCAACTTCGACGTGCCGGCCGAGATCATCGAGAAGCTGGCGGCCCAAGCCAGCTGACGAAGGCATCCGGGCCGGCGCCCAGAATCACTTCCCATGCAAGTCGTGATGGGAATCGATCCCGGCGCGGCCAACCTTGGCTTCGGCGTGGTGAGGATCGAGGGCAGCCGCATGGTTGCGCTCGACGGCGGCGTGGTCGAAACCCCGGCCGATCTGCCGCTGGAGCGCCGCCTGGAGCGAATCCACAGCTCGTTGGCCGAGCTGATCGAGTGGCATCAGCCGGCGGCGATGGCGCTCGAGGACCTCTACTTCGGCAAGAACGTGCACTCGGCGATGGCCGTCGGCAGGGCCAGCGGCGCGGCGATGCTGGCCGCCGCCCAGCGCGACGTGCGCTGCTTCACCTACACGCCACAGGCGATCAAGAAGTCCGTCTGCGGGTCCGGCGGCGCCGGTAAGGAGCAGGTGCAGCGAATGGTCGGCACCCTGCTCGGCCTCTCCGAGCCGCCGACGCCCGACCACGCCGCCGACGCACTCGCGGTGGCGATCTGCCACGGCGGCGCGACCGGGCGCGAAGCGGCGACGCTGGCAGCGGAAGAAACCGCTTCACAGAGGATGGTGACCAGATGATCGCCGCGGTGCGTGGGGAAGTAATGGTGCGACGGCCCGACCACGTCGTCGTCGACGCCGGCGGCGTCGGCTATCGGCTTGCCGTCTCTGCCGAGACGCTGAAGGCGGTGCCGGCTACGGGTCGCGAGGTCTTCC
Organism: Solirubrobacterales bacterium; assembly: GCA_035554595.1. Lineage (GTDB taxonomy): Bacteria > Actinomycetota > Thermoleophilia > Solirubrobacterales > 70-9 > VRUE01. The sequence goes on from DATMIH010000174.1 coordinate 22,859, forward strand.
TCCACGCCGAGCTGATCTCGCGTGAGGACTCGCTGGCGCTCTTCGGCTTTGCCTCCGAGGAGGAGCGCGACCTCTTCGGCGAGCTGATCTCGGTCAGTGGCGTCGGTCCCAAGGTGGCGATGGCAGCGCTCTCCGGTGGGCCGACGCGGGAGCTGCTGCGGGCGATTGCCGCCGGTGACGCCAAACGCTTTCAGGCGGTCCCCGGGATCGGCAAGCGCACCTCGGAGCGGATCATCGTCGAGCTGCGCGAGAAGGTCGCCGGTGCCCTCGAGGACGAGGTAACCGGTCTGGCGGCGGACGGCAGCGACGCTCGCGGTCTCGCCCGTGATGGCCTGGTCAACCTCGGCTACGCGCCCCTGGAGGCAGAGCAATTGCTTGAAGGCATCGATGGCGAGGACGCCGAGCAGCTCCTCTCCGCCGCCCTGCGCAAAGCCGGCTCCTCGCGGAGCAAGGCATGAGCGATCGCATTCGCACCCCCGGGATCGACGGGCCTTTTCCGCCCGGTGATGAGACGCCGCCCGAGGACGTCCGCGTTCATGACGCTAGAGCCGACGCACCCGACGAGGACCTCGACCGCTCGCTGCGACCGCGCACCCTGGCCGACTTCGTCAACCAGGAGCAGGTCACCGAGCAGCTGGCGATCTTCATCGAAGCGGCCCGCGGGCGCGACGAGCCGCTCGACCACGTCCTGCTCGCCGGACCGCCGGGCCTCGGCAAGACCTCGCTCGCCCACATCGTCGCCGAGGAGATGGGGGTGCCGCTGGTGCAGACCGCCGGCCCGGCGCTGGAGCGCAAGGCCGACGTCGCCTCCTTCCTCACGGCGCTGGAGCCCGGCAGCGTCTTCTTCGTCGATGAGATCCACCGCCTTGGGCGCGCGGTCGAGGAGACGCTCTACCCGGCGATGGAGGACGGCGAGCTTCCCGTTGTCCTCGGTCAAGGGGCCGGCGCCCGCACCGTCACCCTGCCGCTGCCGCCCTTCACCCTGATCGGCGCCACCACCCGCGCCGGCCTGCTGACGACGCCGCTGCGCGACCGCTTCGGCCTCTCGCACCGGCTCGAGCACTACGGGCCCGAGCATCTGGCGCAGATCATCGAGCGCTCGGCCGGCATCCTCGGGGTCGAGATCGACTCCGAGGGAGCCCAGACGATCGCCGAGCGCTCGCGGGGCACACCGCGCGTTGCCAACCGGCTGCTCAAGCGGGTGCGGGACTTCGCCCAGGTCAAGGAGCGGGGAACGATCGATGCCACCGTCGCCGACGCGGCGCTGGCGATGCTCGAGGTCGACGCCGGCGGGCTCGACCGCAGCGACCGCGCCCTGCTCGACGTCGTCGCGACCAAGTTCGCCGGCGGCCCAGTCGGCCTCTCGACGCTTGCCGTCGCAATCGGCGAGGAGGCAGACACGATCGAGGACGTGCTCGAGCCATATCTGCTTCAACAGGGCCTTCTGAAGCGCACTCCACGCGGTCGGGTGATCACTCCGCGGGCCTACGAGCACCTCGGCCTGCCGGTGCCCGAAAGAGCGAACAGCCTCTTCTGAGTAACCTGCCGTTGGGATGCCGTTCTTCATCTGCCCCAACTGCGGCCACAGGGAGGTCAGCGCGGAGCGAACCGCGGGTTTCAGCGCGCGCCCAAAGGGCTGCTCGAAATGCGGCTTCGGTTTCGTCTTCGAGTTGCTCGACGATTACTACCCGGCTCCGAACGCCGCCTTCTTCGTCTGCGATCAACAGGCGCGGGTGATCGACGCCGGGCGCGGCAGCTTCGAGCTGACCGGGCTCACCGACGAGGACGTGATCGGCCGCCCGGTGCAGGAGGTCCTCGGCCTCGAATGGCGCGCCGAGGCCAGCGGCGAGGAACCGCGCGTAGGCAACGGCGAGAACAGTGCCGACCCGATCGCCACCTCGCTGGAGTGGGGCGTGCGCTCGCTGGGCAAGCGCGTCTCGGTCAACGCCGAGGGCGATCTTCCGGCGGAGGCGGTTGCCGACGTCTTCCCGGCCTACGACGACGATGGGGGACTGCTGATCGTCCTCACCCCGGAGGGTTGAGAGCGGCATGGGCAAAAGGCGCCGCAACCTCTTCGTCCTGCTCTTTGTCTTCGGCCTGATCGTCGTCTCCGGCATCGTCATCGCCA
>DATMIH010000175.1:0-10701 GCA_035554595.1 Solirubrobacterales bacterium
GCCCTCATAGCCGGCGCAGCTGAGGAACCACTCGAGCATCGTGAACTCGGGGTTGTGTTTGGGCGAGATGCCCTCGTTGCGGAAGAACCTGCTCAGCTCGTAGACGTTCTCGAAGCCGCCGACGATCGCCCGCTTCAGGTAAAGCTCGGTCGCGGTGCGCAGGAACAGTTCGCGGCCCAGCGCGTGGTGGTGGGTGGTGAACGGGCGCGCCGCGGCGCCGCCGGCGAGGGTCTGCAGGATCGGCGTTTCGACCTCGACGAAGTCGTGCTCGTTCAGGTAGCTGCGGATCGCCGCGACCAACTTCGCCCGCATCGCAAAGGTCTTGCGCGAGTCCTCGTTGGCCATCAGGTCGAGCTCACGCTGGCGGTAGCGGACCTCGGGGTCGGAGATGCCGTGGAAAAGGTCGGGGGGGTCGCGCAGGGCCTTGCCCAGCATCGTGCACTCGCGCACGGCCAACGCCAGCTGGCCGCGCTTGGTCACGTAGAGGTCGCCCTCGATGCCGACCGCGTCGCCGATGTCGAGCGCGTCGATGCGGGCGAAGGCCTCCTCGCCGATCGCATCGACTCGGGCGTAGGCCTGGATCGAGCCGGTCAGGTCGCGGATGTCGAGGAAGATCGTCTTGCCGTGACCGCGTCGTCCCACCACGCGGCCGGCGATCCGGTAGGAGAACCCGGCCTGCGCACCCTCCTCCAGTTGCTCTGGGTCGTGCGCCGTATGGATCGCCGAGATCTTGTCGCGATCCGGAAAGCCCTCGTGTGGGTAGGGGTCGATCCCTTCCGCCCGCAGCCGCTCGAGCTTCTCGCGGCGGACGCTCTCGGTCGAGCCCTGCGAAGGCTCGGCCTTCGCAGGTGCCCCCTCACTCATGGCGCCAGGCCGACCGTGACCCGCTCGGCGCCCCGGTAATCGGGGCGCGTCTCGGCCTCGCGCAGCAGCCCCCGCATCGCCGGGCCGTGGTGGGTGTCGTGCTCGAGCGCCATCCGCCAGCCGCTCGGCGTTTCCTCGATCAGGCCGCGAATGATGTCGAGGCCGTCGTCTCCGGCATCTCCGGCCTCAGGGTCCCCCTGCACCGCGACGCGCGGCTCGCGGCGGATCTCCGGCGAGCGCTCGTCGATCGAGGTGTTGGTGATGTAGGGAAGGTTGGCGATCAGCAGGTCGACTTCCTCGACGTGGTCGGGAATCCCCTGCGCCACGGTCAGCTCGAGCGCGATGCCCAGACGCTGGGCGTTCTCGCGCGCCTTCTCGGCCGCCTCGGGCGAGAGGTCGGAGGCGGTGACGCGCAGGTCGGGTCGCTCGCTGAGCAGCGCCAGGGCGATCGCCCCCGAGCCGGTGCCGACCTCGTGCACACGGGCGCCTTTCGGCAGCTCAGCGCCAATCGCGACCAGCAACTCGGTCTCGCGGCGCGGAATCAAGACCCGATCGTCGACCGTGATCTCGATCTTGCGGAAGCGGCAGCTGCCGAGGATGTACTCGAGCGGCTCGCGCTCGCGGCGGCGAGCGACGTAGCGCTCGATCTCCGCCTGGGCCTCGGGAGTAACGACCGTGGTGCCGTCGCGCTCCAGCTCCTCGACCCGCATCGAGAGCGCCTTGGCGATTAAAAGCATCGCGTCGGCCTCGGGCGTCTCGCAGCCAGCGGCCGCGATCGCCTCGGTTGCCTGCGCCAGGATCTCGGCGGCGCTCGCCGCTGCCGGCGCTCCCTCCGTCTGGGCTCCCACGGCTACAGGCCCGCTACAGGTCTGATCGGTTCGCTGGAAGCCACGGTCGAAAGGCTACCGTGTCGGCGCCGCACGGCGAGGATCCAGATTGTTCCGATCGCGATCATTCCCAGGCTCTCGAACTGGGCGGTGGTCAGGCCGAGGGCGGCGTCGCTGTTGCGGCGCAGGAACTCGACCAAGAAGCGCTCAGCCCCGGCGTAGATCAGGTAAATCGCGAAGAGAACGCCGGCGCGGAAACGATCGCGCAGCTGCCAGAGGATCCAGGCGCCGAGACCCATCGCCAGCGTCTCGTAGATCGGCGTTGGGTGGACGGTGCGATCGGTGGGCACGGTGCCGTTGGGGTAGGACATCGCCCAGGGTCCGTTCCAGGGCTTGCCGTAGTCGCCGTCGCCGGAGAGCTGGCAGCCGCAGCGGCCGATCGCGTAGCCGAGCGCCAGGGCAGGCGCCGCGAGGTCGAGCAGGGTGAAGCCGAGGAAGTCGCGGTACCAGGCCCAGGCGAGGACGGCGAGGGCGCCACCGATCGCGCCGCCGTACCAGACCAGTCCCGAGCCGGAGAAGAGATTGCCGATCAGGTCGCTCTTGACGCTGCTGTAGTTCTGCACGATGAAGTAGATCCGCGAGCCGACGATGCCCCCGATCAGGGCCGCGAAGCCCATCTCATAGGCCCAGTCGACCGGCTTGCCGATCTCCTTCAGCCGCTTGCCGATCAGTGCGCCAGCGGCGAGAAAGGCGAGCGCAAACATCAGCCCGAAGGTCTGCAGGGTGAGCGGCCCGATGTGCAGCTCGGGGTACATCGCTCAGCCGGCGAGCAGCAGCTCGAGCAGGGCCTTCTGCGCGTGCAGGCGGTTCTCAGCCTGGTCCCAGACGGCGGAGCGATCGCCGTAGAGCACCTCGGCGGTGATCTCCTCACCGGGGTGTGCCGGTAGGCAGTGGAGGACGATGGCGTCGTCCTTGGCGGCGGCAAGCAGGTCGGCGTCGACCCGGAACGGCGCCAGGTCGGCGCGGCGGCGCGCCGCCTCCTCCTCATCGCCCATGCTGACCCAGACGTCGGTGTAGATCGCGTCGGCACCGGCCGCAGCGTCGCGCGGGTCGGCGGTCAATTTCGCTTCGTGTCCCTGCTCGAGCTGGTAGCCGGGCGGCGCCGCGACGACGACCTCGACCCCGGCCAGCTCACCAGCGATCGCGAGCGAGCGGGCGACGTTGTTGCCGTCGCCGACATAGGCGAGACGCTGTCCGGCGAGGTCGCCGCGGCGCTCGCGCATGGTGAGCAAGTCGGCTAGCGCCTGGCAGGGATGGTGAAGCGGCGTCAGCGCGTTGATGACCGGAACCTCTGCAGCGGCGGCGAGCGCGGCGACCTGCTCATGCGAGCCGGAGCGGATCACGATCGCATCGACGTAGCGCGAGAGCACGCGGGCCGTGTCGCTGACCGACTCGCCGCGCGATAGCTGCATCTCATCGCCGCGCAGCACGATCGGGTTGGCGCCGAGCTCGGCGACCCCGACCTCGAAGGAGATCCGCGTGCGGGTCGAGGGCTTCTCGAAGACGAGCGCGATGCTGCAGCCGGCCAGCGCGTCGGAGCCGAGGCGCTTGCCGCGCCCCGCTTTCAGCGCCGCGGCGCGGTCGAGCAGCTTGCCGAGCTCGAAGGCGCCCAGCTCTTCGCCAGTGAGGAAGTCCCGCTTCAAGCAGCGGATACTACGGCGGTGGAATTCACCGCCGTCAGCTGGAACCTCTTCCACGGCCGCGACTTCCCGCCCGATCCGGCCCTCTTCACCTGGCGCTCGCGACTGCTCGGTATCGAGGAGCGAAACGCGACGCACGTCCAGGTCAACCGCGAGCTGCTTAGCGAGTTCGCCGAGCTGCTCGCCGCCGCCGAGTGGGACGTGGCCTTGCTGCAGGAGTGCCCGCCGCGGTTCGCCGGTCCTCTCGCGGAGGCGTGCGGCGCCGAGGTGCATCGGGTCCTCACGTCACGCAACTCGCTCAGCCCTCTGCGCACCTTCATCGCCCACTACAACCCGGACCTGATCGCCTCGGGTGAGGGCGGCTCGAACCTGACCCTGGTGCGATCACCGCTTCGGTGTGCTCTATCCGCCCATGATGGGGAAAAGACACACCGGAGCGGTGGGATCGTCGAGCGGCGGGAGCTGGCGATCCATGCCGGGCGGCCGGAGCGGCGGGCGATGGCGTTCACCCGCGTCGATCTAGGCGAGGGCGCTGGCCTCTGCGTCGCCAACCTGCACGCGACCAACGATCAGCCGGAGATGGCGACGGTAGACGTACTGCGCGCCGCCGAGGCCGCGACCGAGTGGGCAGGGGACTCGGCGCTGCTCTTCGGCGGCGACCTCAACCTGCGACCCGCCGAGAACCCCGATGCCTTCGAGGCGCTGCGCGAGCGCTTCGGACTCGATGGTCACACCCACCCCCGCGCGATCGACCACCTGCTCACCCGCAATCTCGAGATCGCCGAGCCGCCAAGGGCTTGGCCGCCCGAGCGGCGGGAGCTCCCCCGGGACGGCCTCCGGCTCCGCCTCTCCGACCACGCCCCGGTCCAGGCTCGCTTCAAAACGGGTGGCCCATAGTCGCTCGATCGGCAGGAATGCGATAGTCAAGCGGAGAACACCCGCCCAAACGACCAGGAGGCGATGACGGAAATGGCCGCGAAAAAACAGTCAACCGGCAAAGCGACGAAAAAAGCAAAAGCCGGCGCGCGAGCCAAACCGGCATCAAAAAAAGCAAAAGCAAAAAGTATTAAAACAGCAAAAAAAGCTAAAACGACGAAAAAAGCAAAAGCAAAAAGCGGAGCGAGCAAAGGGGCGACTACGGGGCTCGACAAGAGCGTCGAGCAGTTCCGCGAAAGCCTCGAGCGCAACGTCACGGTCAGCCGCGACCGCCTGCAAGAGGTCGTTGACGACGCGGTCAAACGCGGCCGGATGACCCGCAGCGACGCCGAGAAAATGCTCTCCGAACTGGTCAAAAAGGGTCGCCGCCAGACCGACTCGCTACTCAAAGAACTTGAACGACTGGTCAAACAGGCACGCCGCGAGGTTGGCGGGCGGGCCGAGCCGGTGCGCAAACAGGCAACGCAGGCCGCACGACGCGCCCGTAAGAAACTGCCCTAGTGGAGCAAACCACCGGTGAGGCACCGGTCCGCCGCCATCGGGGCGAGCAGCTCGAGGTAGAGATCGACTCGCTCGCCTTCGGTGGGCGGGGGCTGGCCCGGGCAGACGGGCTGGTCGTCTTCGTTTCCGGGGCGCTGCCGGGCGACCGAGTCCGGGTCGAGATCACGAAAGCGAAGAAGCGCTTCGCCGAGGCGCGCACGGTGGAGCTGCTCAGTCCCGGGGCCGAGCGCATCGCCGACCGTTGCACGCACGAGGGCGAGCCCTGCCCCGGCGCGCCTTGGCAGGGACTTGATTACGCGCGCCAGCTGACCGAGAAGAGCGCCCAGGTCGAGGAGGCGCTGCGGCGGATCGGCGGGCTCGACGGCTTCGAGCTGGAGCAGATCGAGCCGGCGGCCGAGCAGTGGCGCTACCGCAACAAGCTCGAGTACTCCTTCGGCGAGCGCGACGGCGAGCCGATCCTCGGCTTCCACGCCCGCGGCCGCTGGGACCTGATCGTCGACGTCGACGACTGCCAGCTCGCCTCCGAGCGCGGCAACGCGGCGCGCAACGCGGTCCGCGACTGGGCCCGGCTCGAGTCCATCCCCGCCTATGACGGCAGCGAGCGGACCGGAGTGCTGCGCAACCTGGTGGTGCGCGAGGGCTGGCGCACGGGCCAGATCCAGACCCGCCTGGTGACCTCAGCGGCGCGCTTTCCGAAACCCCCGGTCGACCTGCACACGGCGATCGAGGGTGACTCGGGCGGCACCGACGGGCCCACCGGCGCGCTCGGAGAGGAACGCCTGCGCGAGGAGCTCTTCGACCTGAAGCTGGAGATGTCGCACGGCGCCTTCTTCCAGACCAACACCGAGATGGCCGAGCGGCTCTACGCGATCGCCGCCGAGTTCGCCGGCCTCAGCGGCAGCGAGCGCGTCTTCGACCTCTACTGCGGTATCGGCACGATCGGGCTGACGATGGCGAAGCGGGCCGGTGAGGTCTGGGGCCTGGAGATCGTCCCCGAGGCGATCGCCGACGCCGAGCGCAACGCCGAGCGCAACAAGATCGAGAACGCCCACTTCATGGCCGGCAGTGCCCGCACCGGCGTGCGCCCGCTGATCGAGAAGGCCGGCAAACCCGACGTCGTCGTCATCGACCCGCCCCGCGCCGGCCTCTCGCAGAAGATCGTCCGCCGCGTGCTCGAGTGCGAGGCAAAGAAGATCGTCTACGTCTCCTGCAACCCGACCACCCTGGCGCCCAATGCCGCCCAGATGGTCGAGGCCGGCTACAAACTGCGCCGCGTCAAGCCGGTCGACATGTTCCCCCAGACCCCGCACATCGAGTGCGTGGCATTGTTGGAGAAGAACGAGTAGCGCGGAACTAGGTTCGACGGCGACATGCCTCGCCTTGCTTGAAGCGCAAGTCGCTCAGTTCACGCCTCAACGAATGAAGTTCAGACGTCAACTCTCGACGGAGACCACGGATGTCATCGTTGATCCAGGCGACCTCCCGAGCCACTCGTCCTTCCAGATTCTCTACTCGCCTTTCGGTCCAGTTGCTCATGTCTCCAGATTAGATAGAAACTTATTGTCTGTGGTTGAGGCCAGGTTGAGAAAGAGTCACAAGATCCGCGCGAAAGCCAGTCACTAGGCTTCGCGCCGTGGCAGACGGGCAAAGCAGAGGGTTCGGAGTGGCCGCCGGGCTCGACCCAGATGTCGCGCGGCCGCTGGCTGGACGTTGCGCGGAGCTCGGCTATGGCTCGATGTGGTCGAACGACCATCCAGGCGCCAAAGGCCTGGACACGCTCGCCGAGTTCGGCACCGCTGCGCCCGGCCTAGACCTCGGCGTCGCCGTCATCGCGCTCGACCGCACGCCGCCGGAGACGATCGCTGCCGACATCGAGCGGCTCGGCCTCGATCCCGTCCGCCTCTGGCTGGGCGTTGGCGCCGGGTTTTCCAAGAAGCCGCTGACGCGGATGCGCGAGAAGCTGCCGGAGCTGCGCGAGAAGCTACCCGGCGTGCGCCTCGTCCTCGCCGCGATGGGCCCAAAGATGTGCGCCCTCGCCGGGGCCGAGTTCGACGGCGTCTTCTTCAACTGGATGACCCCGGAGTTCGCCGCCGGCGCTCGCGCCAAGGTCGAGGCTGGCGCCCAGGACGCGGGCCGCCCCGCCCCGCCCGTCTTCGGCTACGTCCGCACCGCCGTCGGCCCCGACGCCGACGAGCGCCTGGCCAAGGAGGAGTCCTTCTACCGCGACCTCCACGCCGGCTACCGCAACCACTTCGACCGCCTAGCCGAGCCCGAGGGCACCGTCGGCGTCGCCGCCGCCGACGCCTCAGACGCCCAGCAGAAGCTGGCCACCTACACAGCTCTCGACACCGTCGTCGTCCGCGGCCTAGCTTCCGCGAAAGTCGACTCAATGCTGGCCGTAGCCGAGGCCGCAGCCCCCTGAGCCGTCGAGGAGGGACCGGGTGCCCCTCCGACGCAGCGGCGTCCTGGTTTTCGCACAGCCCACTCAGCGAGAGACGAGAAGTTAGAGGCGAAAACCCCAGCAAGACGGAGGGGCACCCGGTCCCTCCCCACCTCAATAGGGCGGCAGGTCCTCGTACCACTCCCCAAGCATCTTGAACGACCGCCAAAACCGCGCCTTGGCGTCTTCTTCGTCGAGCGAGTCGTCGATGTCGGGGGTGTAGAGGGCGTCGACGGTGGGTGTGAAGGCCTGGATCTCGCCCTCGCGTGGCTCGATCGTGCGGGAGAGCGGGACCTGGAGTTTGTTGAGCACGCGCAGGGCGGGCTCGCCCATGACGACGACGATCTTCGGCTGCACGATCGCGATCTCTTCGACCACCCGGCGCATGCAGGGCTCGGCGGCGAGGTCGGGCTCTGCTATCGGGCACTTGACGCAAAGGGTTCCGTAGACGACGAGGGGGTCGATGCCGAGCCGCTTGAAGCTCTTCATCAGCGCGTTGCCAGCGCGGCCGTAGAAGGCGACGCCCTCTTCGATCTCGGCCGCCGCGGGAGCGTGCTTGAGCATGAAGACGTCGGCCTGCGGGTGGCCGGAGCCAAGCACCGGCATCAGCTTGCCGCGCGGGCAGTGGGGGCAGGCCTGGAGATCGTGGGTCAGCTGGTTGAGCTCGCGGATCGCGCGCTCGAGGTACTTCTCCTTGATCTCGTCGTCGGTGGTGGGCATGGGGCTGGGCGCTCTCTTTGACGAGGCCGCCTCGCCTCCTCTCGCCTGCCCCGGCTGCATCAGCTCTTGCTCGCCGGACGGCGTTTGCGCGGACGGCCGCCGCGCACCGGCTTGGCGTCGGGAACGCTGCGTTTGGGCGCCTTCGGCCGGCCAGCCGTCTGCAGCAGCTTCAGCGTCTGCACGTAGACGAGGTTCTTGTGCTTGCGGGTGATGTCGGCGTCGCGCATCGCCTCGAGGAACTCCTCGGGTCCGTCGAAGTCGTGGATCCGCACTCGCACGCTGCCAAGCCCTTGTGCGACGTGGCTGTCGGAACCCGCGCCCGGCACGATCCGGTACTTGCGGGCGAAGCGTTCGGCCTCCTCGTTGAAGGCGGTCAGCGCCACGCGCGGGTTGAAGACCTCGAGCACGTCGATCTCCTCGACCATCTCGAGCAGGTGCTCGTAATCGGGCACCGAGTGGAAGCGGTCGAAGGGGTGCGGGACGTAGACCAGGCCGCCCTGGGCGCGAATCGCCGCGATCGTCTCCGCCATCGTCATCCCCTTGGGGATCTTCTCCTCGAGGAAGAGGCCGATCACCTCCCCCTGCTCGGCCGTCTTCACCTCCTCGGCGACGATCACCTTGATGTCGTTCATCCCCTCGGCGATGCGGCGCGCCTCGAGCGCGCCGGAGACCTCGTTGTGATCGGTGATCGCGATCGCGCCGAGGCCGCGGTCCCGCGCCGTCTCCAGCAGCACCTCGACCGGGGTTGCGCAATCGGGCGAGTGGTCGGTGTGCATGTGCAGGTCGACCTCGATCAGCGGCCGCTTGGCGATGCGCCGGCGCACCGCTTCGTTGCCGGTCGGATCGTGGCGCCGGGCGGCCAGGCGCAGGTAGATCGCCTCCAGTTCCTCGGCGACCTGCGACCACTCGCGATCGCCCCCGCCGGGCGCGACCAGCTCGTAGGAGGCGGGGAAGTAGCGCTCCAACAGTTCTCCAGTTGCTGGCGAGGCAACGGTACGGGCGTCGAGCCGGCCGAAGAAGATCTCAATCAGCGGTCGCGCCACCTGGGTCGAGAGCACCCGCTCCTGCGGCGCGTGGAAGGTGGCGACGTTGAGCGCCGAGGAGTGGCGCAGGGCGGTCGAGGAAACCCGCGGCGCAAACGGGTCGTGGACGTGGACGATGTCCGCCGTCGAGGCCCGCAGCAATTTTTTGACCTGATCGCCAACCCCGGCGACTCGCACGCTGTGACCGCGCCGCTCTAGCTCCGCCGAGACCCGATCTATGTAGAGGTTGACCGCGTTCTCAGTGCCCCGCCGATGCGGCGTGACCTGCACAATCGAAAGCTTCTCGGACACTGGCCGCAGCATAAGACCGATCCGGGCAGGGATCGGAGGGATTGGGATGCCGGGGGTGGGTTTCCGGGAACTCCCGGCCGAAGGCCGGCCCGGAAACCTACCCCCGGCGTCCCTCTACGCCTCGACCTCTGTCGCCGTCTTCTCGACCTTGGGAGTGCCGCCCTTGCCACGCGCGTTGGCCGCGATGAACTCCTCGGTCTGTTCGCGCGCTTCGTCGTCGGGACGCTGCGAGTGCGGCGACTTCATCAGGTAGCTGGATGGCCCGTCGAGCTGGCCGGCGATGCCGTTGTTGAGCGCCAGCTTGATCAGCCGCACCGCGTCGATCACGACGCCGGCCGAGTTGGGCGAGTCCCAGACCTCGAGCTTGAGCTCGACGTTGAGCGGCACGTCGCCGAAGGCTTTGCCCTCGAGCCGGATGTGGGCCCACTTGCGATCGGTCAGCCAGGGGACGTAATCGGAAGGTCCGACGTGGACGCTCTCGGCGGGCAGGTCGTGGCCCATGATCGAGGTGACCGCGTTGGTCTTGGAGATCTTCTTCGAGTCGAGCCGCTCGCGCTCGAGCATGTTGTAGAAGTCCATATTGCCGCCGACGTTGAGCTGCGAGGTGCGCTCGACGCGAACGCCGCGGTCGTGGAAGAGGCGGGCGAGCTGGCGGTGGACGATCGTCGCCCCGACCTGGGACTTGATGTCGTCGCCGATGATCGGCAGGCCGGCCTCTTTGAAGCGCTTGTCCCAGTAGTCCTCGCGGGCGATGAAGACGGGTAGGCAGTTGACGAAGCCGACGCCGGCCTTGAGCGCCTGCTCGACGTACCACTTGGTCGCGTCCTCGGAACCGACCGGCAAGTAACAGACCAGCACGTCCGCCTTAGTCTGCTTGAGGATGCCAACGACGTCAGCGGTTTCCCCCGGCGCCTTGGTGATCTTCTCCTTCAGGTACTTGCCGAGGCCATCGAGCGTCATACCGCGCTCGACCTTGACGCCGAGGTTGGGCACCTCGGCGAACTTGATCGTGTCGTTCTGGCCGGACCAGATCGCCTCAGAGAGGTCCTTGCCCACCTTCTCGGAGTCGATGTCGAAGGCGGCGACGAACTCGACGTCGCCGACGTGGTAGCCGCCTAGGTCGACGTGCATCAGGCCGGGCACTTCCTCGGAGGGGTCGGCGTCCTTGTAGTACTGGACACCCTGGATGAAGCTGTTGGCGCAGTTGCCGGTACCGACGATCGCTACGCGGACCTTCTCGTCCGTGCGGCCGGCGCCGTTGCTGCCATTTGCTCCGTTGCTATCGCTCATCTAATTCGAAGTCCTTCCTCGATCGGGCTAGGTGGCAAGGGACACCCTCGGCCGCGACTGGTTACAGATCTGTTGGGTCCGGCCCCTCG
>DATMIH010000176.1:0-34380 GCA_035554595.1 Solirubrobacterales bacterium
AGGCCGGCGTGCTGGCCGGCGACGTCAAGGACGTGCTGCTGCTCGACGTCACCCCGCTGACCCTCGGGATCGAGACCAAAGGCGGCGTGATGACGAAGCTGATCGAGCGCAACACGACGATCCCGACGAAGAAGTCGGAGATCTTCTCGACCGCCGACGACAACCAGCCCTCGGTCGAGATCCACGTGCTGCAGGGCGAGCGCGAGATGGCCAGCGGCAATAAGAGCCTGGGCAAGTTCCAGCTCACCGGCATCCCGCCGGCGCCGCGCGGCATGCCCCAGATCGAGGTCACCTTCGACATCGACCCGAACGGGATCATCCACGTCACCGCCAAAGACCTCGGTACGGGCACCGAGCAGAAAATCGAGATCCAGTCCGGCTCGGGACTCTCCGAGGAGGAAATCCAGAACATGGTCTCCGACGCCGAGAGCCACGCCGAGGAGGACAAAAAGCAGCGCGAGCTGGCCGAGGCGCGCAACCTCGCCGAGAACGCCGCCTACCAGTCCGAGAAACAGCTCGAGGAGCTGGGCGACAAAGTCGAGGCGGGAGACAAAGAGGCGATCGAGGCGGCGATCAAGGATGTGCGCGAGGCGCTCACCTCCGAGAGCGTTGAGGAGATCAACTCGAAGACCGAGGCGCTGACCGCGGCCTTCCAGAAAGTGTCCGAGCAGCTTTATGCGGCGGCGCAGGCTGAGCAGGCCCAGCAGCAGTCGGCTGACGGAGGGTCTACTGAGGGAACCACCTCCGATGACGACGAGGAGGTTGTTGACGCCGAGGTCGTCGATGAGGGTGACGACAAGTGATCGATGCTCAGGACGATCAGGGACGGGAGGCATCGGCCACGGGTCCTGTCGGTGCAGGGGACCCACCGCCACCCGTGGGAGATGCCTCTGCCCAGATTGAGCAGGACTTCGATGCGTTGCTGGCTGACGCTCAGCGGGAGCGGGACGAGTACCTCGACCTGGCCAAGCGCACGAAGGCTGACTTCGAGAACTTTCGTAAGCGGATGACGGCGGAGGTTCAGGCGGCGTCGGCGCGGGGGAAAGCTGAGGTGATTCGGGAGGTAGTGCCGGTCCTGGACGATCTCGAGCGGGCTATTCAGGCCGCGGGGCTGGACCCCGAGGGTGACTCCGAAGATGGGCTTTCGCATGGGGTGCTGCTCGTATTTCGCAGCCTGAGGGAGACCCTGACTCGCAATGGAATCGAGGCCGTAGATCCCAAGGGGGAGAAGTTCGATCCGATGCAGCATGAGGCGTTGTCGATGCAGCCTGCTGAGGGGGTTGAGTCGGGAACGGTCGTCGAGGTGATGCAGAAGGGGTACCGGCTTGGCGAGCAGTTGATTCGGCCTGCGCGTGTGGTGGTGAGCGAGTAGCTGGTGGCTGAGGATCTCTACAAGGTGCTCGGGGTCCCGAAAGGGGCCTCCGAGGAGGAGATCAAGAAGGCGCACCGCAAGCTGGCGCGCCAGTACCACCCTGATCGCAATCCGGACGATCCGAAAGCGGAGGAGCGCTTCAAGGAGATCCAGGGCGCCTACGACACGCTCTCCGATCCCGAGAAGCGCAAGCAGTACGACGCCGGGGGTGGGATGTTCGGCGGCTTCGGCGGCGGCCCGGGTGGAGCTGGCGGGGCCGGTCCGTTCGGGCCCGGTGGTCCTGGCGCGGCGGGCGGCTTCGACGTCAGCGACATCTTCTCCAACCTCTTCGGCCGCGGCGGTGCCGGTGGCGGGCGGGGGCAGGCCCAGCAGGTGCGCGGCCGCGATCTCGAAACCGAACTCAGCCTCAGCTTTGACCAAGCGGTCAACGGCGCCCAGGTCCAGGTCACGGTGCCGAAGGCAGAACGCTGCCCGACCTGCCATGGCAACGGCGCCAAACCGGGCACCAGCCCAGTCACCTGCCCGCGCTGCGAAGGGCGCGGCATCGACGCGCAGAGCCAGGGCTTCTTCTCGATCAGCCAACCCTGCCCGCAGTGCGGCGGCCAGGGTCAGATCATCGAGGACCCCTGCCCCACCTGCGGCGGCTCCGGGCTGACCAAACAGACCAAGCGCTACAAGGTGAACATCCCGGCCGGGGTAAAGGACGGGGCGCGGATCCGGCTCGCCGGCAAGGGCGAGGCGGGCCAGCGCGGCGGGCCGCCGGGCGATCTCTTCGTCGTCACCCGCGTCGCCGCCTCGCCCGTCTTCAAGCGACTCGACGGCGGCAACCTCGAGGTGACGGTGCCGATCACGATCGCCGAGGCGCTGCGCGGGGCGACGATCGAGGTGCCGACGCTGAGTGGGACCAAGAAGATCAAGGTTGGCGCCGGCACAAAGCACGGCTCGATCCAGCGCCTTAAAGGCGAGGGCGCGCCGAAGCCGAAGGGGCGCGGCAAGGGCGACATCCGCTACCGGCTTGAGATCGAGATGCCGGAGAAGCTGACCAAGGAGCAGGAGGAGGCAGCCGAGAAGCTGGCCGAGGCCTTCAACGGCTCCGACCCCCGCGCGGACCTCCTGGCAAAAGCAGGCCACCGATGAGCTTCCGGTGCGCCTTTTATGGCCCATGCCCACATAAGGCGCACCGGAACGGGTGTGGGTGGTGAGCGTGCGGCGGGAACGGATCGAGGTCTCGATTGACTCGGACCAGGGTGTCTTCATGATTTCGGTGGCCGCCGAGCTCGCCCACATGCACCCGCAGACGCTGCGGATCTATGAGGCACGGGGACTGATCCATCCCAAGCGCTCGCCGAAGAACACCCGGCTCTACTCCCAGCGCGACGTCCAGCGGTTGCAGCGGATCCAGCAGCTGACCGCCGAAGGCCTGAATCTGGCCGGGGTAGAGAGGGTGTTGGCGCTGGAACGCAGGCTGAGAGAACTGGAAGGAGGCGCCGATGCAGCCGGATAGGTTCACCGTCAAGTCGCAGGAAGCGGTGGCGGCGGCCCAGGCTCTCGCCGCCGAGCGCAAGAACTCGGAGGTGACGCCCGCCCACCTCCTGGTCTCGCTGCTGCGGCAGGAGGACGGGCTGGTCGTGCCGATCCTGCAGAAGCTCGGCGCCGATCCCAACGCGATCGCGAGCCGCGCCGTGGCGGCCGTCGAGCAGTTGCCGAAGCTGAGTGAGACCGCCGAGGTGCGGCCCTCCTCGGCCTTCGTCGCGACCTTGCAGCGGGCCGAACAGGAGATGGCAAAACTCGGCGACGAGTACATCTCGACCGAGCACATCCTGCTTGCGCTGACCGATTCCGGCTCTGGCGTCACCGACCTCCTCCCCGACCGCGGCTCGCTGGAGCAGGCGATCGCCGAGGTGCGCGGCCCCCACAAAGTCACCTCGCAGAACCCGGAGGACAGCGTGCAGGCGCTGGAGAAATTCGGCCGCGACCTCACCGCCGCTGCCAGGGAGGGAAAGCTCGACCCCGTGATCGGTCGCGACGAGGAGATCCGCCGCGTGGTCCAAGTGCTCTCCCGGCGGACCAAGAACAACCCGGTGCTGATCGGCGACCCCGGCGTCGGCAAGACCGCGATCGTCGAGGGGCTGGCGCAGCGAATCGTCGACGGCGACGTGCCCGAGAGCCTGCGCGACCGCCGCGTGATCGCGCTCGACATCGGCTCGCTGCTGGCCGGCTCGAAATACCGCGGCGAGTTCGAGGAGCGGTTGAAAGCGGTGCTGACCGAGGTCCAGGAGGCGGCGGGCCAGATCGTCCTCTTCCTCGACGAGCTGCACACGATCGTCGGCGCCGGCGCCGGCGAAGGCGCGGTCGACGCCGCCAACCTCTTGAAGCCGATGCTGGCCCGCGGCGAACTGCGCGCAGTCGGGGCGACGACGCTCGACGAGTACCGCAAGCACATCGAGAAAGACGCGGCGCTGGAGCGGCGCTTCCAGCCGGTGCTGGTCGGCGAGCCCGACATCAACGACACGATCGCGATCCTGCGCGGGCTCAAGGGGCGCTACGAGGAACACCACGGCGTCCGCATCACCGACTCGGCGATCGTCGCCGCGGCGACGCTCTCGGAGCGCTACATCGCCGACCGCTTCCTGCCCGACAAGGCGATCGACCTGATCGACGAGGCGGCCTCGCGGCTGAAGATCGAGATCGACTCGATGCCGACCGAGATCGACGAGGTCAAGCGGCGCATCCAGCAGCTCGAGATCGAGCGAGCGGCGATGAAAAAGGAGACCGACGAGGCCTCCAAAGCCCGGCTCGAGGCGCTCGAGGCGGACCTGGCCGAGCTCAACGAGAGCTTCAACGAGATGAACGCCCGCTGGCAGAACGAGAAGGGCGCGATCGACTCGATCAACGAGGCCAAGGCGCGGCTCGAGGAGGCCGGCCGCGAGGCCGAGCGGGCCGAGCGCGACGCCGACCTCGAGCGGGCCGCCAAGCTGCGCTACGGCGAGATCCCGGAGCTGGAGAAGGCGGTCACCGAGCAGGAGGAGCGGATCGCCGAGCTGCACGCCGGCGGCGCCTCGATGCTGGCCGACGAGGTGACCGAGGAGGACGTCGCAGAGGTCGTCGCCAAGTGGACCGGCATCCCGGTCAGCCGCCTGATGGAGGGCGAGGTGGAGAAGCTGATCCAGATGGAGGAGCGCCTGCACGACCGGGTGATCGGCCAGGACGAGGCGATCGAGGCGGTCTCCAACGCGCTGCGCCGCTCCCGCGCCGGCCTCTCCGACCCCAACCGGCCGATCGGCAGCTTCCTCTTCCTCGGCCCGACCGGGGTCGGCAAGACCGAGCTGGCGAAGAGTTTGACCGAGCTGATGTT
Organism: Solirubrobacterales bacterium; assembly: GCA_035554595.1. Classification (GTDB taxonomy): domain Bacteria; phylum Actinomycetota; class Thermoleophilia; order Solirubrobacterales; family 70-9; genus VRUE01. Next base: position 4,728 of record DATMIH010000176.1, read on the forward strand.
CGACTCAGAGCAGGCGATCATCCGCCTCGACATGTCCGAGTACATGGAGAAACACACCGTGGCGCGGCTGATCGGCGCCCCGCCCGGCTACGTCGGCTACGAGGAGGGCGGCCAGCTGACCGAGGCGGTGCGGCGGCGCCCCTACGCGGTGGTGCTGCTCGACGAGATCGAGAAGGCCCACCCCGACGTCTTCAACACGCTGCTGCAGATCATGGACGACGGCCGCCTCACCGACGGCCAGGGGCGCACGGTCAGCTTCACCAACACGGTGCTGATCATGACCTCCAACGTCGGCAGCGACCGGATCGTCGGCGAGCAGGTCGACGAGCAGATTCGCGAGCAGATCGAAGAGGTGCTGGCGGCGACCTTCAAGCCCGAGTTCCTCAACCGGATCGACGACACGGTGATCTTCCACCGTCTCTCGAAGCAGGACATCGGTCGCATTGTCGAGCTCCAGGTCGACCAGCTGATTGGTCGTTTGCACGAGCGCGGAATCGAGGTCGAGCTCTCCGACGAGGCGAAGACCTTGCTCGGCAACCTCGGCTACGACCCCACCTACGGCGCCCGCCCGCTGAAGCGCGTGATCCAGAAGCAGCTGGTCGACAAACTGGCGCTGAAGCTGCTCGAGGGCGAGTTCCGAGAAGGCGACACGGTGCGGGTCAGCGCCGCGGATGGCGAGCTTGTTTTCGAGTCCTCCAGCGCCGACGTGCCCGCCTGAGGCGCCCAATTTCCACCTGGGCCGAGCGCCGATGGGAACTAAAGCCCATTATTTGGTGTTAAGGGAAAGGTTGGAGAATCCGAAATAAGCTCTCAACCTGGTCAATCCATGCTCGGACGACGTCGTATCGATACCCCCGCCCCCATCCGCTCTTCGCTTGCCAATGCCGCTTTCGCGGTGGAGGAGCGCGTGGTCTGGGGGGGCGCCGACGTTCTGCGCGGCATCGTCGACGTGGTCAAGTGGCCGTTTGAGCGAGTGATCTGGGCGGTCGAGCGCGGCTTTGTCTGGCCGCTGGAGGAGCGCACCGGGGACTGGGATCCGCCGCTGCGCGTGCTCGGCGTGGGTGCTCTGGTCCTGCTTGCAGCTGGCGCCGGGGTGCTCGGCCTGCTCTGGGCTTCCGGCAGTGGCGGTGGAGGGACTTCTCCCGCCCCGGAGGCGAGCGCCCCGGTCCCGGCTCCAATCGTGCGACAGGCCGCTCCACCGGCCACCGCGGCGGCGCCTGTGCTGCAAGGAGCAAAGCCCGACTTCGCCGATGCGCCGTCGAGCGGCGTCTCGAAGAGCTCGAGCGCCAGCGCGGAAAGCGCCGCCACAACCAACCAGTCGGCCACCGAGAGCGGCTCGACCGCGGAAGTGGCGAAGTCGACGGGCCCGAGCAGCGCGGAGGCAGTCGGCGCGGCCACGGTCAAACCCGCCGGACCACCGGCGGCCAAGGTCGCCCGCCAGTTCGCCGGCGCCTTCGTCCTCTATGAGATCGGCCGCAAGACCTCACAGGTCGAAACCACCTTCAACCAAACCGCCACCCCGCGGTTGGCCCACGAGCTCCTGCGGCGGCCGCCACGGCAGCCGGCAGGCGTCAAGGTGCCGAAGGCGAAAGTGCTCAACGTCGTGGCCGGCCCGCACAAAGGGGACACCTTCACGCTGAGCGTCTCGCTGCTGCGCGTCGGCGTCACCAGTGAGCTGCGGCTCGAGATGCAGCGCGATCCGAAAACCGGCGTCTGGCAAGTCGCGGACTCGCTCGGCTGATGGGTCGCTTGCGCAACACCCTCGCCGTCGCGGCGGTCGGCGCCGCGTTGAGCGCCACCCAGGCGAGCGCCGCCGCGCCCGAACAGGCGGCGACGATCGCACCGGCGCTCGAACAGAACGAAACACTCACCGCGCCAGCGGCAACGCCGGCGCCGAGCGGCGGCACCGCCGTTGAAGCGCCAGCCGAAGAACGGGCCGAAGCGAACGAAGCGGCGCCCGAAAGCGAACCCGACGCCGGCGCGGTTCCCGCCCCGACCCCCTCCGAAGTCTTCGAAGTGCCGTCGATTCCGAGTTCCAGCTGCGCCGGCTCGGGAGTGCCACCGGTGCTGATCCCGATCTACCAACGCGCCGCCGACGCCTACGGGCTCGGCCCCCAGGGCGCCGCAATCCTCGCCTCGATCAACGGCATCGAGAGCGCCTTCGGCACCAACATGGGGCCCTCCTCGGCCGGGGCGGTCGGCTGGATGCAGTTCTTGCCCTCGACCTGGGAAACATGGGGAGTCGACGCCAACGGCGACGGCGTGCGCGACCCCTACGATCCCGAAGACGCGATCTTCGGCGCGGCGCGCTACCTCAACGCCTCGGGCATGCCGACCGACACCTACAACGCGATCTTCTCCTACAACCACGCCGACTGGTATGTGGCCGAGGTACTGGCCAATGCCAGCTGTTACGGCTCGCTCGGCGGCGGTACCGGCGGCGGCTTCGCCCTCACCCCGCAGATGCCGGTGCTTGCCTGCCAGCCAGCGCCGGCCTGGCGGGACCGCATCCCCGCCGACTACCTCGCTGCCTTCGAGGATGCGGCAGCTCGTTACGAACTGGGGCAGCGGGGAGTGTGGGCCCTGGCCGCGGTGGCCAGGCTCGAGTCGAACTTCGGCCGCGGCATGGGCGCCAAGCAGATGCGCGAGCGCGGGGCCCTCGGGCTCGAACCGAGCGAGTGGAACCAGTACGCGGTCGACGGCGATGAAGACGGCCACGTCCGCCGTGCCGATCCGGCCGACTCGGCAGCGACCCTGGCGCGGCTGATCTGGTCAAAGGGCAGCCTCCGCGCCGGGATCTTCGCCCACAACCAAGCTGCTTGGTACGTGCAGGCAGTCCTCGGCGACGCCGAAGACCTCGAAGGCAAGTGCAAGACCAGCTACGTCGATTGGCGCGTCGCCCCGCTCGCCTCCGGTTTCGAAACACCGGGCCCGAGCGCGGTCCTCGATAACGGCTTCGCCAGTGCCCCCGAAGATGCCCCGGCCGCGGTCAAGGCGGCGATCTCGGCCGCCAACTCGATCGCCACCACCCCTTACATCTGGGGCGGCGGCCACGGCAGCTGGTACGCGTCCGGGTACGACTGCTCGGGGGCTGTGAGCTTCGCGCTCTACGGCGCCGGCCTGCTCGACACGCCCCTTACCTCAGGCTCGTTGGAGAGCTACGGCGAACCGGGGCCGGGGCGCTGGATCACCATCTACGCCAGCGCGACTCACGCCTACGCCGAGATCGCTGGGTTGCGCTGGGACACCGTTGGTGACGCCCAGGGAACCGGGCCGCGCTGGCATCCTGAGCCTCCCTACCCGGAAGGCTTTGTCGTTCGCCACCCGCCTGGGTACTGATCCTCCGGTAGCCATCGCACGCGGCGTTGGGGGTCCCTCCCCAGGCCGCTTCGCGGGAGTTCCTGGGGAGGGACCCCCAACGCCGCTTCCGGCGGGTAACGTAGGTTCGAAGCCCCTGCCGAGAGGAGACTGCGATGCCTACCTATGTGATGCTGACCAACCTGACTTCCGAGGGTGTGCGGACGTTGAAGAACAACCCGGGACGAGTTGCCGAGGTGAATAACGAGGTTGAGCAGATTGGGGCCAAGGTGGTTGCCCAGTACGCGACGCTCGGTCAGTACGACTTCGTCACGATTGTTGAGGCGCCTGATGAGAAGACGATGGCCAAGGTTTCGGTTGAGCTGGGGTCGCGAGGGACGATGACCAGTCAGACGCTGGCTGCGATGTCGACCGACGATCTGACCGGCTCGCTCTAAGTAGGCAAGCGCTTGAAGATTCTCGTAGTTGGTGGCGGTGGGCGGGAGCACGCGATTGTGCGGGCGCTGGCTCGCTCGGCTCATGCGCCCGAGTTGCTCTGTGCGCCGGGAAACGCCGGTATCGCCGCCGATGCCGAGTGCCTGGCTGGGATCGCGGCCGATGATGTCGGGGCGATCGTCGCTGCGTCGCGCGAGCGGGGCGTCGACTTGGTCGTGGTTGGGCCCGAGGCGGCGCTGGTTGCCGGGGTCGTCGACGCGCTCGAGGACGCTGGAGTGCCGGCGTTCGGGCCGAGCACGGCGGCGGCGGAGCTCGAGGGTTCGAAGGCGTTCGCCAAGGAGCTGATGAGCGAGGCCGGGGTGCCGACCGCGGCACACGCGCTGCTGCGCAGCCACGAGGAGGCTCTGTCTGAGATTGCCCGCTCTTCCTACCCGGCGGTCCTCAAGGCCGATGGCCTGGCCGCGGGCAAGGGCGTGATCATCTGTTCCTCGGAGGACGAGGCGCGTGAGGCGGTCGACGTCTTCTTCACCGAGCAGCGCTTTGGCGCCAATATGTCCGTGGTCCTGGAGGAGTTCCTTGAGGGCGAGGAGCTCTCGCTGCTGGCGCTCTGCGATGGCGAGAACGTCGTTCCGCTGGCGCCGGCGCAGGACTACAAGCGGATCTTCGACGGCGACGAGGGGCCCAACACCGGCGGCATGGGCAGCTACTCCCCCGTGCCGGGCTTCGGCCCGGCCGAGGTCGAGGAGATCGTCGACGCCGTGCACCGGCCGATCGTGGCGGCGATGGCGCGGCGCGGGCGCCCCTTCCACGGCGTCCTCTACGCCGGCCTGATGATCGGCCCCGAGGGGCCCAAGGTGCTCGAGTTCAACACCCGCTTCGGCGACCCCGAGACACAGGCGGTGCTGCCGCGGCTGCGCTCCGACCTGGTCGACCTCTGCCTCGCCGCGCGCGAGCCCGGTGGCCTGGCGGGCGCCGAGGCCGAGTTCGCGCCCGAGTGGGCGGTGACCCTGGTCCTCGCCTCGGCCGGCTACCCCGAGTCCTCCTCGAAGGGCGAGGTGATCGGCGGCCTCGAGGCCGCCGCCGAGCTTGCCGAGGTCACCCACGCCGGCACCGCCGAGCGCGACGGCGAGATCATCACTGCCGGCGGTCGGGTACTCAACCTGACGGCATTGGGAGCGACGCCGGCCGAGGCCCGCGATCGTGCGTACGATGCCGCGGGCCGGATCAATTTCGCGGGAATGCAGATGCGATCCGACATCGCCGCGCGCGCGGTCGACCGAGTCGCCAGTTAGCCAGTCACATAGAGAGGATCAGATGAGCGAGATTTCAGACGAGCCCCAGCCCACCGGAGGCGAAGCCAACGAGCCGCAGGTCGGCGAGGCGCTGGCGATGCCGGCGGTCGAGGAGGCCTTCGAGGAAATTGATGTCGATGAGCCCCTGGTCGGGATCATCATGGGCTCGAAGAACGACAAGCCGAAGATGCAGCCGGCGGGCAAAGCGCTGCACGAGGCGGGTATTCGTTACGAGGTGCGGGTGATGAGCGCCCACCGCGATCCCGAGCTGGTGCGCGAGTACTGCACCAACGCAAGGATGCGCGGCCTGAAGGTGATCATCGCCGGGGCCGGCATGTCCGCCGCCCTGCCGGGAGTAGCTGCCGCCCACAGCGACCTGCCTGTCGTCGGCGTGCCGATTCTCGGCAAATCCCTCGGCGGCCTCGACGCGCTGCTCTCCGCCGTGCAGATGCCGCCCGGGATCCCGGTTGCCTGCGTCGCGATTGATGGCGCCAAAAACGCTGGGATCCTCGCCGCGCGGATAATCAACGCGTGATCCCCCGCTACACCCGTCCTGAGATCGGCACCGTCTGGTCTCCACGGCGCAAGTTTGAGTGCTGGCTCGAGGTCGAGCTGGCGGCAACCGAGGCCTGGGCCGAGGAGGGCGCGGTGCCGCGCGAGGCTGCCGAGGCGGCGCGGGCGAACGCTGACTTCACGGTCGAGGCGGTCAACGAGCGCGAGAAGGTGACCGACCACGACGTCGCCGCCTTCGTCGACGTCGTCGCCGCCTCGGTCGGCGAGCATGGGCGCTGGATCCACTACGGGCTGACCTCCTCCGACGTGCTCGACACGGCCCTGGCGCTGCAGCTGCGCGAGGCCGGCGCGGTTGTTTTGGCAAGCGCGCGGGCCTACCGCGACGCCCTGGTTGAGAGGGCGCTCGAGCACCGCGACACGCTCTGCGTCGGCCGCACCCACGGCGTCCACGCCGAGCCAACCACCTTCGGCCTGCGGCTCGCCGGCTTCGCCTTCGAGGCCGATCGCAACCTTGCCCGGCTCGAAGACGCCTTCGAGCAGCTCGCCTTCGGCAAGCTCTCCGGCGCGGTCGGCACCTACGCCTCAGTGCCGCCCGCGGTCGAGGCTCGAGTGATGGAGCGGCTCGGCCTGCGGCGCGAGGATGTAGCGACGCAGGTGATCCCGCGCGATCGCCACGCCGAGCTCACCTCGCGGATCGCGATCGCCGGCGCCGGGCTGGAGCGCTTCGCCACCGAGGTGCGGAACCTGCAGCGGACGGAGGTGCGCGAGGTTGAAGAGCCGTTTGCCTCGGGCGCGCAGAAGGGCTCCTCGGCGATGCCGCACAAGCGCAACCCGATCCGCACCGAGCGGATCACCGGCCTCGCCCGCGTCCTCCGCGGCTATGCCCAAACCGGACTTGAGAACGTCGCCCTCTGGCACGAGCGCGACATCTCCCACTCCGGTGCCGAGCGAGTGATCCTGCCCGACGCGACGATCGGGCTCGACTACATGCAGGACCTGGCGACCAAGGTCGCCGTCGGGATGACAGTCCGGACAGACCGCATGCGCGAGAACCTCGAGCTCACCCACGGCGCCCTCTTCAGCCAGCGCGCCCTCACCGCCCTGGTCGAGTCCGGCCTCACCCGCGACGAGGCCTACCGCGTCGTCCAGGAGAACGCCCAGCAAGCCTGGGACAGCGGCACCCACTTCCGCGAGCTGCTCGGCGCGGCGGCCCCCGAGCTCGACCTCGACGCCGTCTTCGACTACAGCGCCTACCTCACCCACCTGCCCGAGATCTTCGAGCGGCTGGAAGCGCTGCGCAGCTAGGAAGGGGCCGGCCTCAGACCGGGATCACGGTGAGGCCGGCGACTCCATTAAGAGCGTCGAAGTCCCCGTCCTGGGTGAGGACCGGGATTTCGTGAGCGGCGGCCGTCGCCGCGATCCACATGTCGTTGATGTTGACGCGCCGCTCCGCGGCGGCTAGATAGGCGCGCATCTGCGCCCATGCACGGGCCACCTGCTCGTCGACCGGAAGCACAGCGATATTGGCGACCGCATCGAGAGTGCCGAGGCGTCTATCCCGGGTTGCGATGTCCTTTGCGGCAAGGATGCCGGCCCGTAGCTCCGCCTTGGTGATGATTGAAATCGCTCCGGTATCCGGAATGGCTTCGTGCCGTAGCAGCCGTCCCTGCTCGATCGCGATGAACACAGACGTATCCAGCACAGCTCGGGATGGTGCTCCGTTCCTCAAACGATCGGCCCGAGATCGTCGTCGCCAGGCAATTCCAGATCTTTCTGGAGACCTGAATCGGCGGAATGTGTCTTGAGCAGCTCAATCAACTCATCGCGCGGCATCCACTTCGGAGTGTTGTCGCGGTATGGCGCCAGAATCGCGACCGGCTTGCCCCGCACGGTGACAACCATGCTCTCGCCCGCCTCGACGCGCTTGAGCAGGTCGGCGGTTTTGTTCCGCAGCTCTCGTGTGGCAACTTCTACGATAGTGCGACGATTGTAGCCCTTTCGCAGCGGGGGTTGGTTACGCAGGGGTAAGGAGTTGCCACTCCCAGCAATTGAACAGGGGTACAAGTTAGGTCCGAACCGATCTCGCTCCGGCCCGTCGGCTAGCCTCGCCCTGCGGACCGTCCGTCCGCCTCCGACTCGTGAATGCAACCGAGCTATTCGAAGGTATTGCGGCGATCCCAGGCAGCAAGGATGCGGGGTCGGCAGACGGCGTGCCGCGGAGCCGCGTCGTCAACGACATCGAGTTCGCCCTGGCGACGTCTGTGGAGGAACGCAAGATCCGCGCCGCCTGGAAACGTCGCCACGGCGGCGGTGCGATTCCGCTCCTCCTGGTCAGCGACGACCCGGAGGCGGAAGGGCGAGTGCAGGTGCTGGGACCGCAGAAGGAAGGACCACTCCGCCGAGTCCGAGCGGAGGCCTTGCTCGAGTTGATCCAGGACGCGGCGGACCTCGGCAGGGTCGCCGCGATCCGCAGGCTCGCCGAAGAGCTCGAACGGCTCGACGCCGACGGCGTGCCCGGCTTGATCGTGCGGGGGCTCGGTACCGCCCATCTTTACGGCACGCGTCTGCCGGCGAAGAAGGGGCGCTGGACCGAGCTGGAAGAGCTCGGCGCCAAAGTGCCGACGAGTGGCTGGCGTGAGGCACTGGAGGCGCTCGGCTACGAGATCTCGGAGTTGCCTAGACGCGGCTTCCTGGCCAAATCGCAGGGCAAGCCGGCGCTGGTCATTCACCCCTATCGCTCGGCTGCTGAATTCGCCCGGCTCGATGAGGCCGGTCGCCTCCCCGAGGGTGCCCTGCTGACGGCCTGCGACGCCCAGGGCGCGCCCTTCGGGATGCTGGTGGCGAAAACTCGCATGCGCCTGCTGCGGGCCGCAGGCGATGACGGTGGCGCTTCGACCCGCTACCTGGAGTTGGACTGCGCCTCGCTGGAGCCGCAGAGCCGCCCCCTGCTCGGCCTGCTCTCACCCCCCTATCTGGCCGGCGATGGCTTCGCCGATGTCCTGCACGAAGCTCGTGACTACGGCTCGAAACTGCGCGAACGGCTCGACCGCGCCCTGCGCGAACGGGTGCTGCCCGTGCTTGGACGCGAGCTCGGACGCTGGGCCCAGGCAAACGGGCGCGACGTGGTCAACGACGATTCGCGCGCAGAAATCGAGGCTGCCGCCCTCACCTTCGTCTTCCGCGCGCTCTTCCTCCTCTACGCCGAGAGCGCCGGCTACCTGCCGATGAACAACCACACCTACAGCCAGCGCAGCCTCACCCGGATCGCGGAGCGGGCCGCTGAGGAGCTGGGCAACGCCGATCGCAAGTCGCCCTCGCTGTGGCGCGACATCGCCGCCCTGGTCGAGGCAATGCGAACCGGGCAGAAGGCCTGGAACGTACCTGCCTACAACGGCGACCTCTTCGCCGCGGACGGGTTCGACGGTGCCAAGCTCCTGGAGGTGGCAGCGATCCCCGACGCGGCGCTGGGCCCGGCGCTGGTCTCCCTCGCCCGCGATGAGGAGAGCCCGGAGGAGCTCGGCGTCGACTTCTCCGGGCTGGAGATCGGCCACCTCGGCCACATCTACGAGGGCCTGCTCTCGCTGCGGCTCACCGTCGCCGATCGCGATTTCAGCTACGACCCGAGGACAGACCGCTACCTGGCCGATTCCGAGGATCCGGACGTCCGTGAGGGAGAGCTCTTCTGGCAGACCAACGAGGGCGGGCGTAAGGGAGGCGGCGTCTACTACACGCGCTCCGAGCTGGTCCGCCACTTGGTCCGCCGCGCGGTAAGGCCGGCCTTCGAGGCGCACCTGGAGCGGATTCGTGAAACCGCCGAGAGCGATCCCGCGGCGGCGGCGGCGAAGTTGTTCGACTTCTACGTAATCGATCCGGCCTGCGGCAGCGCCCACTTCCTGGTCGAGGTCGTCGACGAGCTCGCCGACCAGCTCGCGACGCTGCTGGGCGAGTTGGCGCTGCCCACTCTGCGCGAGGAGCTCGACTCGCTGCGGGCAGCAGCAGATCGTGCCTTCGGGCTCGGCGTCGAGGACACCGCTCTGCTCAAGCGGCTGGCGTTGAAGCGCTGCGTCTACGGTGTCGACCTCTCGCCGATGGGGGCGGAGATCGCCAAGGTCTCGCTCTGGCTCGGCGCCTTCGTCCCCGGCCTCTCTCTCGCCTACCTCGATCACAACGTCCAGGTCGGCAACTCGCTGATCGGTGTCGCGAGGCCCGATGAGATCAGACCGCCTGGCGAGGAGAACCAAGAGGTCTTCTTCGGGCGCGAGCTGGACAAAGCGATCATGCGGGCTGCCGAGAAGGCGGCGAAGCTGCGCGAGATCGACGACCGCACTCCCGACGAGGTCGAGAAGAGCCGCGCCGCCGCCGCCGAGCTGCGCGAAGAGGTCGAGGGGGCCGAACGCGTGCTCGACCTTTGGACCGCGGGCGCCCTCGGCATCAAGGGCGCCCGCGACGAAGCGCTGAACCGCGGCGAGGAGCTGATCGCCGGCGCCGAGGCAAAGCTGGGGCCGAAGGCGAAAAAGGCCGTAGCCGAACAGCGCGCCCTGCACTGGCCCCTTGCCTTCGCCGAGGTCTTCGCCCGGGAGAACCCGGGGTTTGACGTAATCGTGGGGAACCCTCCGTGGGAGGAGGTGACTGTTGAGGAGCTGGCTTTCTACGCGCTCTACAGGCCCGGAATCAGGTCGCTGCCCGAGAAAGAGCGAAAGGCCGCAATCGAGGAGCTGAAGCGCGAGCGCCCGGAGCTACCGAGCCGACTGACGATCGAACAGGAACGCCTCACTGGGCTGCGATCTTATTTTGGGGCGGTCTCCGGCTACTCGACAGGCGCCGGGGATCCCGACGTCTACAAGTACTTCTGCCAGCGCTACCGTGAGCTCCTGCGCCAGACTGGGCGCCTGGGGGTCGTGCTTCCGCGCTGGGCCCTCGGCGCCAAGGGCTCGATCGCCTTCCGGGCCTGGCTTTTCGATCAAGCGCCACCCGAGAGAGTCGATTTTCTCGTCAACACCGGACTATGGATGTTCGACACTCACGCCCAGTACACGGTGGCGCTCCTCGTCGCGCAGCTGGCCGCTGGGGATCGTCAAGAGGGGTTCGAGGTTGCCGGCGTCGCCAACTCCGCAGCGCAGTTCGACGTTCAGTCGACGACGGAGGGGTTCCGGCTGAGCAGGGCCTCGCTTGGACCAGACGCTGCATTCCCACTGCTCCACGGCCCCGCCGAGGCGACGCTCCTCGCCAAGCTCCGCAGCGGCAGTCTCTTTCCCTTCGGGGCGAACGGGCGTTGGTCCTGCTTCAGCGTGCGCGAGCTGGATGAGACCAAGGACAGCCACCTGTGGAAAGGGGCCACGGAGGGCTGGCCGCTCTGGAAGGGGGAGAGCTTCGAGCAGTACGCCCCGTTGGGCCGAGAGGTCAGGGTGTGCCCGCTCAGCGACGAGGTGATGCAGGTCGTCAGAAAGGTCCGACCTGGAACAGGTTCGCTGCTCGCCGAGCAGACAACGCCAAGGCAGCGGCAAGAGGCCGTGGCGAGGGAAATCGGCAGGGCGCGAGTCGTCTATCGCCGGGTCACTCGGGGGGCAGACTCTCGAACGATCATCGCTTGCCTGATTCCGCCACAGGTCCTCATTGCCTATACCGGCCCATACCTGGCATTCGTGAGCGGCGACGACATCGAACGGGCCGCGTGTCTCGGCGTAATGAACAGCCTCGCGTTCGACTGGCAGGCCAGGCGCTATGTGGAGCTGAGCCTCAGCATGGCGACGCTCGAGTCGCTGCATCTCCCCGATCTCGACGACGGCGAGCTGCAGTCGCTGGCGAAAGCAGCTGCCCGCCTCTCCTGTCCCGACGAGCGCTTCGCTGAGTTCGCCGCGGCAACCGAGGTCGACTGCGGGCCGCTCGACGAAGGCGAGAGGCTCACGCTGCGGGCCGACATCGACGCCCGGGTCGCGCGCGCCTGGGAGTTGAGCGAGGATGAGCTTGAGATCGTCTTCTCTGATTTCACCCTCGACGCCGTACCCGAGGACTACCGCGAGGCCGTGCGCAAGCGCTTCGCCGAGCTGGGCTGACCGTGCGGCGCCCAGAACTGCTCGACAATCTCGGGGACGAAACCCGCCACGGCGCGGCGCTGACCTACCTGATCGGCGAAAACGGCCCGGAGCATCCGCTTGCCGTCGCCACCGGGTACGTCAACCTCGAGGGGCTCCACCGCCTTGCCGAGACCCTTGACGAGCGGCCGGTCCGGTTGCTGCTCGGGGCGGCACCCGAGCCCGGACTGGGTGCGCCGCCGCCGCCGATTGACCGCTTCCAGCTCCAGCTCGAGGCGCTGCGCGACGAGCGAAACTTCTCCCGCTTTCCTCCCTCTCGCGCGGCCCGATGGCTGCAGGCGGTAGAGGAATGGTTGGCGCGGCCGGAGGTCGAGGTGCGCCGCTTCACTCGCCGCTTCCTACACGGCAAGGCCTACATGCTCGGGACCGCGACCAACGCCCGTGTTGCTCTTGTCACCTCGGCAAACCTGACCGGCGCCGGCCTCTCCCGCAACCTCGAGCTGGGCCTGACCAACTACCAGCCCAACGTCGCCAGCCAGGCGATCGAGTGGTTCGATGGGCTCTGGGAGCAAGCGACCGACTTCGGCGGAGATCTCAACGCCCTGCTCTTCCCCGACCCCGGCCGCGTCGATCCACGCACGGTCTACCTGCGGGCCCTGCTTGAGCTGCAACCCCCACGGCCCGACGACCCGGCCCGCGCCAGTCGTCCGACCGGGCTCGATCTGGCCCCTTTCCAGCGCGACGGCTATGAGCGGGCGCGGGCGATCGCACGCCGCCATGGCGGTGTCATCTACGCCGACGGGGTCGGCACCGGGAAGACGGAGATCGGCCTCGCCTTCGTCGAGGAGCGGACCGAAGAGGACGGCGCCTACGCGCTGATCATTACCCCGGCACAGCTAAAGAAGCGCTGGCAGGAACGCATCCACCAGGAGAAGCTGCCGGCCCAGGTCATCTCCTTTCAGGAGCTCGCCTCCGATGAGCAGCTGGCGCCCGACGCAAGCCGGCCGCAGCGCCACCTCAGCAACCGCAAGGATGCCTACCGGCTCGTCCTAGTCGACGAGGCGCACGCGCTGCGCAACGAGGACACCTCCTGGTACCGGGCGATGGAGCGGCTGCTCGGCGGCAAGCCCAAGCAGGTCGTGATGCTGACCGCGACCCCGATCAACAACGGGCTCTGGGACCTCTACAACATGGTGATGCTGTTCGCCCGCCACGATCGGGCCTTCAGCGCGATCGGCCTGGACTCGGTGCGTGACCTATTCATCCAGGCGGGAGCGAACGAGCGCGATCCGGAGAACCTCAGTCCCGACGTTCTCTACCCGCTCGCCGATGCGGTCAGCGTCCGCCGCGATCGAGTCTTCATCGAGCGCAACTACCAGGGGGCGACCTTCCCGGATGGGACCGCGGTCCGCTTCCCCAAGCCGAGCTTGCGCACGCGGCGCTACGACCTGGACGCCGCCCATCCGGGCCTGTTCGAGGCGATCGCCGACGAGATCGACGCGCTGACGATGGCCCGCTACAGGCCGAGCGCCTTCGACCTCGATAGTGAGGAAGAGAGCGTCGAGGCGCAGCTCGCCGGCCTACTGAAGTCCGGGCTGTTGAAGCGCTTCGAGTCCTGCTGGTGGGCGTGCCTCGCCACCGTCGAGCGGATGCTCACCGCTCACGATGCGTTCCTCTTTGCCTGGGCGCGGGACGAAGTGCTCTCGCGCGAGGAGCTACGGGCGGCCGCCGCGGAAGACATCGACGAGGCTGGACTCGCAAGCTGGCTGAACGAGCGCCTCGAAGCCGACGGGCGGCGGCGGGTCAGTGAGTTCGACCCGGAGTTCGGGGCTGCGGTCGCGGCCGACCGCGAGCGCTTGGGCACGATCCGCGAGGAGCTGCTTCAACTGGGCGAAGGCGAGGACCCCAAGCTGGAGCTGCTCGCAGAACTGCTGGAAGACTCGCCGGCCCAGAAGATCGCCGTGTTCTCAACCTTTGGCGCCACGGTCCGCTACCTCGCCGAGAACCTTCCCGAGCGCATCGGGGGGCGCGAGCGGGTCGTGGTGATCGGCGGCGAGACGACACCGGACGAGCGAACCGCCGCGCTTTCCAGGTTCGCGCCCGACACCGTCGTTGAAGACGGGTACGAGCCGGCCGACGGCGAGGTCGACCTGCTGCTCTCCACTGACGTGCTCTCCGAGGGTCAGAACCTGCAGCAGGCCCAGGCGGTGATCTCCTACGACATGCCGTGGAACCCGCAGCGGGTGGTCCAGCGCAATGGCCGGGTAATTCGGCTGCGTAGCCCCCACGAGGAAGTCTTCCTGACCACGATGCTGCCGGCGCCTGGGGAACTCGAGCGCCTACTCGGCCTCGAGGCGAGGATCCAGGGAAAGATCAAGGCGGCGGGCGGCGTCTACGGGATGGAGTCCGAAGTAATCGAGGGCATCGAGACCGAGCTGCGCAGCTTCGCCGAGCGCCTCGCCGCCGGCGACTCAGAGCTGGCCAGAGAGGCGGAGGAGGATTCCGGTGCGTTCGTCGGCGAGGAGCTGCGGCGGTTGATCGACCGAGCGCTTGCCGAGGGCGAGGTCGAGCGGGTGCAGCGGCTCCCCTGGGGCATCGGCGCCTGCTTCCGCCAGACCGCCGACGGCCGCTCGCGGGGTGCGCCCGGGGTCTTCTTCGCGACTCGAACGCCGCGCATGGCCGACGCCGAGCAGGGCTATCGCTACTGGCGCTACGTCGAGTTCGAGAATGGAGCGCTTGTCGACGGCGATCTGGAGATGCTGCGCCGCATCGACCCGCAGGGAGCCGAGCCGGCTGAGGTGGAGGGGATCGACCTCGACGGCACCTGGGAGAAAGCCGCGGCAAGCATTGTCGAGCAGCACAACAAGCGCGCCGATCTGCGGGCAAGCCAGGAACAGATAGGACCTCGACAGCGCTGGGCGCTCGAGATCCTCCGCGATCCCGGCGTCTCGCTGCCGGTGGCGAGCGAGACGGTCGATGAGACGGATGCTGCGCTCTCGGTTGAGCGCAGCTCTGCGGTAAGGAGGGCCCTGCGCGAAGTCCAAGAACAACTCGAGGACTCGCGGATGTCCCGTGACGCGGCCGCGGCCGGCATCGTGCAGGTGGTTGCCGACTTCGGCCTGCGCCCGGTCGAGCCGGCGCCGCTGCCGGAGAAGATCACGGCCGGGGACCTCGGCGTGGTCTGCTGGATGGCAGTTCTCCCTCCGGCCCGCTAAGCCAGCATCACCGACAGCCCCGCAGCCTCGATTGCGAACTGCTCAATCTGGGTCAAGTCAGCGGAGCTAGTCTCATTGCAATGGTGGAGCAGCGAACCGTCAGCGAGTCGCTCGAGGCGGACGTCGCGATCGTCGGTGCCGGGCTTGCCGGGCTCGTCGCCGCCCGCCGGATCGCTGCTGCGGGCAAGCGCCCGGTCGTGGTCGAGGCCCGCGACCGGGTCGGCGGCCGGTTGCTCAACGAGGAGATCGGCGAGGGCAAGGTGGTCGAGGTCGGCGGCCAGTGGATCGGCCCGACCCAGGAGCGGATCGCGGCGCTCGCCGGAGAGCTGGGGGTGGAGACCTTTCCGACCTACGACGAAGGGCGGCATCTGATTGAAATTGCCGGCAAGCTCACCTCCTACTCCGGCCCACTCACCGACGCCAGCCCGCGCCGATCGGTCCCCTCCACTGGGCCGGCGCCGAGACGGCAACCGTCTGGAACGGCTACATGGACGGCGCCGTGCAGTCCGGCGAGCGCGCCGCCGACGAGGTGCTGGCCGCAATCCGCCCCTGACCGCCGTTCCGGTGCGCTTTGTGTGGCTATAGGCCACATAAGGCGCACCGGAAGGGGATAGGGTTCGCTCGCATGCTGCTCTACACCTGTGGACAGAAGACAACGGGGCCGGCTTTTGCGCATCCGTGCGCGAAGGCAGGCAAGGCGCTTGACGCGGCCGGCTACACCTACGAGCTGAAGGTGATGGGCGGCTACCGGCTGATGCCCTGGACCTGGGACAGCCGCGACGAGGACCGGGCCGAGGTGAAGCGCCTGAGCGGCACCAACGAGGTGCCGATCCTCGTCCTCGACGACGGCGAGGTGATCTCCGGCTCGAGCACGATCGCGCGCTGGGCGCAGGAGCATCCTGCCGCCCGCGAAGCGGCGAAGAGCTAAGCCGCGACAGAGCTTCGGTAGGCGACAACCGGCTCGGCCTTGCCCTTCAGCTCCAGCTCCAGGCGTTCGCCCGGGGGCTCGTTAAGGCGCTCCGTGAGGCGGCCGGAGACGAGGATCTCACCGCCCGCAGCCTCCCCCTGCAGCCGCGCGGCAACGTTGACGACGTCGCCGATCGCGGTGAAGTCGTTGAGCGCGCGCCGGCCGACCTTGCCAACGAAGGCCTCGCCGTAGTCGAGGCCGATCCCGACCTCGGCGAATGGGCCCTCGGCGCTGCCGTAGCCGATCCGGCGCAGCAGCTCGCGGGCGCTGTCGAGCATCACCGGCGCCGCCTCCTCGAAGCGACCGAACATCGGTAGGTAGAGCGCCATCACCTCGTCGCCGATCAGCTTGTCGATCACCGCCTCGGGGAAGAGGACGTCCTCGGCGCAGGCGTAGAAGCGGCGCAGCAGGACGCTGACCGCTTCGGGCTCGGACTGCTCCGAGAGCCGGGTGAAGCCGCGCAGATCGGCGAACAGGACCCCGGCCTCGGTCGTCATCCCGCCCGGCGGCGAGGCCTCGACGCAGGCCGCGCAGAGGTTGGGGCTCTTACGCGACTGCTGGTAGCCAAGCGGGCGGATCAGCCGGCTGCCGAAGCCCTCAAAGGGCGCGCCACAGATGCCGCAGCGGGGGCTGGACGGAAGCGCGCGCAGAAGGCTGCTCATGCCCCGCCCCATCCGGCCGGAGGCCATCTCGAAGTAGGCGGCCCAATCCTCGGCGGTAAGCGGCTCGTCGGCCTTCTTGCGGGCCGCCCTGTGCGTGCGGCGCAGCGCCAGGCGCTGCCACCAGGTCAGCCGATCCGCCTCGCGATCTCCGGCCATGCCTTGATCATGCCCTGACCGTGAGCGCCTGTCGAGGCTGGCGACGGACTGAGCTAGGCCGGAACCAAATCGCGCTCGCGTGCCGGACGGCGGGCGGTGACGACGACCGGGGTGCCGGCGCGCGGCGAGAGGGTGATGTTGCGGCGGCCGATCTTCTCCGGCGCCGGGCTGGCCTTGTGCAGCTCGCAGCGGGTCAGCACCTCGCGTAGGGCGATCCGCATCTCGAACTCGGCGAAGGCCGCGCCGATGCAGCGTCGGATGCCGCCGCCGAAGGGGATCCAGGCGTATGTGTCTGGCGGATCGTCGAGGAAGCGCTCAGGGCGGAAGGCGAAGGGCTCGGGATAGGAGTCGGCGCGGGTGTGGGTGAGCCAGATCGCTGGGGTGACGTCGGTGCCGGCGGGGAGGCTCAGGTTCTCGGTCTCGAGATCGACGCTGAGGCGGCGGCCGGCGAGCGGCACGACCGGCCGCAGGCGCAACGACTCGCTGATCACGGCGCGCAGGTAGTCCTCCTCGCCCGCCTCGAGCGACTCGCGCAGGCGCAGCAGCGAACTCCGGTGGCGCAGCAGCAGGTCGAAGGTCCAGGCCAGCGCCGTCGCGGTGGTCTCGTGGCCGGCCAGCAGCAGGGTCATCAGCTGGTCGCGCAGGTCGGAGTCGCTCATCTCGCTGCCGTCCTCGAAGCGGGCCTGCATCATCAGCGAGAGGATGTCGTCGCGCTCCTCGTAGGCGCCGCTGGCGCGGTGCTCGGCGATCTCGGCGTAGAGCAAATCGTCGGCCAGCTTCAGCTGCTTTTCGAACTTGGCCCAAGGGCCGCGACCACCGAAGCGGCGCGAGGCGAGGCCGCTCAACTGGGCCACGGGCGAGGCGGTCTCCTCCAGCACCTGGGTGAGGACCGTGCGCAGGCGCTCGAAGCGGGGGCCGTCGGCGACGCCGAAGACGACCTTGAGGATGACCTCGAGCGTGATCGCCTGCATCCGCGGGTGGATCGCGAACTCCTCGCCGAGCGGCCAGGAGTCGATCTCCCGGTCGACGATCTCCTCGACCAGCGGCTGGTAGGAGCGCATCCGCTCGCCGTGGAAGGGGGGCAGCATCAGCTTGCGGTGAGCGAGGTGGTCGGCGCCCTTGGTGACCAGCAGCGAGCGGGGGCCGACGATCGGGGTGAGGATGATGTCGCGGCCCGGCGGCAGGCCGTGCGAGCGCTCCATGTAGAGGGCCTTGATCGCGGCCGGGTCGGAGATCATCACCATCGGCCGCTCGAAGGTGAGGAATTTGACGCTGAAGTTGTCGCCGTAGCGCTCCCGGTTCTCCTGCATGAACGGCAGCGGCCGGAAGCTCCACCTAAGCGTCTGAACAAGCGGGGAGCTCTTCGGTTCCGGGGGCAGCATCAGAGCAATCGTAGACGCGGAGAGGTCGGGGTGTCCCTCCCGCAAGCGGCGTCCTCTTTTTCGCCCACAAACAATCTCGGACGGCCTTCGCCGCAAATGCGAAAAACCCAGCGCCGCGGGAGGGACACCCCGACCTCTCCCCCGCTAGCATCGCGCCAATGCCACCTCTTACCGATTTGAAGCTCCACTCCTCGGGCAAGGTCCGCGAGATCTACGAGTGGGATGACGACCTGCTGATGGTCGCCTCCGACCGGATCTCAATCTACGACATCGTGATGCCGACGGCGATCACCGACAAGGGCAAGGTGCTCAACCGGATCTCCGAATTCTGGTTCGAGCTGACCGGCGACATCGTCCCCAATCACTTCATCTCGGCCAACGTGCCGGAAGAGGTGGCGGAACGGGCGATGCGGGTGCGGCGGCTGGAGATGTACCCGGTCGAGTGCGTCGTCCGCGGCTACCTCTCCGGCTCGGGTTGGAAGGAATACAAGAACGGCGGCGCGGTTTGCGGGATCGAGCTGCCACCCAACCTGCTCGAGTCCGACAAGCTGCCGGAGCCGATCTTCACCCCGGCGACCAAGGCCGAGATCGGCGACCACGACGAGAACGTCGACTTCGACCGCGCCGCCGAGATCGTCGGAGACCGAGCGCTGATGGAGGAGCTGCGGCGGATCTCGATCGAGGTCTACAAGCGTGGATCCGAACACGCGGCCGAGCGCGGCATCATTCTCGCCGACACCAAGTTCGAGTTCGGCCGCCACGCCGGCGCCGAGATCGTCCTCGCCGACGAGGTGCTGACGCCGGACTCCTCGCGCTTCTGGCCCGCCGACCGTTACGAGCCCGGCAAGACGCAGCCATCCTTCGACAAGCAGTACGTGCGCGACTGGGCAACCGAGAGCGGCTGGGACAAGACCCCGCCCGCCCCCGAGATTCCGCCCGACGTGGTCGAGCAGACGCGCGCCAAGTACGTCGAGGCCTACGAGCGGATCACAGAGCTCAGCTTCTGAGCAGCGCGCGACCGTACTGGGGGTAAGTGCCGCGGTAGCCCCGCGCCCGGGCGATCGGCCGCAGTACGCCAAAGGCCAACGACTGGACCGCGGCGGGCGGTCGCCTGAGCACCAGGACGTCGCGGAACTCGCTCGCGAACATCGCCAGCTGCAGCGGGTCGGGCATCCCCTTCTCGTTGGTGTGGCCGTCGCGGGCGAGGCCGAACAGCGTCTCGATCATCTGCCCGAAGCGTGCTCCGTCGGAGACCCGGACCCGGGCGACCCCGACCTCCTCGCCGGCGTTCCACCAGTCGTGCCAGCTGCCGCGCGGGATCTCGACCATGTCGCCGGGGCCGGCGATCGACTCGACACCGTTGAGGCGGAAGCCGATCCGGCCCTCCCTGACCGTGAACCGCTCGTCGAAGTGCCGGTGCACGTGCTCGCCGACCACGGCGCCGCCGGGCTGCACGTGGAGGTCCGCCTCCAGGGACGGGTCGCCCCCTTCCCAGGGAGCCTTGACCAGGATGCCGAGCTCCCCCGTGCACGGGTTCTCCAACCTGTCGCCGGCCGAGAACGGCTCGGTCGCGGCGGCGAGTGCGGGCGGGTGACTCACGTGCCCATGGTAGGACGAAGTCCGGGGACAGGATCGCTAGATTGGGCGCCGTGAAGGCGCGCGTGCTGATCCGGCCCAAGGAGGGGATCCTCGACCCCCAGGGCAAGGCCGTGGAGCGGGCGCTTCCGGCGCTCGGCTTCGAGGGGATCGAGCACGTGCGAGTCGGGCGCATGGTCGAGCTCGAAGCCGAGGACCCGGAGCGGCTCGGCGAGCTCTGCGAGAAGCTGCTCGCCAACCCGCTGATCGAGGATTACGAGATCGAGCAGATCTGATGCGAGACCAAGCCGCCCCCGGACGCGGGAGCCGGGGCCTGTCCATATCTGATTCCCCAGGCCCCGGCGGGAGCAGAGGAGGCGGCGTTTGATGATGTGGGGAGTGCTCCAGTTCCCCGGCTCCTGCGACGAGCTGGATGCCCTACAGGCCTGCCAGCGGAGCGGCGCCGAGGCGCGCCTGGTCTGGCACGAAGAGCGCTATCTGGACGGGATCGACGCCATCGTCGTCCCCGGCGGCTTCTCCTATGGCGACTACCTGCGCGCCGGCGCGATCGCCCGCTTCTCGCCGGCGATGGAGGCGGTCGGCGAGTTCGCCGCGAGCGGTGGCCCGGTGCTGGGTATCTGCAACGGCTTCCAGGTCCTCTGCGAGGCCGGCCTGCTGCCTGGCGCGCTGCTGCTCAACGAGAGCATGCGCTTCACCTGCCGCCAACTCGACCTCGAGGTCGACGGGACTCAAAGTAGAGACATAGGCCACTTTGAGTCCCGTCGGGCCACGTTGTCGATTCCGGCGAAGCATGGGGAAGGCCGGTACTACGCGCCGGATGAGGTGCTCGATGCGCTTGAGGCGAACGGGCAGGTCGCCTATCGCTACGCGCCGGGGCAGAACCCGAACGGCTCGGCGCGGGACATCGCCGGCGTGCGCAACGAGGCGGGCAACGTGGTCGGCCTGATGCCGCACCCCGAGCATGCGGTCGACCCGCTGACCGGCTCGACCGACGGCCTGCGGGTTTTCGAAGACATCGCCGCCATCGCCTCTGCTCCCGCGAATGCCTGAAGAATCAGATATGGACAGGCATTCGCTTCCGCGTCCGGGGATGGCGGTGGAGTCACGGCATCGTGATCTCGGATTGACGGATTCTGAGTTCGACCTCATTGTCGAGAAGCTCGGCCGCCAACCCAACGAGGTCGAGCTGGCGATGTTCAGCCTGCTCTGGTCCGAGCACTGTGCCTACAAGCACTCCCGCAAGCTGTTGCGGCGGCTGCCGACCGCGGGCGAGCGGGTGGTGATGGGGCCGGGCGAGAACGCCGGCGCGGTCGACATCGGCAACGGCCACGCGATCGCCTTCAAGGTCGAGTCCCACAACCACCCGAGCGCGGTCGAACCGTTCCAGGGCGCCGCCACCGGGGTGGGCGGCATCCTCCGCGACGTCTTCGCGATCGGGGCGCGGCCGATCGCGATCCTCGACTCGCTGCGCTTCGGCGAGCTCGACTCGCTGCGCTCGCGCCACCTGCTCGACGGCGCCGTGCGGGGGATCGGCCACTACGGCAACTCGATCGGCGTGCCCAACGTCGGCGGCGAGATCTACTTCGAGGCCCCCTACGAGCACAACTGCCTGGTCAACGCGATGTGCCTCGGCATTGCCAAGCAGGCCGAGATGGTCCGCGCCGCCGCCGCTGGGATCGGCAACGTCGTCGTGCTGATGGGCGCCTCGACCGGGCGCGACGGCATCGGCGGCGCCTCGGTGCTGGCCTCGGCCGAGCTCGGCGAGGGCGACGAGGCGAAGCGACCGACGGTGCAGATCGGCGATCCCTTCGAGGAGTCGAAGGTGCTCGAGTGCTGCCTCGAGCTGCTGGAGAAGGGGCTGCTGGTCTCGCTGCAGGACCTCGGCGCCGCCGGGCTGACCTCCTCGGCGGGTGAGATGGCCTCGGCCGGCGGCGTCGGCATCGACCTCGACGTCACCCTGGTGCCGCTGCGCGAGGCCGACATGGAGCCCTTCGAGATCATGGTCTCCGAGTCACAGGAGCGGATGCTCGCCGTGGTCGAGCCCGACAAGGTGGCCGCGGTGCTCGCGGTCTGTGAGAAATGGCAGACCGGCTCGGCCGAGATCGGCGTCGTCACCGATTCCGGCCAGATCAGGATCCTGCGAAACGGCAACGTGGTCGGCGAGATGCCGGTCGAGGCGCTGGTCGACGGCTGCCCGCTCTATGACCTGGAGCCGGCCGAGCCGCAGGGCTGGATGTACGGCAACCGGGCAACGCTCGCCGCGGAGGCCTCCAGCGAGGAGACCCTGCTGGCGCTGCTTTCCTCCCCCAGCATCGCCTCCAAGCGCTGGGCCTTCGAGCAGTACGACTCGGTGGTCGGCTCGCGCACCGTGTGCCGACCCGAGGCCGCCGATGCCGCCGTCCTGCAGATCCCCGAGGCGGGCAACGCGATCGCGGTCTCGATCGACGGCAACGGCCGTCGCGTCGCCTGCGACCCACACAACGGGACGATCGAGGCGGTGCTCGAGTGCGCCCAGAACCTCGCCTGCGTCGGCGCCGAGCCGCTCGGTCTGACCAACTGCCTCAACTTCGGCAACCCGGAGAAACCGGGGCCCGCCTGGCAGCTCGACCAGGCGGTCAGCGGCCTCGCCGCCGCCTGCGAGCAGCTCGGCGTGCCGGTCGTCGGCGGCAACGTCTCGCTTTACAACGAGGGACCGGAAGGCCCGATCTACCCGACCCCGGTCATCGGCATGGTCGGTGAGCTGCCTGATCCGGCCAAGGTCTGCGGCAGCGCCTTCCTGCGCGAGGGCGACGCAATTGCCCTGCTCGGCCCCTTCGAACCCAATCTCGCCGGCTCCGAGCTGGTCAAGCTGCGTGGCGAGCTCGACGTGGGCCTGCCGCGATCCGATGTAACCGCCGTTACCGCTGCCTGCGCGACGGTCCGCGAGGCCATCCGCGGCGCCAAGCTCGCCTCCGCCCACGACATCAGCGACGGCGGCCTCGCCTGCGCCCTGGTCGAGTCGGCAATCGCGGGCGGGGTTGGCTGCAGCATCGATCTGCAGCCGCTGCGCGAACGCGGCTGCTCGCCCGAGGAGGCCCTCTTCGGCGAGGCCGCCGGCGGCTTCCTGCTCAGCGGCGATCTCGCGACGTTGGAAGAGCTGGGCGCTACGCCGCTGGGCAAGGTCGGCGGCGCAACGATCGAGATCGCCGCCGGCGATCGCAGCCTCACGGTCAGCCTCGTGGTTGCCGAGAGCGCCTGGCGCTCGCTCACCGTTTAGACCGCCACGATTCGGGCAGTTTCCTGGTGCACCTTTGGCCGTTTGCCGAGGGTGGGTGATGGAGGGAACCAATTGACACCCGGGGTGGCGACCAAGCTGTGCGTGTGCTTGGGCGTAGCGGCTCTGACAGTCCTCGCGCTCAGCTCGTGCGGTGGTGGTGGCAAGGAGTCCAGCACCCGCACCCTGAGTTGGTTCGTCGCAATCCAGCCAGGCGGATCGATCGAGAAAGTGGCGGAACGGTGCTCGAAAGAATCGGGTGGCAAGTACAAGGTCGAACCCGAATTCCTCCCGACCGACGCCAGCCAGCAGCGCGAACAGCTCGTGCGTCGGCTCGGCGCCGAGGACTCCTCGATCGACATCATCGGCATGGACGTGATCTGGACCGGCGAGTTCGCCAACGCCGGCTGGGTCGAAGAGTGGAAGGGGCCGCTGAAGCGCCAGGTAACAGAAAAGGTCTTCCCGGGCGTGATCGAAACCGCCTCCTTCGAAGGCAAGCTCTACGCGGCGCCGTTCAACACCAACACCCAGCTGCTCTGGTACCGCAAAGACCTGGTCCCAAAGCCGCCCCGCACCTGGGACGAGATGATTGACGAGGCGGAAAAACTGGGCCGGGCCAACGCCGGCACGATCCAGGTCCAGGCCAGTCGCTACGAGGGCTTCATGGTCTGGGCCAACGCGCTGATCGAAAGCGCCGGCACACCGATCCTCTCCGGCCCGGAAAAGCTCGACCTCAAGCAGGGCCCGACGGAAAAGGCGCTGGCGGTGATGGGCAGGCTGGCCAACTCCCCGGCGGCGCCGGCGGGCCTCTCGACCTCCGACGAGGACAGCGCCCGGCTCGCCTTCGAGGCGGGCGAATCGGCCTTCATGACCAACTACACCTTCGCCTACGCCAGCGCCCAGGCCGAAGCCCCCAAGATCGGTAAGGAGATGGGCTACGCGCGCTTCCCCCGAGTCGACGCCAACCGACCCAGCAAGCCGCCGCTGGGCGGCTTCAACCTCGCGGTCAGCTCCTACTCGGAGAACAAGGACATCGACTTCGAAGCCGCCGCCTGCCTGGCCGGGAAGCAAAGTCAGCTGACCGCGGTCGAACTCGACGGGCTGCCCCCGTCGCGCTCCGATCTCTACGCGAACAAAGTCGTGACCAAGGCATACCCGGGCTTTGCCGGCTTGGTCAAGCAATCGATCGAGGGAGCGGGTCCGAGACCGACCACTCCCGCTTATCAGGACGTCTCCTCGGCGCTGCAGCGCACCCTGCACCCGCCGGAAAAGATCGACCCCGAAGACACCGAATCGATCTATGACGAACTGAAGTCGAACCTCGAAGCCGCGGTCAAGCGGGAAGGGCTGCTCTGATGGAGGCGAGCGCGGCCCCGCGGCCCCGTGTCAGTCAGAAGACGCGCTCTGAGCGCCGCCTTGCCTGGATGCTCTGCGCGCCGGCGGTGCTGGCAATGCTCGCCGTCACCGCCTACCCGATCGGCTACGCGATCGTCCTCTCGGTGCAGAAAATCGATCTGCGCTTCCCCGACGAGAGCGGCTTTGTCGGTCTCTCCAACTACGGCTCGGTGCTGAGCTCCGAACTGTGGTGGACCGACATCTTCAACACCCTCTTCGTGATGATCATCTCGGTCGCGATCGAGCTGGTCCTGGGAATGGCAATCGCGCTGGTCATGCATCGGGCAATCTTCGGCCGCGGCATCGTCCGCACCTCGGTCCTGATCCCCTACGGGATCATCACCGTCGTCGCCGCCTTCGCCTGGCAGTTCGCCTTCGCGCCGGACACCGGCTTCGTCAACCACCTGCCGCTGATCTCCGAAGAAATGGACTGGTTCGGCGGCCGCTTCAGCTCCTTCGCGGTGATCATCCTCGCCGAGATCTGGAAGACGACGCCGTTCATGGCGCTGCTGCTGCTGGCCGGCCTGGTGACGATCGACGGCCAGCTCTACGAGGCGGCCAAGGTCGACGGGGCGTCCGCCTGGCAGCGTTTCACCCGCATCACCCTGCCCTTGATGAAGCCGGCCATCCTCGTCGCGCTGCTCTTCCGCACCCTCGACGGCTTCCGCGTCTTCGACACGATCTTCGTCATGACCCGCGGTGCCCAGGACACCGAATCGGTCTCGATCCTCGGCTACAACCAGCTGATCTCGCGGCTCAACCTCGGCCTCGGCTCAGCCGTCTCGGTGCTGATCTTCCTCTGCGTCTTCCTGATCGCCTTCCTCTTCGTCAAGGGCTTCGGGGCGCGGCTCGACGAAGGACGGCCGGGGGGCTGAGATGAAACGGGGAAGCCGGGACTACGCAACCTGGAGCGTCGCCATCGCGGTGGTGCTGATCTTCGCCCTGATCCCGGTGCTCTGGCTGATCTCACTCTCGCTGAAGCCGCCCAGCGCGGTCACCGATCAGCGCTTCATCCCCTCCGAAATCTCCCTCGACAACTACAAGAGCCTGTTCGAAGGCGGGATCAGCGACAGCCCCTTCATCAAGCCGCTGATCAACTCGATCGCGATCGCGCTGATCACCACGGTGATCGCGATCACGCTCGCCTCCTTCGCCGCCTACGCGATTGCCCGGCTCGAATTCCCCGGCAAGCGGGTGATCCTCGCCGGGGCGCTGGCGATCGCGATGTTCCCGCCGATCTCCACGGTTGGGCCGCTCTTCGACATGTGGCGGGCGCTGGGCCTCTACGACACCTATCCCGGCCTGATCATTCCCTACTTGACCTTCTCGCTGCCGCTGGCGATCTACGTCCTCGTCGCCTTCTTCCGCGAGATCCCCTGGGAGCTCGAGCAGGCGGCCCAGGTCGACGGAGCGACCCCGTTCCAGGCCTTCCGCAAGGTGATCGTGCCGCTGGCCGCGCCGGGCGTATTCACGGCGGCGATCCTCGTCTTCATCTTCGCCTGGAACGACTTCGTCTTCGCGATCTCGCTGACCTCCTCGGATGCCTCGCGCACGGTGCCGGCGGCGCTCGCCTTCTTCACCGGCGAGTCATCGTTCACCCAGCCGACCGGCAGCATCGCTGCCGCTGCCGTGGTCGTGACGGTGCCGATCATCGTCTTCGTCCTCTTCTTCCAGCGTCGTATCGTCTCCGGCCTCACCGCCGGGGCCGTCAAGGGATAAAGGAGCCCGCAATGTCAGAGATCACCCTCGAAGGAGTCACCAAGGTCTTCGCCGACGGTCAGGAAGCGGTCAAGGACATGAACCTGGAGGTGGGCGACGGCGAGTTCATGATCCTGGTCGGCCCCTCGGGCTGCGGCAAGTCGACGGCGCTGCGGATGATCGCCGGGCTCGAGGACATCTCCAGCGGCGAGGTGAAGATCGGCGGCGAGGTGGTCAACGACCGCGCCCCCAAGGAGCGCGACATCGCCATGGTCTTCCAGAACTACGCGCTCTATCCCCACATGACCGTGCGCGAGAACATGGGCTTCGCGCTGAAGCTGGCGGGGGTCGAGAAGAGCGAGATCGAGAGCAAGGTCGAGGAGGCGGCGAAGACGCTCGACCTGACCCAGCACCTCGACCGCCGCCCGGCCAACCTCTCAGGCGGCCAGCGCCAGCGGGTGGCGATGGGCCGGGCGATCGTGCGCGACCCGCAGGCCTTCCTGATGGACGAGCCGCTCTCCAACCTGGACGCCAAGCTGCGCGTGCAGATGCGCACCGAGGTGGCGAGGCTGCAGTCACGACTGGAGACGACGACCGTCTACGTCACCCACGACCAGACCGAGGCGATGACCCTGGGGGACCGGGTGGCGGTGATGCGAGCTGGCGTCCTGCAGCAGGTCGGCACCCCGGCCGAACTGTACGAGCAGCCGGTCAACCTCTTCGTCGCCGGCTTCATCGGCTCGCCGGCGATGAACTTCATGCCGGCCGAGCTGAGCGGCGGCAAGGTGAAGCTGCCGATCGGCGAGGTGGATGCGCCCGCGGGCCTCAGCAGCAGCGACGGCAAGGTGGTCGCCGGCCTGCGGCCGGAGAGCTTCGAGGACGTATCGCTGATCGGTGACCTGCGCAACGAGCGCGGGGTCGTCTTCGAGGCAGAGATCGACTTGGTCGAGTCGCTTGGCTCCGACCTCTACGCCTACTTCCACGTCGAGTCAGGCAGCGTCGAGTCAGACCAGCTCGCCGACCTGGTCAGCGAACGCCTCGAGGAGACCGGCGTTCCCGAGGTGCGCGAGGGCCAGGAGCAGATCGTCGCCCGGCTGGACCCGGCGAGCAAGATCAAGCGCCGCGACAGCAGCGAGCTCTGGGCCGATACCTCGAAGCTGCACCTCTTCGACGCCGAGAGCGGCGAGCGGCTCAGCCAGGGCGATCGGCAGCAGTCGGAGCAAGAGCAGCGGCGGCGGGGGAGCGTGCTCCCCTGGCGGAAGGACTGAGCGCGAGCACGGCGGCACCGGCCGCGAGGGCGGCGATGGCCGAGAAGAGGTAGGCGTCGTTGGAGACGCCGAGGGCCGCCTGCAGGGTCGCCGGTTCGCCGACGATGGCGACGAGGATCGCGGTGCCGAGCACGGCGCCGACCTGGCGGAAGGCGGCGTTGACGGCGCTGGCGGTAGCGAAGCGGTCATCGGGGATGTCGCGCACCGAGGCGGCGCCGAGAGTCGGGAAGGCGAGCCCGATGCCGATGCCGGTGAGGCAGGCGCCGGGTAGCCAGAGTCCAAGCCAGTCCGGCGTTGCACCGGCCGAGCGCAGCACGATCACGCCGGCGGCGAAGAAGAGCGTGCCGGGCACGATCACGGCGCGGTGACCGAAACGGTCGGCGAGCTTGCCGGCGGGGCCGGCGACGACGGTCGAGAGGGTCGGCCCCGGCAAGGTGGCGGCGCCGGCCTGCAGCACGGTGTAGCCCCAGATCGAGGTGAGGAAGACGACGTTGCCGAGGATCAGCGAGAAGAAGGCGGCGGCGAAGAGCAGGGTTCCGAGGTTGCCGACGCGGAAGGAGCCGTGGCGGAAGAGCTCGGGCTCGACGATCGGGCGCGGGTGGCTGCGGCTGCGCCAGATCATGCCGCCGAGCAGGAGGGCGGAAGCGGCGAAGCAGCCTAGGGTCGCGTTCGCGGTCCAGCCCCAGTCGTTGCCCTCGACGATCGCCAGCGTCACCAGGGCGAGGCTGAGGGCCAGCATCGCCGCGCCGGGCAAGTCGGGCAGGCGGCTGTCGAGCTGGGGGCGCTCGCGCAGCGCCTTGGCGCCAAACCAGACCACGGCCGCGCCCAGCGGCAGGTTGACGAGGAAGACGAGGCGCCAGTCGGAGAGCTCGACCAGGGCGCCGCCGAGGGTCGGGCCGACCGCGGCTGCGGCAGCTGCGGCCGCGCCCCAGATACCGACGCCGGCGGCCCGGCGCTCGGGCGGGAAGGCGTCGAGCACAAGCGCCAGCGAGGTCGGCGCGATCAGCGCCGCACCGAGCCCTTGGATGACGCGGAAGGCGATCAGGAAGCCGAGCGAGGGCGCCAGGGCGCAGAGCAAGCTGGCGGCGGTGAAGCCGCTGACGCCGAGCAGGAAGATCCGCTTGTGACCGAAGCGGTCGGCGAGCCCACCGGCTGGGACCAGCAGCGCCGCGATGACGACGAAGTAGCCGTCGAGCACCCAGGAGAGCGCGTCCCGTCCCGAGCCCGCAAACGAGCGCGAGATGTCGGGGAAGGCGATGTTGACGATCGTCGCGTCGAGGAAAGCGAGGAAGGCGCCGGCGCAGGCGATCGCCACGATCCCTTTATGACCACGGTCATACATCGGCGCGGACTATAGACTATGACCGTGGGCATAGCGAGGATCGCCGATGGGGAGCCGAAGGAGCGCAAGCGCCGCGACGGTCGTGCGCTGCTGCTCAAAGGCGCCCGCCAGCTGCTCGCCGAGAAGGGCTACGCCGGCATGGAGCTGCGCGACGTGGCCGGGCGCGGGGAGGCCCCGCGCGGCTCGATCTACCACCACTTCCCCGGCGGCAAGGTCCAACTCGCCCGCGAGGCCGCCGAACTCGAAGGGGCGACGATCCGCGACCTGATCGAGCGCTCGCTCGAGGAGCGAGGCTTGAAGCAGACCCTGGCCCTCTTTGGGGACGTCTTCCGCCGCCGCGTCGCCGATTACCCGGAGCGGATCGGCTGTCCGGTCGCCGCCGTCGCCCTGGCCCGTCCCGAAGACCCGGAGCTTGCCGCGGTCGCGACCGCCGCTTTCCAGAGCTGGGAACGGCCGATCGCCGCTGCCCTGCGCGACGAAGGGGTCAACGCCAGGGATGCCGAGGCCTTCGCCGGCCTCGTCGTCTCGACGGTCGAGGGCGCGCTGTTGCGCGCCCGCGCCGCCGGCAGTCAGGAGCCGCTCGACTCGGCGATCGGCGGCCTCGGACATGCGCTGGACCGGCTGCTCGAGGGCTCGCCGGCTTCGCCTTAGGCCTCTAACCTCTCGGCGGTCGTCGTCGAAACCGGGAGGAAGCGGATGCTGTCGCTGCGCGCAGTTGCCCTAGTTGGAACAGTTCTGGCCATCGCGCTGATCGGTGCGCCCGCGGCAACGGCGGCAACCGAAGCCGGCGACGAGTGCGTCGGCAACCTCGCCGAAGGACCGTTCACGCTGATCCCCGAGGCGCGCGCATCCGGTGGCGCGCTGCCCTTGGCCGCACCCGTAGGCGGCGTCGTCACCGCGTGGAAGGTCAACTCCGGGCTGACCGCAACCGTTCCCGAGTTCATGGCCGCCTTCCGGCCGACCGGCAAAGCCGGCACGTTCGAAGTGGTCGGCGAGAGCAACCAAGAGGACGTCAAACAGGGGCTCAACGTCTTCCCCACCCGGATCCCGGTCCACGCGGGGGACAGGTTCGGCCCTGTCCCGGTCGGCGAAGAAAGTCCGGTCTACTGCAGCACTGGCGACACCGGCG
>DATMIH010000177.1:0-20903 GCA_035554595.1 Solirubrobacterales bacterium
CAGTTCGGCCGCGATCACGAGCGGGCCGTTGGCGCCGGGGCCGAAGCCCTCGCTGATCAGGTCGTAGGCCTGGCGGGTCATCGTGCCCGGCTTGTCGTTGCCGGCGTCGGGAAAGCCCAGGCGCATGCCCAGCGCCGGCGCAGCGAGGGCGAGCAGGATCGCGGTGGCGACGATCGCCGCGGTCCAGGGCCGCCGCTGCACGGCGTGGCTCCAGCGGGCGGCGGGGGAGTCGCTGGTTCCTTCCTTCTCCAGCCGGCGGCCGAGGAAGGGGATGCGCAACCGGTCGACCTTCGGGCCGAGGTAGGAGAGCAGCGCCGGCAGCAGCGTGATCGAGGCGATCATCACCACTAGCACTGCGAGCGAAGCCGAGATCGCAACCCCGTACATGTAGGGAAGGCCGGTGAGGAAGAGGCCGAGGACCGCGATGACCACGGTGCTGCCGGCGATCAGCACGCTGCGGCCCGCCGTTGAGACGGCCTCGACGACGGCGTCGTGGCGGTCCTTGCCGGAGCGCATCGCGGCCCGGAAGCGGGTGAGGACGAGCAGCGAGTAGTCGATGCCGACGCCGATGCCGATCAGGCCCGAGACCGCGGTGGTCCAGTTGGGAACGTCGATTACGTTGGCCAGCAGCGCGACCAAGCCGCCCGAGGTGATCCCCAGGCCGACCAGGGCGATCAGCAGTGGCAGGCCCGCCGCGACCAGCGAGCCGAAGGCGATCAGCAGCACGATCGCGGCGCCGAGGAAGCCGAGCCCCTCGGGGCTGGTCTGTTCCTGCGCGGCGTAGATCGGTTCGCCGCCGAGCTCGATCTGCAGGCCGGCGCCGTCGTTGTCCTCGGCTGCCGCGATCAGCTCTTCACCCTGCTCCTTCTTGACCTCCCAACCCGGCACGTTGAGCGGCAGCGTCGTGGTCGCGATCGTGCCGTCTTCGGAGACGCGGATCGCCCCCCGGCGCTCGACGTGGTCGACCTTTTCGGCCTGAGTGAAGAAGGCATTCATCTGGCGCTTGGTCGGCGGGTTGTCAACCCCCTTCGGGTCCTTCCAGACGACGTAGATTTCCTGACCCGAGTAGCCGCTGAATTCGCGCTTGGTGAATTCGCTCGCCGCCTTCGACTCCGAGCCCGGGGTGTTGTAGTCGGCGTGGTACTCGCCGGCGAGTACGGAGCCGAGTCCGATCAGGACCACGGTCGCGACGATCCAGGCGAGGACCACGCGGCCGCGGCGGCGGTAGGCGATGTCGGCGAGGCGGGCGAGACGGCGGGTCATCAGGCGGTCCTTTCCTCGAAAGATCCGTTGCAAGACAGAAAGGTTTCAGGAAGAAACGATTCTTAGCAGAAAGCAAGCCGGTAGGCTTGGCGATCTCATGGGCACCGATTCAATCGCTGGGGATGCGGCTCCGTCGACACTGGCTTTTCTCCTCTCCCAGGTTGGCATCTACGCGGCGCGCCAATTCTCCGAACGGATTGCGGAGGTCGGCCTGCACCCGGCCCTCTTCCGCGTCCTCAATCTCGTCGACGCCGCCGAGGGACGCTCGCAGCAGGCGATCGGCGAGGCGATCGAGGTGCCGCCGAGCCGCATGGTCGGTCTCGTCGACGAGCTCGAGCAGCTCGGCCTGGTCGAGCGCCGGCCGCATCCCACCGACCGCCGGGTTCGGGCTCTCTACCTCACCGCCAAGGGGCGCGAGACACTCGAACGGGGACGCGAGATCGCCAAGACCCACGAGCGCGACCTGACCAAAGGTATGCCCGCGGCCGACCGCAAGCGCCTCGCCGAGTACCTACAGAAGATCGTCGACGAGCAGACGATCGGGCGGGGGATCCACCCCGGAATGAGCGGCAAGCCGGGCCCGCCCGAGTGAGACGGAAGACTCTGAAAGGATGGGAAAAGTGAAGAGGAATTTGCTCTTGGCACTCGGGTTTTTGGGTCCCGAAGACCAGATCGTACGTCACGGTGGGCCCAGCGAGGCCGAGAGCTACTACACGATCAAGGGCTTCCCCGGCTGGCGCTGCTATCAGGGGGCGGGAGGCGGTTCGTGCCTCCGCAAGGAAGGTCGCCGGCTACGCGGCGAAAAACGCCTGACCGACGGTCGCGCGAATCGAGGAGCTAGCGTCGTTCCTCGCGGAACATCCTCAGCGCGTGCGCGCCGGCGGGGTGCTCGCGTAGCTCACGAACCGTCGCGGCCATCGCCACCGGCAACTCCTCGGGCTGGGGGAGCAGCACGCCGTACTCGGGCGGCATCAGCATCGGCGCCGCCAGCGAGGCGAAGGTGAGGTCGGCGGCGCTGAAGCGCTCGCCGCAGAGGTAGGGCCGCCCGTCGCCCAGGCGCTCGGCGACGGCGTCGAAGCTCGCCCGCACCGCGGCCTCGGAGTGTGCGGCGGTGGCGGGAGTAACGTCGAGATAGCGGTCGATGATGCGAACCACCACGGGGTAGGCAAACGGCAGCGCCCGACGCTGCCAAGCCGGCACACCGGTGCAGCCGTACTTAGCGGCGATGTCGCGGTGCCCCCGCAGCGCGTTGTACATCCAGCGCCGTCCCTCCGGCCCGAGCTTCGCGTCGAAGTCACTCTGCAGCCCCCGGACCTCGGCCGCCTCAGCAGGGTCGTCAGGGAAGAGGCTGCGGTCCGGTGACGCCTTGGCGCTCGCCTCTTCGACGATGTCGGCCGAGTCGGCAAAGACCCTGTCGCCCCAGACGAGCACGGGCGCCGTTTTCTTACCCCCGGCGCGGGTGACCGGGATCCAGTGGAGCACCTGCAGGTGTGCCTGCTCTTCGTAGGCAACGCCAGCCCAGTCGAGGGCCCAGCGAGCCTTCTCGCAGTAGTGACTGATCGGGATCGTGATCAAGACAGGACGCTCGCCCATCGTCACAGTGTGCCGAGCCTCAGCGCGAGTGGTCGATTGACCCACGCATACGGTGGTAAATCGACCACTCGTTGGTAGAGACTGGGCCGATGCATCCCCGCGGCCCCAGCGGCTGGCCGACGATCGCCGCCTTCGCCTCGGTTTGCGCGGGCACCCAGTTGCTCTGGCTCACCTTTGCGCCGATCGACACCGGCACCGCGCACTACTACGGAGTGTCGACCTCCGCCGTCGGTTGGCTGGCTGAGATCTTCCCGCTGCTCTACGTGGTCCTGGCGATTCCGGCTGGCCGCCTGCTCGACACCTACTTCCGGCCCGCGCTGCTGGCCGGCGGCGCCCTGATGGCGGCCGGGGGTGTGCTCCGCCTCGGCGGGCAAACGTTTGCTTGGGCAATGGCGGGTCAACTGGCCGTAGCCGTCGCCCAGCCGATCGTGCTCAGCGCGATCGGCAAGGTCTCGGCCGATTACCTGCCCGCCGACCGTCGCGCCGCCGGCATCGCCGTCGCCTCGGCCGGCAGCTTTGCCGGCATGCTCCTCGCTCTGATCCTCGGCCCGACGGTGGGTGCGCACGGCCAGATCGAGCGACTACTCGTCGTCCAGGCCGTGCTCGGCGTCCTCGCTGCCGCGGCTCTGGCGCTGACCCTGCGCACGCCCGGGAATTCGGATGTGGAGAGTGCCGTGATCGAGGGAGGCGCAGTCCGGGCGCTTTGGGCCTTGCCCGCCATGCGGACGCTGTGCGGGCTGGCCTTCGTTGGCTTTGGCGTTTTCGTCGCCATCGCCACTTGGCTGCAAACGCTGTTCCACCCCTCCGGCATCTCGGAACAGAGCGCTGGTGTCTTGCTGGTTGGGATGGTCGTCGCCGGGATCGCTGGCTGCGCTCTGCTGCCGCCGCTTGTGGCCCGCCGGGGCGCTGAGCGCGAGTTCATGCGCGCCGCGGTGCTGGCCAGCGCGCTCGGCAGCGCCGCGCTCGGAGCATTCACGATCGTGGGCGCCCGAGCCGGCGTGATCGTGCTGATGGGTTTCGTCATGCTGCCGGCGCTGCCGGTGATCCTCACCGCTGCCGAGCGACTCGCCGGCAGGGCGGAAGGCACGGCGGGAGCACTCGTCTGGCTGGCGGGCAACCTCGGCGGCCTGGTGGTGGCGCTGATCGTCCAGGCCCTCGTCGACGAGCCGCTGGCGGCGTTTCTCGCCATGGCCGCAATCTCGCTGCTCGGAGTGCCACTTGCCGTGCGGTTTCCCTTGTCCGCCCGCAATCTTTAGGAAACGCGTTTACCGTCACCGGCCCATGGCTCCTTACTGGAAGGACTCGGTTGCTCGGCACGAGCAGCCCTCGCTCCGTCACAGCCTCCTCGACGTGGCCACCTCCGTGCTGCCGTATATGGCTCTGAGCGTGGCCATGTATCTCTGTCTCGACGTCTCGGTCTGGCTCACGCTCGCTCTCGCGCTTCCGGCGGCAGGGTTCCTCCTACGCACCTTCATCGTCTTCCACGACTGCGCTCATGGCTCGTTCCTTCCCAGCAGGCGAGGGAACCTCTGGTTGGGGCGCTTTACCGGCCTGCTGGTCTTCCAGCCGTTCGGCAACTGGCGCCACAACCACGCCGTCCACCACGGCACCGCCGGTGACCTCGATCGTCGCGGGACCGGCGACATCGCGACCCTGACCGTTGAGGAGTACCTCTCGCGCCCTTGGAAAGGCCGGCTCGGCTATCGGCTCTTTCGTAACCCTGTGGTGATGTTCGGGATCGGCCCAATCTGGTCGCTGATGATCGGGCCGCGCATCTGGTCGAACAAGATGCGCCCGCGCCAGCGCCGCAGCATTCTCGTGACCAACCTGGTCCTCGCGGTCGTGATCGGCGCGATCGTCTGGGTCGTCGGCCCGGGAGCCTGGCTGCTTGTGCAGATGCCGATCGCGATCCTCGCCGGCACGATGGGGATCTTCATGTTCTACGTCCAGCACCAGTTCGAGGACGCCTACTGGGAGAGCTCGGACGATTGGAGCTACGCCGACGCCGCCCTGCAGGGGAGCTCCTACCTGGTGCTGCCGAAGGTCCTCCAGTTCTTTACCGGCAACATCGGCCTGCACCACGTCCACCACCTCAGCGCCAAGATCCCCAACTACAACCTGCAGCGCGCCCACGACGAGAACCCGATCTTCCACGACGTCCCGGTGCTGAACGTCGCCGACGGGCTGCGCGCGATCCGGCTCAAGGTGATCGATCCGGCGAGCGGCCGACTGCTGACCTGGCGCCAGGTCAAGGCCGCCACCCTTGTTCCGGCTTCGTCTGCCTAGCTGCGCCTCGGCTCTCACCAAGCTTTTAGGCGGCGTTTCACGCCCATCCAATCTGGGCCGACAACCATCGGCGACTCGATCCAACGAAAAGGAGAAAGTCGATGAGAAAATTGAAGAAGCTGGTGGTGACCGTCGCGGCGCTGGCAGCCCTCGCCGTGGGCGGGGCGGCCTTTGCCCAAGCTCAGAACGCCTCCACTCCGGTCACCCCCACGCACCAGAGCATCGGTGAGGAAACATCACCGGGTGACACGGACACTGCTACCGGCCAGGCCGAGGTGCCCGACTCCGCCTCGAAGGCCGACGTTCCCGAGGGGCCCAACGATCCTGCCGACCAAGGGTCGCAGGAGGACTAAGGACCGCGGGCGGGGCCTCCCTCCGGCACCGGTCGGGGGGAGGTCTCAGTCCGAGATGATCGGATTCGCGCCGGTGCCCCGCCGCCGCTTCACCACCAAATAGACAATCCCGACCACGATCGCCGCCAGCACCAGGTAGTCGAGGTAGCCGAGCTTGTGGCGCCAGTCTTCCCAGTTGTTACCGACCTTTTCGCCGACGATGGCGAGTGCCAGCACCCACGGAATCGAGCCGGCGAGCGTGTAGAGGCTAAAGCGCCGAAACGGCATCTTCGCCACCCCCGCGGGCAACGAGATGGTGCGCGTCTCCAAGGGGGAACTGACCCTTGTCGGCATCGTCACGGCCGGGGTACTCGGCAACCTCGTCGGATCTTGGATTGTTAGCTCAGATCAGGTCTCTCATCTGCGATTAAGCGGGGTGTCCAACACTGCTGCGCCATGAACGCCGCGCAGACTTCCCCAGCCATCCCATCCACCGCCCACTCGGCCAAGTGGTGGGCCCGCCAGATGCTCAACAAGGTCCCCGAGATCACCGTCTACTTCTGGGTGATCAAGGTCCTCTGCACGACGGTCGGCGAGACCTTTGCCGACAACCTCAACGAAAACCTCGGCCTTGGCCTGACCAACACCAGCTATCTAATCGGGGCGCTGCTGATCGGCGTCCTCGTCTTCCAGTTCCGGGCGCGGAAGTACGTGCCCGGCATCTACTGGCTGGCGGTGGTTCTGATCAGCGTCGTCGGCACCCTGGTCAGCGACAACCTGGTCGAAAACGGGGTCACCTTGGAAGCGACGACGATCGGCTTCAGCATCGCGCTGATCGCGGTCTTCGCCACCTGGTACGCATTCGAGCGCACGCTCTCGGTCCACACCATCTTCACCACCCGCCGCGAGGGCTTCTACTGGCTGGCGATCCTCTTCACCTTCGCCCTGGGTACCTCGGCCGGCGACTTCCTCTCCGAGCAGCTCGAACTCGGCTACCTCGCTGCGCTGGGGATTTTTGCCGGCGCGATCGTCATCGTCGCCGTGCTGCACTTCGGCCTGAAGCTGAACGCGATCCTCTCTTTCTGGCTCGCCTACATTCTCACCCGGCCGCTCGGCGCCTCGATCGGCGACTATCTCGCCTCGCCGACCAGCGAAGGCGGCCTCGGGCTGGGCACCAACCTGACCAGCGTGATCTTCCTCTCGACGATCCTGGCCCTGGTCGTCTTCCTGGCGATCTCCAAGCGCGACGTGATCCGCTCGGGCCCGATCGCGGCGGCGCGCGACCTCACGGGGGAAGGCAGCCCGGCGATCCTGGTGGTCCTCAACAAGGTCGAGCCGACCGCGGCGCTGCTCGACGCGGTGAAGCGCCGAACGGCCGTGGGCGCGGCGCGCTTCTTCGTCCTCGTGCCGAATCCGGACCACCTCGGCTTCGATCGCAATAGCCCTGACACGGCCGACGGCGAGGCGCTGTTGGGCAGGGCGCTGACCCAGCTGCAGGCGCCCGCCAAGTCTGCCGTCTCCGGACGGGTCGCCAACAGCCCCAACGCCTACGACGACATCGTCGAAGAGCTGGAAGGCAGGCGCTACGCGGAGATCATCCTCGAGACCCCACCGGCCCATATCTCGCACTGGCTTCATTTCGATCTGCCGCGGAGGATCGCCGAGCTCGGCTACCCGACTGAAGCGATCGCCGCCACTGCCTAAGTCCTGTTAGGGTGCCCTAACTCAAATGAGTTAGGGCACGATGTCATTTTCTGAAACCGCACTCCTGGGAGCCTTGGCGGGCTTCACCATCTACCTGGGCCTTCCCTTCGGCCGCCTGCGGCTGCTCGGCAACCGCGCCCGGGTGGGTCTGGCGATGTTCTCGGTCGGCGTGCTGGCATTCATCTTCGTCGACGTGATGGGGCACGCGTCGGGGATCGTCGAGGGCGCCGTCAACGGCTTCAAGGACGGTTCCGGAAGCCTTGGGCACGCGCTCCTGCTGGCTGCCGTGCTCGGCGTCGGTTTCGCGATCGGCTCGGCGGGCTTGGCGACGATTGAGCGACGGCTGCGATCGATGGCGCCACTGCCGCCGATCTCCGGCGGCGCTGTCGACGTGCTGAGCGCGGAGCAGGTCGTCCAGCGCGACGCCCACACGCGCACCCGCGCGCTGCGGATCGGCGTCACGATCGCGCTCGCGATCGGTCTCCACAACTTCGCCGAGGGGCTCGCGATCGGGGTCTCGGCCAGTGCGGGCAACATCAGCCTCGCCACCGTGCTGATCGTTGGCTTCGCTCTGCACAACGCGACCGAGGGGTTCGGCATCGTCGGGCCGCTCGGCGAGGTGCGCCCCTCCTGGCGCTGGCTGGCAATGGTCGGCCTGATCGGCGGCGCACCCACCTTCCTCGGCTCGATGCTTGGCTACAGCGTCACCTCGGAACCGCTCGAACTTGCTTTCTACGCCGTCGCTGGCGGCGCGATCCTCTACGTGATCGGCGAGATCTGGAACGGCATGCGGCGTTACGGCCATCGCGAGCTGGGTCTCTGGCTGCTCGCCTTTGGCTTCTTCGTCGGGGTCGCGACGGACCTCGTCGTTGCCTACGGCGGCGGTTGAGGCCGGCTCTCTTGGGAGCCTTGTTCCTCTCTCATCTGGCGTTCATCTTCTCTGGGATCGTTAGGGGGGTGAACGTCTTGGTCGTCGAGGATGAGGTGAAGATGGCGGCGCTGATACGCCGTGGCCTCGGCGAGCAGGGTCTGACCGTCGATGTTGCCGGTGCCGGCGAGGAAGCCGTCGGCATGGCCCGCGCCTCTGGTTACGACGCGATCGTCCTCGACGTGGTCCTGCCGGGCATCGACGGCTTCGAGACCTGCCGCCGGTTGCGCCAGGAGGGGATCTGGTCGCCGGTGCTGATGCTGACCGCCCGCGGCGCGCTCGAGGACCGGGTCGCCGGCCTCGACGGCGGCGCCGACGATTACCTGACCAAGCCGTTCTCCTTCGCCGAGCTGCTGGCCCGGCTTCGCGCCCTGGTCCGTCGCGGTCAGAGCGAGCGACCGGCGATCGTCGAGGTTGGAGACCTCCGCCTCGACCCGGCGACCCATCAGGTCTGGCGGGGCGAGACCGAGATCGAGCTCTCGGCCAAGGAGTTCGTCCTGCTCGAGGCCTTCATGCGCCGCCCCGGCCACGTCCTCACCCGCTCGCAGCTACTCGATCAGGCCTGGGAGTACGACTTCGAGCACCGCTCCAACGTGATCGAGGTCTACATCCGCTATCTGCGTCGCAAGATCGACGTGCCCTTCGAGGTCAAATCGCTGGAGACCGTTCGCGGTGCCGGCTACCGACTGCGAAAGGACGGCGGCCGCTGAGTCGTGTCTCGATCCGCCTGCGGGTGACGCTCGTCTTTGCCGCGGTGATGGCCCTGGTCCTCGGTGCCACCGGGGTCTTCGTCTACCTGCGCTTTGAAAACGAGCTCGATGCGACGATCAATTCCGGCTTGCGCTCGCGGGCGAGCGACGTGGCCGCCCTGGTCAGGGAGGCCGACTCGGGCCTGCGCGAGCGCCACCAGAATCTGGTCGGTCGCAACGAGAGCTTCGCCGAGGTGCTCGACGCCGGCGGAGGAGTCACCGATTCGTCGCTGGCGATCGGCCGCAACGTCCTGCTCACGCCCGCCGAGCTGCGCAGGGCCCTGCGCGGCCCCGTCTACCTCAACCGCGGACCACTCCCCGGCCTACAGGACGAGTCGCGCCTGCTGGCGGTGCCGGTGCAAGCGCGGGGTCAGAGGCAGGTCGTGGTCGTTGGGACCTCGACTGAGGCGCGCAGCGAGTCGCTCACCGACCTTGCGCAGTTGCTGCTGGTCGGCGGCCCGATCGCGCTCCTCCTCGCTTCGCTTGCCGCCTATGGCGTGGCGGCAGCGGCATTGAAGCCGGTCGAGGCGATGCGCTCGCGAGCAGCGGAGATCTCGGCGGCCGAGCCCGACCGGCGCCTGCCGGTCCCCCCGACACACGACGAGGTCGCCAGGCTCGGCAACACGCTCAACCAGATGCTCGAGCGGCTCGGTGAGGCGCTCGAGCACGAGCGCGCCTTCGTCGCCGATGCCAGTCATGAGCTGCGCACGCCACTGGCGATCCTGCGCACAGAGCTGGAGCTGGCGCTGGCGGCGGGCCGCTCACCCGAGGAGCTGCGGGCGGCGCTGGCGTCGGCCGCCGAGGAGACCGACCGGCTCACCCAGCTATCGGAGGATCTGCTGACGATCGCCCAGACGGAGCGGGGCGAGCTGCCCTTGCGCCTGGAGCGGCTGAGCCTGCTTGACGTTTTCGAGGGCGTGGGACGCAGGTTTGCCCGGCGGGCCGAAGAGGCGGGCCGCGAGGTCGAGGTATCGGCCCCGAACGCGCTCACGATCGAGGCTGACAGGCTGCGGCTCGATCAGGCGGTGGGCAGCATGGTCGACAACGCGCTTCGTTACGGCGCCGGCAAGATCGAACTTCGGGCCGACGCTGGCGAGCGCTCAGTCGAGATCCACGTGCTGGACCGTGGCGAAGGCTTTCCGGAGGAGTTCCTCGGCCGCGCCTTCGAGCGCTTCAGTCGCGCCGCCGCGAGCAATCGCGACGGCGGCAGCGGCCTCGGTCTGGCGATCGTCGAGACGGTCGCGAGGGCACATCGCGGAGAGGCGCAGGTTGCAAACAGAGAAGGTGGAGGCGCAGACGTCTGGATGGCGCTGCCCAGATTCTCATCTGGTCTTAAGGAAGGACCCAGATGATCGCCGCCGCGTGCACCCGATCTCCTACCTGCAAGCGATCGTCCTCGGCCTGATCCAGGGCATCGCCGAGCCCTTCCCGATCTCCAGCCTCGGTCACGCCGTGATCGTGCCCAAGGCCTTCGGCTGGAACATCCACCAGAACGACGACTACTTCCTCGCCTTCCTCGTCGCCACCCACTGCGCCACGGCGATCGTCCTCTTCTTCTTTTTCCTCGAGGACTGGAAGCGAATCTTCCGCGGACTTGGCCGCTCGCTGCGCGACCGCGGAATTGCCGCCGAGGACACCGACGCCAAGCTCGGTTGGCTGCTGGTGATCGGCACGGTCCCCGCCGGCATTCTCGGGCTGGCGCTCGAGCACCCACTGCGCACGCTGTTCGCCTCGCCTGAGTCAGCGGCGCTCTTCCTCATCGTCAACGGTGTCCTGCTGCTGGCCTTCGAGAGCCTGCGAAAGCGCCAGCCCGCGCCCGGCGACGGCGAGGGCGACTCCGATCCCCGCATCGCGACCAGGATGAGCTTCCGCCAGGCGGCGGCGATCGGCACCGCTCAGGCCGCGGCGCTGATTCCGGGCATCTCGCGCTCGGGCGTCACCATGGGCGGCGGCCTGATCGTCGGCCTCTCCAACGAGGACGCCGCCCGCTTCGCCTTCCTGCTGGCGACCCCGATCATCGCCGCGGCTGGCTTCCTCAAGCTGCCGGAACTGCTCGGCTCGGCCGGCGACGGGGTTCGCGGCCAGGCGCTGGTCGGCGCCCTCGCCGCCGCGCTCACCACCTACATCGCGGTCAAGTTCCTGCTCCGCTTCTTCCAGAGCAACCGGCTGACCCCGTTCGGCATCTACTGCATCGTCGCCGGCATCTTCTTCACCGTCGCCTTCGCGCTATGAGGATCGACCTGTTCTCGACTGATCGCCGGCACACCTTCTCCAAGGTGCCAGAAGTCACCGCCTTCTTCTGGATCGTCAAGGCGCTGACCACGGCGATGGGGGAGTCGACCTCGGACTTCTTCGTCCACACCCTCGTCCCCGAGATCGCCGTCGTGCTCGGCGGCATCGCCTTCTGCGTCGCCCTCTACATCCAGCTCAGCAAGGACCGCTACGTGCCCTGGGCCTACTGGCTGGCGGTGGCGATGGTCGGCGTCTTCGGCACGATGGCCGCCGACGTCCTTCACGTCGGCCTCGGTGTTCCCTACATCGCCTCGACGATCTTCTACGCGATTGTCCTCGCAGTGGTCTTCCGGACTTGGTACGTAACCGAGGGCACGCTCTCGATCCACAGCATCACCAGCCAGCGCCGCGAGCTCTTCTACTGGGCGGCCGTGCTCGCCACCTTCGCCCTCGGCACCGCCGCCGGCGACCTCACCGCGGTCACCTTCGGCCTCGGCTACTTCGGCTCGATCCTGCTCTTCGGCGCGATCATGGCGATCCCCGCGTTTGGCTACTTCCGCTTCGGCATGAACTCGATCCTCGCCTTCTGGTTCGCCTACGTCATCACCCGCCCAGTCGGCGCCTCCGTCGCCGACTGGCTCGCGGTTTCCTCTGCCCGTGGCGGCCTCGCCCTCGGCACCGGCCCGGTCAGCCTGGTCCTTGCCGCCGCGATCGCCGGCTTCGTCTACTACCTAGCGAAGACTGGCCGGGACACGCCGGCTGATCAGGACGAGCCTGTCGGATTGGAATCTGCCCCGGATTCAGCCGAGCCGGCCCTGGGCGCTCAACCGATTTAGCACTTAGAATCTCGCCCGGTGCGGGGCTGGGCTCATCCTGGGGGAGCGATGCTCTTGATCCTGGTCGCCTGGGCGGCGATGGCCGGCGACGCGGATGCCACTGTGGCCGGCTTGCTCTGGAGCTTTCCCGCCGACGGCACGCCGTCGACCATTGTTGCCGCGAACGGCAACCAGCTCGACAGCGAGTGTGTCGATCTGAATCACGACGGCGCGGAACTCTGGGCGCTTCCAGACATTATGGGTAGCGCGCCGAGCTGTATCGATGCAGTGACCGACTCGGCCGGCAACTCCTACATTTTCACCTCGAATGAGGCGGGCAAACCGGTGATCGACTCGGTCGACCCCAGTGGCGCCTCGAGATGGAGCACCCCTGTCGGCGATTTCGCTCCGTGGCGGACCACGCCAGTGCTAGGGGCCGACGGTGGCGTCTACTTCTCGGCGACCGACGGCAGTGGCAGCGAGGTGTTGGGCCTGGACAGGCAGACGGGGGCGATCACGCTCGAAAATGGATTCGTCGACGTCACCGGTCTGCACACCTACCGCGGCGGCTTGATGGTTGTCAACACCGACAGCGAAGTCGTCTATCTCGACTACGAAGGGAATGTCCAGCACGAATATCACACCGAACCGGCGATCGCCGCCTACCGTGCGTACAGCAACGCGGGGGGCCCGAACGGCGTGGTCTTCCTCGCTGGCTACGACAACTGGTGCTCCCCAACCAGCCACGCCAGCGTCGAGAAGTTCACGCCGTCGGGCCGTGTCTGGAACTGGACCGACCCCAATGCTTACTGCAGTCAGACCCTGCTCACTCCGACCCCTGATGGCGGCGTGATCTTCGGGCGGGCCGAGAGCAGCCCCGGGGCGGACTACACCTCGATCGGCGCGGACGGAGCAGAACGCTGGACCGACTCGATGGCGGGGCCCACGGGCAGTGCCGAAAACGGTGGCTACCTCCCTGTGCGGGTCGACGTGAACGGCACGGTCGCGATGTCTGCGGCAGTCGCCTACCCATGTTCGCGCCCGTTCCACACCGAGTGCCCGGCGGCGCTGATCGAATACCTCTCTCAAGGCACGGGGGATCCGGTGCTGCCCGCACTGCTGATTCAGGGCTCCAGCGAAGGGGGCTTTTGGCCCAGCAGCCTCGCCACGGACACCGACCGCACGTACCTCGGCGGGGAAGCGATCGAAGACGATCAGTCGAGTGCGTCGGGGATTTTTGCCTTTCAGACTCCCGGACTCGGTAGGGACTATCAGTCGGTCCTGCAGGAATCGGTAGCTGCCGGCGAGGAGCCGCCCCCTACCGAGTCGCCGCCTAGCGGGTCCGCGACGGGAGACCCGTCCTCGACGCGTCAGATCACGGTCGGGAACGGGGCTTTGGGCAACCCCTGTGGAGCCGTGCGAGGGGGCTTCGTCAAGCGGCTGCTGGCGGCGGCAAGGTGCACCTGGGCGCAGACGGTGATGGAGGTGAAGTGCGGTGTCGCCATCGCAGGCTTTGTGTTCATCCCGCTGAAGAGCCTGCGCCTGGCGAAGACAGCCGGCGGACTGCTCGACCTCAGTAAGCTGGCGAAGAAGTTCCGTCCGGCGGCCAGGCTCTACAACGATCTCTCGCTTGCCAAGTACTCCAAGGCGGCGCCACGCGGCTTCGGAACGCCAAAGGAGACACTGGCAACGATCGAGAGCGTTGGCCACGTCAGCGACTTGGTAAAGCTCCTGCCCAACCTTCGGCGGGCGCTCTCATCCGCGGACTTCAGCCAGATCTCACTCGACATCGCCGAGGTCGCCGGGTTGAAGCCTTGCGTCCAGGGCTTGGCCGACGCGATGGCCGGCTGAAAGTGTGAAGCGTCCGCCCGAGAGTCAGTAGACGAGTGGTCAAGCTTTGGCGCGACGTTGATCAACCACCAGCCCCGGCCTCGGTCCGCGCGATCGGTTCGATCAGGGCCTTATGGATCGGGTGGGGCTTGGTGGGATCGACGGGAGGAACGCGCATCGGTTGAGCCAAACCTCGATCTCACGGTTACAGCCGGTCCGCTCGTTTATATGGACGACGGCGCGTATCCGGAGAGGAGTCACGGGAAATGACCGCAGCGCACACCACGATCGATTCGCCAGTCGGGGTTCTGACACTGGTCACCAGGGGCGGCGTGTTCAGCGGCCTCTACTTTCCGGGTCACCGGAACATGCCCGCACCGGAGGTGTTCGGCCCGCGCTCCGAGCGCGGCTTCGAGCAAGTGCGCCGGCAGCTGGACGAGTACTTCGCCGGCCAGCGGACCGAGTTCGAGCTGGCGACGACGGTTGGCGGCGATGAGTTCCAGCGGCGCGTCTGGGACCGGATCGATCGCATTCCCTACGGACAGACGACGACTTACGGTGAGATCGCGCGGGAGCTTGGGGACCCGGCAGTGGCGCGCGAGGTCGGCGCCGCCGTCGGCCGCAACCCGCTCTCGATTGTCGTCCCTTGTCATCGAGTGGTCGGCAAGGACGGCAAGCTCACTGGCTACGCTGGTGGCCTCGAGCGTAAGCGCTTTCTGCTCGAGCTCGAGGGAGCCGGCGAGCGGGTTGAAGCGGTGCAGCTGCAGCTGGCCGGCTGAGGCTCGAGGCTCGCGTCGGGTCAGGTGAAACCAAGAACCGCATAGCGCATGCCGAGCGCCAGGGCCAGAAGGCCGAGCCCGCGCCGGAGCAGCTGCTCCGGCAGCCGGGCCTGCAATCGGGCACCGAGATAGGCCCCCGCCAGTCCGCCAAGGCCCATCCCGATACCGAGCGTCCAGTCCGGGGCCAGGTCACCGCTGCCGCTGATGCTAAGCAGCGAGAACGTCAGGACCCCGGCGATCGAGGTGAGGAAGGTCGCCGCCAGCGCCGCCGGCGCGACCTCGAACACGGAGAAGCCGAGGCCGACCAGGATCGGCCCGAGGATCGAGCCGCCACCGATCCCGTAGATGCCGCCGACCGTCCCGACTCCCAGGGCCAGCAGGGTGATCTGGCGACGGCGATCGCGATCGGGTGGTCCCGCGGTGCGGGGCGGACTCGCAAGGGCCAGCCAGGCGCCGAGCGGGATCAGGACAGCGGCGACGACGAGCAGGAACGAGTCTGCGTGGCTCAGGAGCTTGACCCGGATGACCGCTCCGACGACGACTCCCGGCAGGGTGCCGAGGACCAGCAGGCGGGTCAGCGGCGAGGCCAGGCGCTTCTCGCGGTGGAACTGG
Source organism: Solirubrobacterales bacterium (assembly GCA_035554595.1). Lineage (GTDB taxonomy): Bacteria > Actinomycetota > Thermoleophilia > Solirubrobacterales > 70-9 > VRUE01. Next base: position 15,124 of record DATMIH010000177.1, read on the forward strand.
AGGAGGGCGCCGGGGATGGCGATCAGGTTGTAGAGGAGGTTGGTCGGCGTGACCGCCTGGCTCGGCGTGTGCAGGACGCTGATCTGGACCGGGACCAGGAAGACCGCGCCGGAGACGCCGACCGGCGTGGTGAGGACGGCGATACAAAAGGCGATTCCCGCGCCGAGGGCGGCATCGGCCAGCATCGGCACTCTTTATCAGGTCTTTCGTACGATCTCGCCGGTGCAGATCGACGGGACCATGCTGGAGCGGCCGTCACCGCCGCTCAACAAACTGCTGCGGGCCGGGCTGGAGGCGGGGCCAGACGAGGTGGCGCTGGTCTCGGCCGAGCGCGCGCTGACCTGGCGCGAGCTCGACGTGGAGAGCGGGCGGCTGGCCGGTGGCTACCGCGGGCTGGGACTGGAGGTCGGCGACCGGTTGGCTTCGCTGATGCCGTCGCCCTGCGCGACGAGCACGGCGAGCCGATCGAGGGTGAAGAGGTCGGCCGGATCTGGATCCGCACCCGCAGCCGCATGTCGGGCTACTGGCAGGCGCCCAAGGCGACCGCCGAGGTGGTCCTCGACGAGTGGCTCGACTCCGGTGACCTCGCCCGCGCTGATGGGGACGGCTACCTCTGGTTCTTCGGTCGCAAGAAGCAGGTTGATCGTCCACGACGGCTCCAACATCAGCCCGCTGGAGGTCGAGGCGGCGCTGGGCGAACACCCGGCGATCGACCTGGCCGGTGTGGTCGGCATCCACGACACCGTCCACGGCGAGAACGTCCGCGCCTACGTCACCCTGCGCGAGGGCGCCGAGCGTCCCTCCAGCGCCGATCTAATCGTTTTCTGCCGCGAGCGCGTCGGCTACAAGGCGCCCGAGGAGATCCTCTTCCTCGAGCAGATGCCGCTCAACCCGACCGGCAAGATCGACCGCGTCGGCCTCAAGCGCATGGCCGAAGACCACCTGCATCCGCACGGCCTATAGCCACTCGGCTTCCGGTGCGCTTTATGTGGTTCACAGCCACAAAAGGCGCACCGGAAACGCGGTGTGGGTTGAGTTGAGGGCTCAGGGGTAGATTCGATCCGTGCCGCGCAACAGCCCAGCAGTCAAGGCGATGACCGTCGCGGTGCTTGGGTCCCGCATTGCCTACGGCGCGGCGCTGCTCGTCTCTCCGGAGAAGGTGGCCGGCAAGCGCTGGCTTGGCCCCGGTGCGGGGCGACCGGCCGCGCAGGTGCCGCTGCGCGGCCTCGGCGCTCGCGAGGTCGCCCTACATGGCGTGGCGCTGGCGAGTTTCCTGCGCGGATCGCCGATCCGTCCCTTCCTTGCCGCCAGCATCGCCGGCGACCTTGCGGATATCGGCGCGACCACGTTTGCCCGCGAGGGCCTGCCCGAGGGGAGCGCGCCGGCGACCGCGGGCGTCGCCGGCGGTTCGCTGCTGCTCACCGCTCTGGTGGCCGCGCTCAGCCGCGAGTAGTCGGGCAACTAGAGCCAGAGGTGTTCGAAGACCAGCTCGCCTTCATGGTCGTCGAGCAGGCCCATCGAGGCTCGGGGCGCGCGCCGGCGCTCGGTCGGGCTGCCGGGGTTGAAGATCTGGAAGCCACCCTCGACTTCGTGCAGCGGCAGGTGGCTGTGGCCGAAGACAACGGCATCGGCGCTCGGGAAGCGCCGGCGCAGACGCGCCAGTCGGCCCTTAGCGGCGCCGGCATCGTGGGTGATCGCAACGATTTGGCCGCCGACCTCGAGCTCGAGCTCGGCGGGGAGCGAGCGCTGTAGGCGGGGCTCGTCGACGTTGCCGTGCACAGCGTGGACAAGCGGGCAGAGCGCACGCAATTCCTCCAAGGCGGAGAGAGCGAAGAAGTCGCCCGCGTGAATCACTGCCTCGGCTTCGACTATCGCCTCGACACATCGCTCGGGCAAGCGCCGGGTGCCCTTGGGCATATGGGTGTCGGCAAGGACGGCGATCACGGCAAGCGATTTTGGCGGGCCAAGGCCAGCGGTGGCGAGGTGGCTCTGCTTCGATGTCTACATGGAAGCTGGAGAGCTCGGCGAGTACGAGCGCAAGCGCGACTTCGGCTCGACGCCCGAGCCGCGAGCGAAGCGGAAACGGGCAGAGCGCGGGGCGCCGCGTTTCGTCGTGCAGGAACACAGCGCTCGCCGCCTGCACTGGGACCTACGGCTCGAGCACGACGGGGTGGCGGCCTCCTGGGCGGTGCCCAACGGCATCCCGCTCGACCCGGCCGAGAACCGCAAGGCCGTCCACACCGAGGACCACCCGCTCGAGTACCTCGAGTTCGAGGGCGAGATCCCGGCCGGTGAGTACGGGGCCGGGACGATGCGGGTCTGGGACCGCGGCACCTACGAGCTCGAGAAGTGGGAGGAGGGGAAAGTCGTATTCAGCTTCTCGGGCGAACGGCTGAGCGGCCGTTACGCGCTGTTTCGCGCCGGCAAGAGTGAGGTGGACTGGATGATCCACCGCATCGACCCGCCCGCCGAGGCGCGCGATCCCTTCCCGGAGTCGGTGGTCCCGATGCTGGCCAAGTTGGCGAAGCTGCCGGCCAGCGACGAGGGCTGGGCGGCCGAGGTGAAGTGGGACGGCGTGCGCGCGGTTGCCTACTGCCGGCCCGGCCGGTTGCAGCTGCAGAGCCGCAATCTCAGGGACGTCACCGCCCAGTACCCCGAGGTGCGGCGGCTCTCGCGTCAGCTCGGCGCGGTCGACGCGGTGCTCGACGGCGAGCTGGTCGCCTTCGACGAGAACGGCCTGCCCAGCTTCGAGCGCCTGCAGCAGCGCATTCACCAGACCGACGAGAGCGTGGTGCGGCGGCGGATGAAATCCCACCCGGTCACCTACGTGATCTTCGACCTGCTCTACCTCGACGGACACGACCTGACTGCGGAGTCCTACGGCCGTCGCCGCGAGTTGCTCGAGGGGCTCGATCTCTCGGGGCCGAGTTGGCAGACGCCCGCCTATTCCACCGGCCACGCCAAAGAGCTGCTGGCGGCGAGCGCCGAGCAGGGCCTGGAGGGGGTCGTGCTCAAGCGCCTCGACAGCGGCTACGCGCCCGGCAAGCGCGGCGGTGCCTGGCTCAAGATGAAGAACGTCGGCCGCCAGGAGTTCGTGATCGGCGGCTGGTTGCCGGGAGAGGGCCGGCGGCGCGACCGGCTCGGCTCGATCCTGCTCGGCTACTTCGACGACGCCAAGCTGCGCTACGCGGGCAAGGTCGGCACCGGCTTCTCCGATCGCGACCTCGATGACCTCGGCGAGCGCCTGGCGCCGCTGGCACGCGAGACGAACCCCTTCGCCGCGCGCCGCGGCCCGCGCAAGGCGAACTTCGTCGAGCCGCGGTTGGTCGCCGAGATTGAGTTCCGCGAGCTGACCGCCGAGGGGATGGTGCGCCACGGCTCCTTCAAGGGCCTGCGCGAGGACAAGCCGGCCGAGCAGGTGGGCATCGAGCGCCCCTGACAAGCCGGCCGGGCCGGCGTTTGGTCGCCCCGTTGAGGCCGGGACTGCAGCGCGCTATCCTGTAGCAGGACTAACTACAGAAATTGGACTTAGACATGGCCTATCTCCTGATTCCGCTTGACGATGCGATCGTTTTCCCCGGCGTTTCCGCGACCCTGCCGATCGACACCGGCGAGGAGGAGCAGGTCTTCTTGCTGCCCAGCCGCGACGGCGAGTACGGGCGCGTCGGCGTCGTTGCCGAGGTGGTCGAGCGCGGTCACGCGCGCGGCGGCACCCCGGTCGCGACCGTAGTTGGACTGCACCGCGGCCTGGCCGGCGCCGCCGTGCCCAGCGAGGAGGGCGAGGGGGAGGGCCTGCGCATCGACGTGCAAGAGGTCCACGACGGCCACCCCGAGGACGAGCACACCCAGGAGCTGGCGCGCGAATACCGCGCCGTGGTCGAAGAGATACTCGAGCTGCGCGGTGCCGATGATCGGATTGCCGCCTTCCTGCGCTCGGTCGAGGAGCCCGGCGCCCTGGCCGACACGACCGGCCTCAGCCCCGACGTCTCGACCGAGGGCAAGCTGCGCCTGCTGGAGACGATCGACGTCACCGCCCGCCTCGACGTCGCGGTCGAGCTGCAGCGCGAGCGGCTGGCCGAGCTGCAGGTGCGCAGCCGCATCCGCGAGGACGTCGAGTCCGGTGCCCAGAAGCAGCAGCGCGACTACTTCCTGCGCAAACAGATGGACTCGATCCGCAAAGAGCTGGGCGAGGACGAGGGCAGCCTGATCGAGGAGTACGAGCGCAAGATCGCCGAGGCCGGGATGCCGGAGGCGGTCGCCGAGCAGGCCGAGAAGGAGCTGCGCCGGCTCGAGCGCCAGGGTGAGCAGTCACCCGAGTCCTCGATGATCCGCAGCTACCTCGACTGGCTGATCGCGGTGCCGTGGGCGAAGCGCTCCGAGGAGCGGCTCGACCCGGTGCACACGCGTGAGGTGCTTGACGCCGACCACGCCGGGCTGGAGGACGTGAAGAAGCGGATCACCGAGTTCATCGCCGTGCGCAAGCTGCGCGAGGAGCGCGGGGTCGACGAGGACAGCCGCGCCAACGGCGCGATCCTGACCCTGGTCGGGCCGCCCGGCACCGGTAAGACCTCGATCGGCGAGTCGATCGCCCGCGCCCTGGGCCGCGAGTTCGTCCGCATCTCGCTCGGCGGGCTGCACGACGAGGCCGAGATCCGCGGCCACCGCCGCACATACATAGGGGCCCTGCCGGGCCGGATCGTCCGCGCCCTGCGCGACGCCGAGACGATGAACCCGGTGATCCTGCTCGACGAGGTCGACAAGGTCGGCACCGATTGGCGCGGCGACCCCTCGGCGGCCCTGCTCGAGGTGCTCGACCCGGCCCAGAACCACTCGTTCCGCGACCACTACCTCGACGTCGAGGTCGACCTCTCCGAGGTCGTCTTCATCGCTACGGCGAACATGACCGACACGATCCCGGCGCCGCTGCTGGACCGCATGGAGATCATCGCCTTCGACGGCTACACGACCGCCGAGAAGCTGGCGATCGCCCGCGGCTACCTGCTACCGCGGCAGCTGAAGCGCAACGGGCTGGAGCCGGAGGAGGTCGAGGTCGGCGACGAGATATTGCGCAGCGTCGTCACCGAGTACACCCGCGAGGCCGGCGTGCGCCAGCTCGAGCGCGAGCTGGGCAAACTGCTGCGCGGGGCGGCGACCAAGGTCGCCGGCGGTGACGCCGAGCTGCCGATCGTGCTCGGCGCCGAGGCGCTGCACGAGGCGCTCGGTCGCCAGCGCTTCTTCCAGGAGTCGGTCGAAAGGACCGCGATCCCGGGAGTCTCCACCGGCCTCGCAGTCACCGGAACCGGCGGCGACGTGCTCTTCATCGAGGCGACGGCGATGGAGGGCGACAAGGGCCTGGTCCTGACCGGCCAGCTCGGCGACGTGATGAAGGAGTCGGCGCGGATCGCGCTCTCCTACGCCCGCTCGCACGCCGAGGAGTTGGGCATCGACCCGGCGGCCTTCCAGCGTGAGTTCCACCTGCACGTACCGGCGGGGGCGATCCCCAAGGACGGCCCCAGCGCCGGCACGGCGATGACGACGGCGCTGGTTTCGCTGCTCTCCGGGCGGCCGGTGAAGCACACGGTCGGGATGACCGGTGAGGTCACCCTGCAGGGCCGGGTGCTGCCGATCGGCGGGCTGAAGCAGAAGGTGCTGGCGGCCCACGCGGCCGGGCTGACCGAGGTGATCCTGCCCGAGCGCAACCGCGGCGACCTCGACGAGGTGCCGGAGGAGGTGCGCGAGCAGATGAGCTTCCACCCGGTGATGAGCGTCGGCGAGGTGCT
>DATMIH010000178.1:0-8891 GCA_035554595.1 Solirubrobacterales bacterium
GCCTTGTCGGCGAGCGCGCGGGCGATCGCCTGGCGGATCCACCAGGTGGCGTAGGTCGAGAACTTGAATCCCTTGCGGTAGTCGAACTTCTCCGCGGCGCGGACCAGGCCCAGCGTTCCCTCCTGGATCAGGTCGAGGAAGGGCAGGCCCTGGTTGCGGTAGTTCTTGGCGATCGAGACGACCAGGCGCAGGTTCGACTCGACCATTTTCTGCTTCGCGTCGAGGTCGCCGCGCTCGATCCGCTTGGCGAGTTCGACCTCCTCCGCGGCGGTCAGCAGGCGGACCTTGCCGATGTCCTTGAGGAACAGCTGCAGGCTGTCCGTGGTCATGTCCGGTTTCAGGTCGAGCGCGGCTTTCTGGCGACGCCGGCCTTTTTTCCCGGTATCGATCGGGAGGGCTTCCGCGGCCGCTTTCTGGGCCGGGTCCATGTCCTCGACGAGCTCGATCCCCGACTTCTCGAGGTGCCCGTAGAGGTCCTCGACGTCGGACTCGTCCAGATCCACCTCCGATACCGCGGAGGCGACATCGCCGAAGGTCAGCACTCCTAGCTGCTGCCCACGGGTAATGAGGCCTTTGACCTCCTCCAACTCCTGAAGCTCTGCTACCAGCATCCTGTCTGACTCGTTTCTCTCGAAAGGTGGTTAAGTCCCTGCGACTAGAACGCCGCCGATGGCGGAGAGTCGCGAAAAAAATGACCGGCTATCCGGTCCGAGAAGCTGAATATCCTGCGCTGGCCTTAAGGCCTGGGACGGGCGATCTGGTTTCGCTCAAACGTCTGTTCGCATATTAGTCGCTTCAGTTTCTGAAGTCAAATGCCCAAAACCATGCGACAAACCCGCCCCTGGCTGCGTGCCTTCTGGAACCGAGCGTACCGCGAGAACGTCACCGGCCTCTCGGCGATGGTCGCTTACAACCTGATGCTGGCGGTCTTCCCCTTCGCCCTGCTGGTGCTCTTCGTCGGCGGCCAGGTGTTGAAGATCGGCGGCGTCGAGGCGAGCGTGCTCGACGACCTCAAGCGGCTCTTCCCCAACGTCGAGCAGCACACGCTGACCGACGTGCTCAACCGGATCGAGGAAAACTCGGCGACGATCGGGATCGCCGCCTTCTTCGGCTCGCTCTGGATCGGCGCCTCCTTCTGGGGCGCGATGGATACCGCCTTCTGCCGCATCTACCACGTCGAGTGCCGCGGCTGGGTCGAGCAGAAGCGCTTCTCCTTCGCGATGCTGGCCGTCGTCCTGCTCTTCATCGCAGCCAGCATCTTCCTGCCAGCGATGGAGAGCAGCCTGGTTGCCAGCACCGATCGCCTGCCCTTCGGCCTCTCCAACATCAAGGCGATCGACACCGCGCTGCTGCTCGGCGCCGCGATCCTGACCACCTTCCTGATCTGCTCGGTCATCTTCTGGGCCGTGCCAAAGGGGCACATGCCATGGCGCGCGGTCTGGCCAGGAGCAGCGTTCGTCACGTTCGGCGCCGGCATCGCCAACTGGCTCTTTCCGATCTACCTCTCCAACGTCTCGAGCCTCTCGCGCTTCGGCTCGACCCTGGGCTTCGTCCTGATCGCCCTGCTCTGGTTCTACGTGCTCAGCCTTGCCCTATTGGCGGGGGCGGTGATCAACTCGTTGCGCCACGAGCTGCATGAGACCGGGGAAATGCCATACGGCCCAGGTGCCGAGGCGAAGAAGCCCTGCGGCTGCGAGGAAGAGGCTCAGCCGTAGCGCTCGCCCGTCACGGCGCGCAACTTCGAGCGGTCGTGGCGGGCCTGCACGCGGCGCACCGTGCCTGAGCGCGAGCGCATGACCAGCGATTCGGTGGTCGCACCGTTGCCGCGGTAGCGGACGCCCTGGAGGACGTCGCCGTCGGTGACGCCGGTGGCGGAGAAGAAGACGTCCTCGCCCGAGCAGAGGTCGTTGGCGGTGAGCACGCGGTCGAGATCGTAGCCGGCGTCGACCGCAGCGCTGCGCTCCTCGTCGTTGCGCGGCCAAAGGCGGCCGAGCAGCTCTCCCCCCATCGACTTCAGCGCCGCGGCCGAGAGCACGCCCTCGGGGGTGCCGCCGATGCCCCACAGCAGGTCGACCGGCGAGCGTTCGCTGACCGCGAGCAGCGCCGCCGAGACGTCGCCGTCGCTGATCAGCCGCAGTCGCGCTCCCGCCTCGCGCACTTCCCGCATCGCCTCCTCGTGGCGCGGGCGGTCGAGCATGACGACGATCACGTCGCCGACGCTCTCGCCCTTGCGCTCGGCGATCAGCTTCAAGGTCTCGGGCAGGGGGCGGTCGAGGTCGAGCAGGTCGGCGATCTCCTCACCCCCGGCCATCTTTTCCATGTAAACGCAGGGCCCGGGGTCAAACATCGAGCCGCGCTCGGCGAGGGCGATGACCGCCAGGGCGCTGGGCATGCCGCGGGCGCAGAGCGTCGTACCCTCCAGCGGGTCGACGGCGATGTCGACGACGGGCGGACTGCCGTCGCCGATCTGCTCGCCGTTGAAGAGCATCGGCGCCTCGTCCTTCTCGCCCTCGCCGATCACGACGACGCCGTCCATGGCGACCGTGTCGAGTACAAAGCGCATCGCGTCGACGGCCGCTCCATCGGCGGCCAGCTTGTCACCGCGACCGACCCAGCGGGCGGCGGCGAGCGCCGCCGCCTCGGTCACCCGGACGAGCTCCAGTGCGAGGTTGCGATCGGGCTTGGTTGGCGAGGTCTCCCCCATCGGCACGGCAGGCTATAGGGTCGAGCGGTGGCTCAACGCTGGGGATTGACACTGCCTTTGCCCGGGCTCACCCTCGCCGCTCACGAGGAGCTGGTGAAGCAGGCCGAGACCGCCGGCTACACCGACTTCTGGAGCGGTGAGACCAACGGGCCCGACGGCTTCACGCCGCTGGCCCTGAGCGCTGCCTGGACCGAGCGGGCGCGCCTGGGCACCGGGATCGTCGGCATCTTCCAGCGCGGCCCGGCGCTGCTGGCGCAGGAGGCGGCGGCGCTCGCCAGCGCCTCGGACGGCCGCTTCGTGCTCGGCATCGGCTCTTCCTCGGACCGCATCGTCGAAGGCTGGAACGGCATTCCCTTCGAGCGGCCGCTGGCTAAGGTGCGGGAGACGCTCGACTTCCTCGACGCGGCCCTGGCCGGGGAGCGCACCGCAAGTGGCTTCAAACTAGAGAGCGCCCCGGCGCAGCCGGTGCCAGTGGTGCTCGCGGCCCTGCGCGGCAAGATGCTCGAACTCGCGGTCGAGCGCGCCAGCGGCGCCTTCACCAACTTCCTGCCGCTCGGCGGCCTGCCCAAGGTGACCGCTCAACTGGACGGCGCGCCCGAGGGCTTCGAGCTGCTCTGCCGCTTCTTCTGCCTGCCGGGAGAGCGCGAGGCGGTCGAGCCGCTGGCCCGCTTCATGTTCTCCTCCTACATCACCGTGCCGGTTTACTCCGCCTTCTACCGCTGGCTCGGCTACGGCGAGCAGATCGCGCCGATGATCGAGGCCTGGGAGTCAGGCGACCGCCAGGGCGCCGCGGCCGCCGCGCCCTGGGAGCTGATCAAGGAGATGTTCATCTTTGGCGAGCCCACCGCAATGAAGGAGCGGATCGATTCCTTCGTCGCCGGCGGCATCACCCTGCCGATCCTCACCCCGATCACGACGCCGGACAAGCTCGGCGAGCTGATCGACGCTCTGGCGCCGTAGGGCGGCTCCGGGTCGTTAAGCGGGCCGGGCGAGACTGAGCGCGTAGTCGCAGTCGGCGTCGGTGAACCAGCCGTCGAGCGCCAGTCCGGCCTCCGCGTAGACGGCCGCCAGCTTCTCGTAGGTGAACTTCGAGGAGATCTCGGTCCGCATCTCCTCGCCAGCGGCGAACTCGATCGAGAGGTCTAGGCCGTCGAGCTGGATCGTCTGCGCCACTAACGAGCGCAAGCGGATGTCCATCCGCGCCTCGACCTCGTCATAGCGGGCGACATGCTCAAAGGCCTCGAGGTCGAAGTCGGCGCCCAGCTCGCGGTTCAGCACCGCCAAAACGTTCTTGTTGAACTCGGCGGTGACGCCGCTGGCATCGTCGTAGGCGTCCTCGAGCCGCTCCCGGCCCTTGACCAGGTCGGTGCCGAGCAGGAGCCGGTCCTCGGGCTCCATCAACTCCCTGAGGCGGACGAGGAAATCGTGGCGGGGCTGCGGGTAGAGATTGCCGATCGTGCCGCCAAGGAAGGCGACTAGGCGCCCGCCGTCACCGTCGGGGATGCGCTCGAGATGCTGCTCGAAGTCGCAGACGAGGCCGCGGACTAAAAGGCCCGGGTACTCCTCAACCAGCAGGGCGGCGGTTTCGTGGGTGATCTCCTCAGAGATGTCGACCGGAACGTAGGTGTGCAGGCACTCGGCCTCGCGCATCGCGTCGAGCAGGTGGCGGGTCTTGGCGGCCGAGCCGGAGCCGAGCTCGACCAATGAGCGGGGCGAGCCAGCCGCGGCGATGATCTCCCCGGATCGCTCGGCGAGGATCTCGCGCTCGGCCCGGGTTGGGTAGTACTCCTCCAGCTCTGTGATCTGCTCGAAGAGCTGCGAGCCGCGCTCGTCGTAGAAGTACTTCGGCGCCAACTCCTTCGGCTGCGCCGAGAGACCGTCGCGGACGTCGCTCGCCATCTTCGCCGCGGTGTCAGCATCGAGGTGGACCTCGATCGCGATCACATCACCACGTCCTTCACATTCCGCTCGTTCACGCTAATCATCACCGGCGATCTCGCTCACTTGCTCCATGTTCAGAGGTCCCTCGCCAGCCGGATACCGGAGAAGATCTGGCGGCGCTCGGGCAGGTCCCAGTTGCGGAAGCTGGGCCGCATTACGTTGCGGCGCGTCGCCCAGGCGCCGCCGCGCAGCACCTTGTAGGCATCGCCGAAGAAGACCTGGGAGTACTCGGGGTAGGGGAAGGCCTCGAAGCCGGGGTAGGCGAGGAAGTCGGAGGAGGTCCATTCCCAGGCTTGGCCGACGCCCTCGAGTCGCGGCGACGCCGCCTCCCACTCATGCTCGGTCGGCAGCCGCTTGCCCGCCCAGCGGGCAAGGGCATCCGCCTCGTGCCAGGAAACATGGAGGACGGGATGGGCCGGGTCGATCGGGTCGCGACCTCCCATCCTCGTCAGCACCCATCCCCCGTCGCCTTCGCGCTCCCAGTACAGCGGAGGCTCGGCGGCGGTCTCCTCCATGAACTGGATGTACGTACCGTTGTCCACGGGGGTTCGATCGATCTCGAACGGGGCCAGCTCGACCACGTGGCGGGGGCGCTCGTTGTCGTAGGCGAAGCCACGGGCGGGCGCGCCGATGCCGTGCTCGCCACCCGGGATCGAGATCGACCCGGAACCGGGCTCGAGGGCGTTGAGAGCCCCGAGTTTGGGGTCGACCGGGTCGTAGTCATCGACCATCTGCAGCAGCTGCAGCATCGTCTCGTTGTGCTGCTGCTCGTGAGCCAGCAGCATCTCGTAGACGAAGCCTTCGCGCAGCAGCGGGTCCTCGACATCGAGGCCGACGTCGACTTCGGCGAGCACCTCGAGCGTGCGCTCGCGCACATCTTCGAGGTAGGAGCGCAGCTCGGCATCGCGCAGGATCGGCAGCTCGCCGCGGGTCTTGCGCGGGTTCTCGATCGCGTCGTAGAAGCGACCGAGCTCGCCGTGCAGCGGCTCGCGATCGCCGATCGTCTGCACCAGCCAGAGCTCCTCGAAGTTGGCGATGTGGCCGAGATCCCAGGACAGCGGGCTGAGCAGCGGCGAGTAGACGCGGTTGAGCTGCTCGTCGTCGAGCGGCTCGAGCAGCTCCAACGTGAACCGTCGCGCCTCTGCGAGGCGCTCCGCGATCGCTTCCTTGGAGCTGGGCGTCACCTCGGTGGCGATGGGGGAAACCCTACAGAGACGTTCTTAGCGGGATGTGAATCACAAACCTTGGCCGAACTGCATCAAATTCTCGATCCAGCAGGTAGAGAATTTGATGCAGTTCGTCTGTGTAGGGTGCGCGGCCATGGAGGTCATGGGCAAGAGCGCCTTGGTGGCAGGTGGAGCATCGGGGCTCGGTGAGGCGACGGTGCGGGCGCTGGTCGCGGCCGGCACTGCGGTGACGATTGCCGACCTCAGCGCCGAGAAGGGTGAGGCGCTGGCCGCCGAGTTGGGGCCGAGCGCAACCTTCGTGCAGGCTGACGTCACCGACGAGGCTGCCGTGTCGGCGGCCGTCGAGAAGGCGGCGACACACGACGACGGGCTGCGCATCTCTGTCTGCTGCGCCGGCATCGGCTGGGCTGAGCGGGTCGCGCACAAAGGCGGCCCCCACAACCTCGAATTCTTCTCCAACGTAGTCAAGGTCAACCTGATCGGCACCTTCAACGTGCTGCGCTTCGCCGCCGCGGCGATGAGCGAGAACGAGGCCGACGGCGAAGGAGAGCGCGGCGTCTGCATCAACACTGCCTCGATTGCCGCCTATGACGGCCAGATCGGCCAGGTCGCCTACGCCGCCTCCAAGGGCGGCATCGTCGGCATGACCCTGCCCGCGGCCCGCGACATGGCCTCGCGCGGCGTCCGCGTCGTCACCATCGCCCCCGGCCTCTTCGACACGCCGCTGCTGGCGGCGTTGCCCGAAGAGGCGCGCACGGCCCTCGGCGAGGGCATCCCCTTCCCCTCCCGCCTCGGTCGCCCCGAGGAGTACGGCCGCCTGGTCGGCCAGATCGTCGCCAACCCGATGCTCAACGGCGAGACGATCCGGCTGGACGGCGCACTGCGGATGCCGCCGAAGTAAGCCTCCCTCCATTTGCCACCTCACGGGTGGTCAAAGGAGGGCGCGTGCTCGATTGGGCGCCGCCTAACCGTCAATCAGTGCCGGCAGCCTCCGGATCGCGCCAGACTTTCTTCCGCCACGGCGGGTTGATCGCGAAGCGAGCGTCGGTGCCGGCCGCGATTGGCTCGAGTGGGATCAGGTGGACGCGATTGCGAGGTGTGAGGCGTTCGATACGGGGGATCCCGGCGGTGTTGCCGGCGTGGCTGCCGCCGGAGACGATCAGCAGGTGGGTCTCGGGGCCCCAGCCGTTGCCGGCACGCAGGCCGAGCGCTTCGGTCGCCCCCTTGACCGAATCGATGCCGGCGTCGGAAGCCCAGCCGCCGACCGGCCCGGGCCGTTGGTTGTAGCCCTCGTGCGATGAGGCTCGCTCGTCGACAGAGCCATCGGGGCGGATGCGGATCTGAACTCCCTCCCAGTCATCCAGATGAAATCCCTTCTCTCCGGCAATCGGGATTCCACGAAAGGTCGCCGAGTCTGCGTAGTAGGTCCAGTACTGGAGATAAAGGTTGCCGGCTCTCGACCCCGAGCAGTCAGCTCCAGCAGCTTCAGACGCCGCGGCCACATCAGCCCGGCAATCGACGACGTGTACGAAGGCTGAAACCGGCAACCCGCTTTCGGTGCGCACAAGGTAGCCGTGCTCCCCTGCGTCCCCGCAACTCGTCTCACGACAGCGCCTGAAGTCAACCGGCACCGCCTTCGACCCCCGCTCGAACAGCAACGACGGCATGTGCCGCTGCACCAGCTCCCCCACTTCCGTCCCATAAGCCGCGATCAGCACCGGCTCGTCGCCACAGTGATCCGCCAGCGCCGCCGCACAGAGGATCCGCGAGGCAATCGCCTGCGCAAACGCAGTCCCCGGCACCCGCACCCCAGCGGCGAGCATCCCCACCAGCAGCAACGAGACGAGGCAAACAAGCCCCACCCACTCAACCGTCCCCTGCCCCCGCTCCCCGTCTCGCATGGGCTTGCAAGCCCTGAGCGGCCACTTCTATCCCCCCAAAAGCTCACCGAAGTTCTTCAGCCGGGCTTGTTCGAAGCCGTGACTTCACGGCCAGCTCCTGAGCTTCAGGCGACCCGGCGGGCCCGGTAAGGGTCCGGGCACCCCTCCACGGAGGCTTCGGCGACCACGCCTGGACCCAGCACTACGACCTGCTGCGCAACGGTCTCCGGGGAGGGGTGCCCGGACCCTTACCGCGTCAGCGAGCTCGGCTAGAGGTTCTGAATCTCAGCCGCGATGTCCGCCGCCGCCTTCTTGGCGTCGTCGAACAGCATCGAAGTATTCGCTTCGTAGAAGAGGTCGTTGTCGATGCCAGCAAACCCAGGACTGAGCGACCGCTTGATCACGATCACCTGCTGAGCCTCGGAGACTTCGATGATCGGCATACCGGCGATCGGGCTGTCGGGATCGTTCTTGGCCGCCGGGTTGGTGACGTCGTTGGCGCCGACCACTACGGCGACGCCGGTGCGCGGCATCTCGGGGTTGACCTCCTCCATCTCCTTGAGCTGCTCGTAAGGCACGTCGGCCTCGGCGAGGAGGACGTTCATGTGCCCCGGCATGCGACCGGCGACCGGGTGAATCGCGTAGCTGACCGGGACGCCGCGGCTTTCAAGCTCGTCGGCGACCTCCTTGATCGCGTGCTGGGCCTGGGCGACGGCGAGGCCGTAGCCGGGCACGATCACGACCGAGTCAGCGTAGGCCAGCTTGATCGCCGCGTCCTGGGCGCCGATCGAGACGTGCGGCCGTTCCTCGGTGACACCGCCGGCGCCGCCCGCGGGCGCACCACCGAAGCCGGCAAAGAGGACGTTGCCGACCGAGCGGTTCATCGCGGTCGCCATCTCCATCGTCAGAATCGTTCCCGAAGAGCCGACCAGGGTGCCGGCGACGATCAGCGCCACGTTGTGCAGGGCGAAGCCGGCGGCCGCGGCGGAGAGGCCGGTGAAGGCGTTGAGCAGCGAGATCACAACCGGCATGTCGGCACCGCCGATCGGCAGCACGACGAGGTTGCCGAGCAGGGCCGCGGCGAGCAGGATGGCGATGAAGATCGCCTGCGAGGGATCGCCGTTGTTGACCGCGATGTCGACGCAGGCGGCGAGGATGCCGATCAGCAGCACGCCGTTG
>DATMIH010000179.1:0-6336 GCA_035554595.1 Solirubrobacterales bacterium
CGGCGATCGTGACCTCAGCACCGAGGTCCTGCAGCTCATCCCGAAGCTCCTTTGCCCCCTCTGCCTTCTCACCGCTGCGGCTCGCCAGCAGCAGGTGACGCGCTTCGTGCTCGCTGACGAGGTGGCGGGCGACGAGGGCGCCGAGGACGCCAGTGGCGCCGGTGATCAAGACGGTCGCCTCGGCATCGATCGGGCGCGGGATCGTGAGCACGACCTTGCCGACGTTCTTGCCCTCCCTCAGGTGGCGGAAGGCCTCGGGCGCGCGGCGCACGTCCCACTCGCTCCTCGGCGAGTGCTCGAGGGCGCCGCGCTCGAACAAGTCGGTGACCTCGGCCAGCACCTCTCCGCTGCGCGCGGGCTGCATATCGACGATGTCGAAGGCGCGGTAGGAGACGCCGGGGTGCTCGGCGGCCACCTGCTCGGCATCGCGGATGTCGGTCCTGCCCATCTCGAGGAACTCGCCACCGCGCGGCAGCAACTCCAGCGAGGTGTCGACGTACTCCCGCGCCAGCGAGTTGAGGACGACGTCGACGCCCTCGCCAGCGGTGACCGTGAGGAACTTGTCCTTGAAGTCGAGGTCGCGCGAAGAGGCGATGTGGTCCTCGGCGATCCCAGCCTCGCGCAGCACGTCCCACTTGGCGGGGCTGGCGGTGGCAAAGACCTCCGCGCCCAGGTGGTGGGCAAGCTGGGTCGCGGCCATCCCGACGCCGCCGGCGCCGGCGTGGATCAGGACCTTCT
Organism: Solirubrobacterales bacterium; assembly: GCA_035554595.1. Lineage (GTDB taxonomy): Bacteria > Actinomycetota > Thermoleophilia > Solirubrobacterales > 70-9 > VRUE01. The sequence continues at coordinate 739 of DATMIH010000179.1, forward strand.
GGCCGGCCCGCAGGGAGGCAAGCTCGACCAGGCCGTAGTAGGCGGTGATGAAGACGATCGGCACGACCGCGGCCTGCTCGAAGCTCCAACCGTCTGGAACCGGGGCGAGAAGATCGCGATCACTGAGCGCGAGCGGCGCGAAGGCGAGCGGCACCTGCCCCATCACCCGGTCGCCGGGCGCCAAGTCACCGACCTCGTCGCCGACATCGACGACGACGCCGGACCCCTCGCCGCCGATCACGCCCGCGCCGGGGACGGTGAAGCCGAGGGCGACCAGGACGTCGCGGAAGTTGAGGCCGGCCGCGCGCATCGCGACCCGCACCCCGGTGGGGCCGAGCGGATCCCGAACGTGGGAGTTGGGGATCAGCTCGAGGCCCTCGATCGTGCCGCTGGTGGGAGCGTCCAGGCGCCAGGGCCCGGCCGGGGGCAGGAGCGAATCTCCCTGGGCCTGGAGGGGAGCCGCCCGCGGCACCAAGACCACACCCTCGCGCAGGGCGATCTGAGGCTCCTCATCGGAGGCGAGAACGGCGGGTAGAGCCTCGATCGAGGCCTCGGTCCCGTCGCCGTCGACCAGGAGGAAGCGGCCGGGGTGCTCGGTCTGGGCCGAGCGGACCAGGCCCCAGACCGCCGCGACGGCGGGATCGACGGGCTCGCCCTCGCGGGCGGAAACCGCTCGCTCGGTGAGGATCGCCAGGACCGCGCCAGAGTCCTCGGCGGCGAGGTGGGCCTGAAGGGCGGCGAGAGCCTGCTCGCTGAGCGCGCGGGCGGCCGCGGCGGGGTCGAGCCCGGGGTCGGGCTGGGGGCGCCAGAGCTCTGGCTCGGCTCCTGCCTCAGCCGAAGGCTCGGGCAGCGAGACCTCACTCCAGCGCACTTCGAGCAGGCCGTCCTTGGCGCTGTTATCGCGCAGCTGGCTGGGGTCGAGCGCCCGCAGAGCGAGCGAGTCGACGCTGGCGACAGCGACCCCGCTGGCGTCGAAGAGGGCGAGGGAGATCCCGTCCTCACCCGTGGGCGTAATCGCGACCCGCAGCTCACTGGCGCCGTCGGCGACGAGGGAGACACCGCTCCAGGCAAACGGGAGCCTGGCGACATCCGTGCCCTCGCCGACGGCAAAGGCGCCGGCGTGCAGGGCGGCGTCCAAGAGAGCGGGGTGGACCCCGAAACGCCCGGCCTGCCGGGAGCGCTCCTCGTCGAGCGAGACCTCGGCATAGATCGTCTCGCCATCGCGCCAGGCCGTCCGCACCCCCTGGAACGCGGGCCCGTATTCCAGGCCCAAGTCGGCGAGGCCCGCGTAGAGCTCGGCGACATCGAGTGGCTCGGCTCCCTCGGGCGGCCAGGTACCCAGCGGCGCGGGCGCGGGCGGAGTCGCCGGGGTAAGGAGGCCGCTGGCGTGGCAGGTCCACTCCCCCGCTTCCTCTTCTTCATCGGCGGCCTCGGGGCGCGAGTGGATCGAGATCTCGCGGACCCCTTGATCGTCCGCGGCGCCGACCGAGACCTGGACCTGAGCGGCGCCCTGCTCGGCGAGAATCAACGGCGCCTGCAGGGTCAGCTCCTCGATGCTCTCGGCGCCCACCTCCTCGCCCGCCCTCAGGGCCAGCTCGACGAAGCCGGTGCCGGGGAAGATCGCGGTGCCGCCGAGAGCGTGGTCGGCAAGCCAGGGGTGGGTGGCAAGCGAGAGGCGCCCGGTGAGCAGGGTCTGCTCGCCGCTGGCCAGCTCCAGGCTGGCGCCGAGCAGCGGGTGATCGGAGGGCGACTGCCCGATCGTCGCCGGGTCCCCCGAGCCGTTCGAGAGGTCGTGCCAGTAGCGCTTGCGCTGGAAGGGGTAGGAGGGCAACTTGACTGCCTTGGCGCCGCGGCCGGCGAAGAAGGTCTCCCAGTCGAGCTCGACGCCCCTGCTGTGAGCCTCGGCGAGGGAGCGCAGGAACCGCTCGGGACCGCCGTCATCGCGGCGCAGTGAACCGAGCACCGTCGCTTCCTCGTCGTCGAGGACGTCATCGATCGTCTCCTGCAGGCCGAAGCCCAGCACCGGGTGGGGACCGATCTCGATGAAGGCACGGCGCCCCCCCTGCAGCAGCGAGCGCAGCACCGGCTCCAGGAGGACCGTTTGGCGCAGGTTGCGGTACCAGTACTCGGGGCCCAGCTCGGCGGTATCCAAGAGCTCGCCGCTGACCGTGGAGTGAAATGGGATCGAGCCGCTCTGGGGGGAAATTGGGGCGAAGGCCTCGAGGAGCTCAGCTTCGAGCGCCTCGATCTGGGACGAGTGGGCCGCGTAGTCGACGGCGATCGGTTGGGTGCGCACGTCTTCCTCCTCGCAGGAGGCGCGGAGCTGGGCGAGGGCGTCTGGCTCGCCCGAGACGACGAGCGAGGCGGGGCCGTTGATCGCGGCGAGGGAGAGTCGCTCGCCGAAGGGGGCGAGGCGTTCGACTAGCGCCGCGGCGGGCAGCGAGACCGAGAGCATCCCCCCCTCCCCAGCGATCTTCGCCATCGCCTTGCCGCGCAGGGCGATGACCCTGGCCGCGTCGCCAAGCGAGAGGCCACCGGCAACATGGGCGGCGGCGATCTCGCCCTGGGAGTGGCCGACCACCACGGCGGGCTCGACGCCGTGGTCCCGCCAGAGCCCCGCGAGGGAGACCATCACCGCGAAGAGGGCCGGCTGGACGACGTCCAAACGGTTAAGCCACTCCCCCGCCTCGTCGCGCAGGACCTCGCCCAGCGACCAATCGACGAAGGGGGCGAGCTCCTGCTCGCACTCTTCGATCCGGCGAGCGAAGGCCGGCGAGGAATCGAGTAGCTGCAGAGCCATCCCGGCGTGCTGGGCGCCCTGGCCGGCGAAGAGGAAGGCTGCCCTCTGCTCGACGCGAGCGATGCCGCGGACGACACCGTCGCCCTCATCGTCGCGAGCGATGGCGTCGAGGGCGGCGAGCAGCCGTTCACGGTCACCGCCCAAGGCCACGGCCCGCTGCTTGAAGCTCGCCCTGCTGGTGAGAAGGGAGTAGGCGACGTCGGTGGGGTCGAGCCCTGGATTTGCCCTCAGGTGGGCGGCGAGGCGCTCCGCCGACTGGCGCAGGGCGGGCTCCGATTTGGCCGAGAGGGCGAGGGCGACCGGGCCGGGGATTGCGGGATCCTCGGAGGAGACGCCCGGATCCGTGCCCCCGCTCGTCACCGGGGACGCGGGCGCCTCCTCCAAGATCAGGTGAGCGTTGGTGCCGCTGATGCCGAAGGACGAGACCGCCGCCCGGCGGGGATGCCCGTTGGCCTCCCATGCCTCGGGCTCCCTCAACAGCTCGACCGCCCCCGCCTCCCAGTCGACCTTCGACGACGGCTGGTCGACATGGAGCGTCTTCGGCAGCACGCCCTCGCGCATCGCCATCACCGTCTTGATCACCCCGGCCACGCCGGCCGCTGCCTGGGTGTGGCCGAGGTTTGACTTGACCGTGCCGAGCTTCAGCGGGCGCTCGCGGTCCTGGCCGTAGGTGGCGAGCAGCGCTCCGGCCTCGATCGGGTCACCGAGGGTGGTGCCGGTGCCGTGGGCCTCGACCGCGTCGATGTCTTGGGGGGTGAGGCGGGCGTTGGCGAGGGCCTGGCGGATCACCCGTTCCTGCGAGGGGCCATTGGGGGCGGTGAGGCCGTTGGAGGCGCCGTCCTGGTTGACGGCGGAGCCGCGGATCGTGGCCAGGATCGGGTGGCCGTTTGCCTCAGCGTCGGAGAGGCGCTCCAGAGCGAGCACGCCGACGCCCTCTCCCCAACCGACTCCGTCGGCTGAATCGGAGAAGGACTTGCAGCGCCCGTCGGGAGCGAGGCCGCGCTGACGGGAGAACTCGGTGAAGACGTTGGGGGTGGCGAGAACCGTGACCCCGCCGGCCAGCGCCAGCGAGCACTCGCCCCCGCGCAGCGCCTGGGCGGCGAGGTGCATCGCCACCAGCGAGGACGAGCAGGCGGTGTCGATCGTCATCGCCGGGCCCTCGAGGCCGAGGGTGTAGGCAACGCGGCCGGAGATCAAGCTCGATGAGACACCCGGGGCGAGGCCCTCCTGGGCGGACCCGTAGTCGTGGTACATCACCCCGGCGAAGACGCCGGTCTGGCTGCCGCGCAGCGCGCCGGGATCGATACCGGCGTCTTCCAGCGTTTCCCAGACGGCTTCCAGCAGCAGCCGCTGCTGCGGATCGCTCGCCGCTGCCTCGCGGGGGGCGATGCCGAAGAACTCGGCGTCGAAATCGCCGGCGGCGGCCAGGAACCCGCCTTCGCGCGTGTAGCTGGTGCCGAGGTGCTCGGGGTCGGGGTTGTAGAGCCGTTGCAGGTCCCAGCCGCGATCAGTGGGGAACTCCGAGACGGCGTCGACGCCCGCGGAAACCAGGCGCCAGAGCCCATCGGGGGAGTCGATTCCGCCGGGATAGCGACAACTCATGCCGACGATCGCGATCGGCTCATCGCTGGCCTGCGAGCGGACCGCGACCTCGCGCGAGTCGCCGCTGGCGCTGACCTCGGCCAGCAGGTACCCGGCCAGCGCGGTCGCGTTCGGGTAGTCAAAAACGATGGTCGGCGCCAGCTGCAGGCCGGTGCTGGCGCCGAGGCGGTTGCGCAGCTCGACCGCGGCGAGCGAGTCGAAGCCGAGGTCGTTGAGTGCGCGCCCGGGATCGATGGCATTGGCCGAGCTGTGCCCGAGCACCGCCGCGACCTCGGCCCTGACCAGCTCCAAGACGAGGGACTCGTGCTCGGCCTCGGAGGCTGCGGCCAGCTTCGTCGCCAGCGACGAGCCGACAGCCTGGCGCCGGCGGGCCGGCGCGCGGACGATCCCGCGCATGATCGAGGGCAGGATCCCGGCGGCGGCACGGGCGCGAAGGGCGGCGCGATCGAGCGGGACCGCCAAGGCAAGGGAGGTCTCGGCGGTAAGCGCCTGGTCGAAGAGCTCGAGCCCCCGCTCATTCGAGAGCAGCTCGATGCCCGAGCGCCGGAGCCGGGTCAGATCGGCGGCGCCGAGCTTGGCGCCCATGCCGCTCTCCCAGAGGCCCCAGGCGATCGATTTGGTTGGCAGTCCTTCGCCTTGACGCTGGATGGCGAGCGCGTCGAGGAAGGAGTTGGCGGCGGCGTAGTTGCCCTGGCCGGGGCCGCCAAGGATTCCGGCGAGGGACGAGAAGAGGACAAAGGCCGAAAGATCGGCTCCCTTGGTCAGCTCGTGCAGGTGCCAGGCGGCGTTTGCCTTCGGCGCAAAGACGCGCTCGATTTGACCCGGATCTAGCGACTCGATCGTGCCGTCATCGAGGGCGCCGGCGGCGTGGATGACCGCGCCGAGGGGGTGCTGGTCGGGGATCGCGGCAAGCAGCTCTTCGAGCTGGCCTTTATCGGCGACGTCGCAGGCGGCGATCGTGACACTTGCGCCGAGACCCTCTAGCTCTGCGACCAGCTCCTTCGCCCCATCCGCCTTCTCACCGCTGCGGCTGGCAAGCAGCAGGTGGCGGGCGTCGTGCTCGCTGACGAGGTGGCGGGCAATGAGAGCGCCGATGCCACCGGTGGCGCCGGTGATCAGCACGGTTGCCTCGGGGTCGAAGAGCGGTGCTCGCTCCTCTGTCTCGGCCAGCGGCGGGACGGTGCCGACCCGCGGCA
>DATMIH010000180.1:0-4279 GCA_035554595.1 Solirubrobacterales bacterium
ACGACGCCGCTCAAGCGGCCTACGCTGAAGCAGAGCGAGCCAATGGCGTCGAGGGCAAGCTGGACATCGTCCTTTTGAGCGCAGATTCGCTGAAGACCATCAAGCAGACACATTCCAGCTATTTCACCGACGGAGCCGATCGGCTTGAGGAACTGCTCCCGAGCTGATTGATAGGCCCAGGGTGAGTCCAAGGTGAGACCGGGCCAATCCGTACGGGCCGGGAGTACCCGGGAACCGGCGCTCGCCAGAACCGCTGCTTAGAGCCAAATCCCGGAAACCACGGGATTCAGCGGGACCAGCCGCGCGCGATCATAATCCGCGTGTCGGGGGTTCGAGTCCCTCCTCCGGCATCTACTTCTTGCGCTTTTTAACCTTGCCTTGAGACGCGACGGGAGCGTCGCCATTTGGCGGAAAAGCAAGCTTGAGGGCTTCTTTCGCCAGGTCGGGCGGCAGATGGGCGGCAAAGATCTGAGAGCGGGCGGCCTCCTCGCGCTGTGCTTCCAGCGCTTTGTTCGTGCCATCGCTACCGATCTTCACTCCAAAGTAGGCGCCCACTATCGAGGCAACCACGCCGATCACGGTCGTGCCCAGCTGCGTGAACTGATTGGAGCTCACGTTGCTGATCAACGACAACCCAAGAACGACGAGCAGCGTGAACAATCCCAAGCCGAGCGCGATCAAGCCGCCGATGACCTTCAACTGGCCGACTTTGGAGTCTTCTCCAGCCTTCTCCTCGGACTTCGCCGACGGGACCGGAGCCGGCGGGACCGCCTGGGCGCCCGACGCCTGGGGCGGCTGCTCAGCCATTGGAACACCTGATCTGACTACTCACAGAGGCATCATCGTAGAGGCTCTCGCAGTGAGGCGCTGAACGCCCGTCCCGACCCAGATGCTTCAGGTGTTCTGGTACAGAGGGCCGTCGCCGCCCTCGGGGGTCGTCAGGCGGCCGCCCTTGGCGGTGATTGCGCCGCACTGGACGCAGTTGGTGTAGTTGACGATCACGTCGACGTCGCCGGTCTCGGGGGCGTCGTCGGGGATCTCGTAGACGCCGGCGGGGCACATCCACTTCCAGGTTTCGGCGATCTCGCGGGGGACGCGCTTTTGGACGCGGATGTGGTTGGGGGCGTCGTCGCGGGTGGCGTTGCCGGTGATGAAGACGCTGGAGAGCTTGTCGAAGGTGAGCTCGCCGTCGGGCTGGGGGTAGTCGTCCTTGCTGTCGCCGATGAACATCGGTTGGGCGTCGTTGCGGTGCAGCTTCCAGCGTCCGCCCGGGAAGCGGCCCTTGGTGAAGACCATCGAGGTGACCGCGGGGCCGCCTTTGAGCAGGCCCTTCTGGAAGGGCTGGCGCGTGTTGCGCTGTTCGTAGAGGTCCTTCTTGATCACCGAGTCCTCGACCGCCTGCTCGTAACCGGAGAAGTCGTTGCTGCCGTCCTTGAGCGCGGCGTAGATCTGCTCCGCCGCCAGCATGCCGGCGGTGATCGCGTAGTGGACGCCCTTCAGCGCCGCCAGGTTGACCATCCCGGCCGCGTCGCCGGCCAGGACGGCGCCCGGCATCGAGAGCTTCGGCATCGCCCAGTAGCCGCCGGCGGGGATCGCCTTGGCGCCCCAGCTGACCCGCTCGCCGCCGGCGAGGATCTCGCGCACCATCGGGTGGGTCTTGAACTCCTGCAGGAAGTCGTGGGCGGAGCTGGTCGCGTCGGCGTAGTCGAGGTCGAGCACGAAGCCGATCGAGACCTGATCCTCACCGGTCTTCTCGTCGACCATCGGGTAGATCCAGGAGCCGCCGATCTGGTGATACTTGGCGGAGATCTTCAGCGGCCAGCCGGCGACGGTGTGGATCACCCGATCGAGCGGCTTGGCGACTTTCCAGACCTCCTTGACGCCGAGCTCCCAGACCTGCGGCTCGCGCCCCTCGTCGAGCTCGAACTCGCGCACGGCGGCGTCGGTGAGGTGGCCCCAGCAGCCCTCGGCGAGCACCGTCGCCTTGGCGCCGATGTCGGTGCCGGGCTCGAAATTGCCGAGCTCCTCCCCCTCTTTGCCACGTCCCTTGTCGCCGGAGCGCACGCCGACCACGGCGCCGTCCTCAACGATCAGCTGGGTCGCCGCCGTCTCGGTCAGCAGGTAGGCACCTGCCTCCTCGGCCTGGGCCTGCATGTAGCGGCAGAGCGCGGCGACCGAGATCACCTCGTTGCCGTGGTTGCGCTGCGGTGGCGGGGGCGGGATGCGGATCTTCGACTTGCCGTTAGGCAGGGCGTAGATCGCCTCCTTCTTCACCTCGCCGAAGGCAAAGCCCTCCTGGCGCCACTGCTCGCGGCTCAGGTCGGGAAAGAGCTCACCCAGGGGCCCGGGCCGCATTACGGCGCCAGAGAGGTTGTGGCCGCCGCAGGTCTTCGCCTTCTCGATCACCGCGACCGGAACCTCTCCGAGCTTCTCCATCGTCTCGGGGTCCTCGCCAAGCAGTTGCAGCAGGCGGTTGGCGCAGGCCAAGCCGGCGGTGCCGCCGCCGACAATCGCGACGCCGATCTCGATCCGCTCGTCCTCGGAGTCGAGACCGCGCTTGACGAACTCCTTGGTCGCGTCAACTGGGGGCGGGAAATCCGCCGGGACGACCTTGCCGTTAGACCCTGCCATCGGCGGGCACTATAGCCGTTGACTGACTCGTCAATCAACGTGGTCTTCAAGTGCAACGCGTTGCGGCCCTGAGAGGGCCAAAAAACGTTGCAGTGACGGGGCGCTCAGCTGAGCGTGGCGCCGACGCCGCGCTGGCGAAGCTCGTCGAGAACCTCGCCCATCGCCTCGACCTCGCAGGCGACGCCTTCGGGCCAGGCCTTGTCGGGGTGCTCGTCGAGCGTCTTGTAGCCGTTACCGCTGATGATCGCGACGACGGTGTCGTCGGGGCCGAGCTTGCCTTCGTTGGCGAGCTTTGCCGTACAGGCGACCGTGGTGCCGCCTGCGGGCTCGGTGAGGATGCCCTCGGTGGCACCCAGCAGGTCGATTCCCTCGAAGATCTCCTGGTCCGTCACCGAGGCGGCCGAACCACCGCGCGATTTCACCGCGTCGACGACCAGCGGCCCATCCCCGGGGGCACCGATCGCGATCGAGTGAGCGGCAGTGTTTGGCGTCTGGGGCTCGACCTCGTCCGCGCCCGCGAGGATCGCGGTCGCGATTGGGTCGCAGCCTCCGGCCTGGGCGACGTTGATCTTGGTACCCGAGGTCTCGGCCAAGCCGACCAGCTCGAGCTCGTTCAGCCCCTTGTGCACCCGCGAGGAGAGCGTGCCGCCGGCGGCCGGGATGACGAAGTGGTCGGGCGAGACCCACTCGAGCTGCTCGACCACCTCGTAGGCCTCGGTCTTCGCCCCCTCGGCGTAGAACGGGCGCAGGGTGATGTTGGTGAACTGCATGCCGCTGGCCAGTGCCAGCTCACGACAGGCGCGGTTGGCCTGGTCGTAGTTGCCGTCGAGCTGGATAACAGCGGCGCCCAGGGCGCGACAGGCCCGCGCCTTGCCGCGCTCCATGTTCGATGGGTAGAAGACATATGCGGCGACGCCGGCCTTGGCAGCGAGCGAGGAAACGGAGGTGCCAACGTTGCCGGTCGAGACACAGCCGATCTCGTCCTTGCCCAGCTCAAGCAGACGGGCGACGGCCATCGAGACCACCCGGTCCTTGTAGGAGAGGCTGGGACGCTGGGTGCTGTCGTCCTTCAGGTAGAGCTTCTTGAGACCGAGCTCGGCGCCGAGGCGGTCGGCGTGGATCAGCGGCGTGCGGCCGCTGTAGCGGCCGACCCGAGCCTGGGCGCGAGCGTCGACAATCGGCAATAGCTCCTCGAAGCGCCAGATGTTGATCTCGCGCTCGGCCGGCGGAATCTCGCCCAAGCGCTTTTTGGCCAGCTCGTAGTCGTACTCGATGTCGAGCCCGTTGCCACAGCCGTGGCACCTGAAAGCCGTGTCGAGCAGCGGGTAGGTGCGGCCGCAATCGCGGCAGACCATTTCGGTCGCGCAGGAGCGGGTGCGGTCTGAGTCGTTCAGCATGCGGTCTCTCCTCCGGACAAGAGTACTGGCCTTCCCATAAGCAGGACGGTATAGCAGTCAGACACTCATCGATCAAGATCATTTTGACCAAAAAGAGGGGGCTCCTCCCCAAAAGAAGTGGGCCCGCCCCGGCGGTGTCAGCTTCCGCGGGGCGGGCCCAACCTCCGACCAGCGCTTATCTGGGCTCTGGCCTGAGCTACGGCTGCGTCGGGGCCTTTGACTGCGCTCCCCGGCGCGACTGTCCGGCGTGG